>CACEAQ010000006.1 GCA_902557605.1 uncultured Pelagibacteraceae bacterium | reverse complement strand
AAAGAACTTTTCAGAAGCGCTTGTTTACCAGAAGTAGCTAAAAATAATGATTTTAATGGCTTAGGTAGCTCGAATATACACTTAGAAAATAAAATTTTATTTTCTTTAGGAACTCCAGAAAAACATGCAAGTAAAAATAGTTTGTTAGCACAATCGGATAACTCAAAATTTGGAAAGATACTTCAAATTAAAAAAGAGAATCTTAATAATGCAATCGTTAATTCATCAAATAAGTTAGAAATAGGTATATTTTCAAAAGGACACAGAGTTCCACAAGGATTAACTATACTAAATAATGAAGTATTTAATGTGGAACATGGACCTAAAGGAGGAGATGAATTAAATAAAGTTAAAGAGGGAAAAAATTTTGGTTGGCCTAAAGTTTCTTACGGAACAAATTATTTAAAAGATGATGGAGGAGATGGCTCATCTTTTAGCGTTAATCATGAACAAAATAATTTTGAGGAACCACTTTTTGCATTTGTACCCTCAGTAGGAATTTCAAGTTTAAATAATTGTCCTCAAGTTATTAAAGATTATTACAAAAAAAATTGTTTAATTGCTTTGTCACTTTACGGAAATAATTTAAGAAAAGGACATTCACTAATTATTTTTTTACTTAATAATAAGTTAAATAAAGTAGAGTCTATTGAAAAAATTCAATTAGGAAATCTAGTTTTAAGGCATTTTGTTACTGATGATAAGAATATTCTTTATGAGGATAAAAGTGGAAATATATATGTATCCGCTGATAAAAAAGGAATATATAAAATAAAATTCTATAATTTTAGGTAATTTTTAAATTATATTTTATTCCCAATCAAATTTAGGAAAAGTATCAAAAACTTGCAAAACCTTATCAGACCACTGATTACAAATTCTTTTATAATCTTCGTCAGATGTACTCAGACATTTGAGATAAGATAATTTTTTTTGATCTTTTTTATAAACAGCGATATCTATAGGTGGACCAACTGTTAAATCACTTTTAAGTGTAGAATCCATAGAGATCAGAGCACACCTCGATGCATCACCTATAGATACATTTGGAGTTATAACTCTATCAAGTATTGGTTTACCGTACTTTACTTCACCAATTACCAAGTACGGTTTACTATCAGCTGGTCTTATATAATTTCCTTGAGGATAAACTAAGTACAATTCTAAATCTTGACCTCTTATTTGCCCTCCAATAATAAATGTAGCTCCTAAAACAAGGCTGTCTGTGTTCACCCCGTCTGGAGATGAATGTTTAATCGTAAGTTTACCTACATATGAAGCTATTTGCTCAAAATCTTTGCATTTATTAAGATTTAAAGCAGAATTTTCTTTTATATCTTTTTCAATGGATTTAAAAACTGCCTGAGATGTTGCCAAATTTCCTGAAGTAACAATCACAACTGTTCTATCACCAACGTCATATGTAAGCATTTTGGAATAAATGTTTACATTATCTAAACCAGCGTTTGTTCTAGAGTCAGAGGCCAAGACAACGCCTTCATTAGTCTTAATACCAATACAATATGTCATGGTGAATTCTTATTTAAAAAACAGTAAATATTCAATTCTTAATTATCATAGCTATTATCGAATTTGTGCATTTGATAAAGGCATTAAACTATAAAGAATTGTTATATGGTTAATTTGTGGAAAAAATATGACTCTAAAAAAACTTATGACGAGTACTTAAACTCTGACCATAAGTTGCGTAGGCAAGCTATTATTATATCACACATTTTAGAGAGGCACGGGATTAAGAAATTAAATGAAATTGAAAAAAATTGTGCAAGCACAATAAATGCTAGGGGAATAAATTTTCGAGTTTACTCATCAGGAAAAAAACTTCAGGAAAAAAAATGGCCTTTAGATATTATTCCTAGAATTATTCTAAAAAAAGATTGGGCTAAGGTTTCAAAAGGACTACTTCAAAGGGTAAAAGCTCTTAACCTTTTTATAGACGATGTTTACAACGACAGAAAAATTTTTAAAGACAATATTATTCCTGAAGATTTAGTTTTTAATTCTCCATTTTATTTAAGAGAGTGCTATGGTTTTTCACCTAAATATAAAGCTTGGTCCAACATTTCAGGAATTGATTTAATAAGAAATATCAATGGTGAGTTCATGGTTCTAGAAGATAACTTGCGTGTTCCATCAGGAGTTTCTTACATGCTTGAAAATCGAATGGTAATGCGAGATGTCTTTCCTGAATTATTTACAAAATACAAAGTTTCTTCAGTTCATCAATATCCAAACAAATTATATCACTGTATGCTTGAATGTGTCCCTCGAAAAACAAGAAACCCACATATGTGTGTGTTAACTCCAGGAAGATATAACTCAGCTTATTTCGAACATAGATTTTTAGCAGAACAAATGGGTATAGCGCTTGTTGAAGGAAAAGATTTATTCGTTGAAAAAGATTTTGTTTATATGAAAACTGTAACAGGTCCTATGAAAGTTGATTGTATTTATAGAAGAATAGACGATAACTTCTTAGATCCAAAAGTTTTTTATAAACATTCTTTGCTGGGAGTACCTGGTCTATTTAAATGTTGGCGTAAAGGTAATGTTGGTATTGTAAATGCACCCGGGACAGGAATAGCAGATGATAAAGCTATCTATTCTTACGTTGATAAGATGATTAAGTTTTATTTAAACGAAGAACCAAAACTAAAACAAGTAAAAACATTTTTATGTAGAAAAAAAATCCATAAAGATCATGTTATAGAAAATATCTCTAAATTAGTTGTAAAACCTACTAATGGATCAGGTGGTAATGGAATATTAATTGGTCCTAAAGCTTCAAAAGAAGAAAGAGAAAATATGATAGATAAAATTAAAGCTAAACCTTGCGATTATATTGCACAACCATTAGAAATTTTATCTACTAATCCCACAATTTCTGAAGAGGGAATTGAGCCAAGACATTTAGACCTTAGACCATTTGTATTAACCGGTAAAAAAACCTGGGTTACAACAGGTGGATTAACTAGAGTAGCTCTTAAAAAAGGAAGTACTATTGTAAACAGTTCTCAAGGTGGTGGCTCTAAAGATACTATGGTTATTGAAAGATAAATTATTTAACAACTCTTAAAAGAAGCATACATATTTCTTATTAAATCAAAGTATAAATCTTTTCCTGGATCAAGAGTTGCTCCTAATGGATCTATAACTCCAGTCTTAATATTGGTATCTTTTGCAACTGCTTTTATAATATCTGGATTAAATTGAGGTTCTGAAAATACACAAGTTACTTTTTCATGTTCAATTATTTCTCTGATTTCAGCCAATTGCTCAGCTCCTGGTAATACATCTGTATTAACTGTAAAAGCTCCCAAAACATTTACATTAAATCTTTTTTCAAAATACTGGTAGGCATCATGGAATACAATAGATTTAAAATCTCCTTTTAGCTCAGATTTAACTTTTTTTGTAAGATTGTCTAAAGCTTTATGAGCCTTCTTTAAATTAGCTTTATAAGCAGATGCATTGTTTGGATCTTTTTCAATTAAATGCTCTGCCATCTCACTTAAGATTGCTTTTGCGTTTATTGGATCAAGCCAAATATGCGGATCGTGTTCGCCGTGAGCATGCTCGTGATGATCATCATGTTTATCCTCTTTATGACCATGTTCTTTATGATCATCATGTTTATCCTCTTTATGACCATGTTCTTTATGATCATCGTGTCCGTGATCATCATGCCCTTCGAATATGTTTCTTTCTCTGAATTCTAATTTTTTTACACCCTTGATTTCCATTAATTCTATTTTTTCAGCTTTTTTTGCTATTGATTTTAATGGTTTTTCTAAAAAAGTTTCTAAGTCTTCGCCAACCCAAAATATTAAGTCAGCATTTTGCAACATTTTAGCGTGTGATGGTTTTAATGCAAATCCATGTGGAGAATTATATCCATCAACAATTAAATCTGGTTTACCCACTCCATCCATCAAATAACTAGCTAGTGAATGTATTGGTTTAATAGAAGCCACAACTTTAATTTCTGCATTGGCAGAAAAACTTAGAGTTAATGTAAAAAATAAAGTAATTGTAAGCTTAATAAATTTGTTTATCATAGTGTTATAATATAACGTTTGTTATAATATAACATATTTGAGGTCAAGGTTTTTAATATGGAAAATAAAAATAAAGTTCTACTAAAGGTTGAAAATGCTGGCGTTTCTATAAATGACAAATCTTTAGTTAAAGGAGTTTCATTTGAGATTAAACAAGGTGAGTTAGTCACTTTGATAGGTCCAAATGGCTCTGGGAAATCAACAACAGCAAAAATTGCTTTAGGAATTTATAAAAAGATAGATGGCAAAGTTAAAAAATATACTGACAAAATTGGATACGTGCCTCAAAAAATTTCAATAGATTGGACCTTGCCAATAAGAGTATTGGATTTTATGACTTTGACAGAAGAATTAACTCAAGATCAAATTAATATTGCTTTAAATTTAACTGGTGTTGAACACCTAAAAAATAAAAGTTTAAGTAATTTATCTGGAGGAGAGTTCCAAAGAGTTTTGATAGCAAGAGCTATTTCTAAAAAACCAGAATTATTAGTTCTTGATGAGCCAGTACAAGGTGTTGATTTTAAAGGTGAAATTGCTCTATATGAATTAATCAAACAAATTTCAGAAAAAATGAAATGTGGAATTCTTTTAATTTCACATGATCTACATGTAGTAATGTCTGCAACTGATTTTGTATTATGTTTAAATGGACATGTATGTTGTTCTGGAGCACCTCATAAAGTCGTTAAAGACAGTAAATATAAGGAATTGTTCGGAGATAGAGCTTCCAATATCTTATCTTTATATGAGCATAAACATGATCATACTCACTCTCAAGATGGAACAATAGATCAAAAATAATATGCTTAATGATTTTTTTATAAGAGCTTTACTTGCAGGAATTGGAATAGCTTTAATAACAGGTCCAATAGGATGCTTTGTAATTTGGAGAAGATTGTCTTTTTTTGCAGGTACACTTGCGCATTCAGCTTTATTAGGTGTAACTATGGCTTTGGTATTTGAACTTAATATTGCTTTTTCAGTTTTTTTAATATCAGCAGTTTTAGCAATTTTTCTCCTTCAATTACAAACTAAAACAAATCTTCCTAACGATGCTTTGTTAGGTTTATTAGCCCATTCATCGCTAGCAATAGGACTTGTAATTATTGGATTTTTAACAACTATTAGATTTGATGTTATGGGTTTGTTATTTGGCGATATATTAGCTGTAAGTCAAAGTGATTTGTTATTAATTTGGGGTGGTGGCGTATTTATTTTAATAATTTTAAAGATTATTTGGAAACCTTTGTTTGCTTCCACAATAAATTATGATTTAGCTAAAGCAGAAGGGATGAACCCTGATAGGTATAATGCAATATTCACAATTTTGATGGCAGCAATAATTGCTATTTCAATTAAAATAGTCGGACTTCTTTTAATAACTGGAATGCTAATAATTCCCGCAGCTCTTGCAAGAAATATATCTAACAATCCATTACAGATGGTTATTTTATCGACAATTGGAGGACTATTATCTATTTTAATAGGATTATTTTCTTCTTTAGAATTTAATACCGCATCAGGTCCATCAATAATAACCGCAGCTTTAATACTTTTTTGTTTTTCACTTTTAAAGTTTAAAAAATATTCCGAATTGAAAAAATGATAATTAATTAGTAAATTATATTTATGGCAAGAGCACAAACACTTTCTAGAAACCAACAAATAGTTTTAGATATTATTGAGAAGGCAAAAGGTCCTTTAAAAGCTTATTCCATATTATTTAATGTACAAAAAAAAGGAATTAAAGCCCCTCAACAAATTTATCGAGCATTGGATAAGTTGATTGGAATGGGAAAAATTCATAAAATAGAAAGTAAAAATGCTTTTGTTGCATGCAGAAGCTCAGATTGTGAAATTTCAAAAGCAACAGCATTTTCAATTTGTGAAAGTTGCGAAATGGTTGATGAGATCAGCGATACCAAACTTTCAAAATATTTATCAGGTTTTAATCATAAAAAAGGAATGAAATTTAAAAGATTTAACTTAGAATTTTTTGGTATCTGTAAAAAGTGTAAAAAAGATTAAATCAACTTTAAATATTTCTGCGACAATACTCTCTTTTCATTAAAATTCTTTATAAATTAATATAATATCAACAGAAGGATAATTATGAAATTATTAAAAATATTAATAACAATAGTTTTTGTTTCAACATTAAGTTTATCAATAAATGCAAAAGAAATAAAAATGTGTAAAGCTGATTGGGACACAGGTTATTTTCAAGCAGAAGTTTATAAAAAAGCACTAGAAAAAATGGGTTATAAAGTTACAGGCCCGACTGTTATGAAACCACAGGTATTTTATGTTGCGGCAGCTGCAGGAGATATGGATCTTTGGGTTAATGGATGGTTTGGAAATCACGATTCTTATGTCAAAGAGGCAATGGGTAAGGTTAAGCCTGTTGGTTTCGTTGCAAAAAGTGGTGGCTTGCAAGGTTACTTAATTGACAAAAAAACTGCAGATAAATTTAACATTAAATCTGTAATGGATATAAAAAATCACGCTAAAGAGTTTGACTCAAATGGTGATGGTAAAGCAGATATGGTTGCTTGTCATCCAGGATGGGGTTGTGAAAAAATTATATCAAGGCATTTTGAAGAGCTTGGTCTGGGTGAATTTATTAATCCAATAAAAGCAGATTACTCAGCTGCTATGGCAGATATAATTTCAAGATATAAAAACGGTAAATCTGTTTTATTTTATACTTGGACTCCGAACTGGACAGTCGGCACTTTAAAATTAGGTGAAGATGTAGTTTGGATCGAAGCTCCTTTTAGTGAAACAAAAGTTGTTAGCGTACCAAATGCAACAAAGTCAAAACTTAATATGGGATTTGGTGTGAACGACATTAGACCAGCTGCGAATGTTGATTTTTTAAAAGCTAATCCAAAAGTAGAAAAGTTTTTAAAAAAAGCATCTATTCCTTTAGCTGATATTGCTGCTCAGAACTTAAAAATGAATAAGGGTGAGAAAAGTGAAAAAGCAATTAAAAAACATGCTGAAGAGTGGATTAAATCAAATCAAAAAACTTTTAATAGTTGGATAAACTAAAAATAAATTAGCAAATAAGAATATATGCGCACGATAGTGCGCATATAAGACATATCTCACTTTTTAGTTGTATTACGGTTACATTCAAAATTTATACATGTTAAAATTTTATAAATTTAGGAGGGAAGATGAGATATTTAAAACATTTAGTATCAATAATTGCAGCTCTTACTATTAGTAGTGCTGTATTTGCCAATGAGATCAAAATGGGTAAGGCAGACTGGGATACAGGTTATTTTCAGGCTGAGATCTATAAGGCAGCTCTTGAGAAAATGGGTTACAAAGTTTCAGGCCCAACTGTAATGAAACCTCAAGTGTTTTATGTAGCAGCAACATCAGGTGATGTTGATTTATGGGTGAACGGCTGGTTCGGAACTCATAATAGTTACATTTCAGAATCTAAAGGAAAAGTTAAACCAGTTGGTTATGTAATGAAAGGTGGAGGAGCCCAAGGTTACTTAATCGATAAAAAATCAGCAGATAAATTTGGTATCAAAAGCGTAATGGATATCAAAAAACATGCGAAAGAGTTTGACTCTAATGGAGATGGAAAAGCAGATATGGTTGCTTGCCCTCCGGGTTGGGGTTGTGAAAAACAAATCACAAAACACTTTGATGAACTTGGATTAGGTGAATTTATCAATCCAGTAAAAGCAGACTACTCGGCTTCAATGGCAGATGCAGTGTCTAAGTATAAAAATGGAAAATCAATTCTATTTTATACATGGACGCCTAATTGGACTGTTGGTGCTTTAAAACTTGGTAAAGATGTAGTTTGGATTGAAGTTCCATACAGTAAAACAAAACCTACTAAGATCGCTAATGCTACAAAATCTAAAGTAAATTTAGGTTTTGGTGCTGATGACATTAGACCAGCAGCTAACGTAGATTTTCTTAAAGCAAATCCAAAGGTAGAAAAAATGCTTAAAAAAGCCTCAATACCTCTTGGAGATATTGCTGCTCAGAACTTGAAGATGAACAAGGGTGAGAAAAGCGAAAAAGCTATTAAGAAACACGCAGCTGAATGGATAAAAGCTAATCAAAGTACGTTTGATAGTTGGATCAAGTAAAGGTTCAGGTTAATTTTAATGAGTTTAAAATTAGCCCCATCAGATTACGAAATATACATTCCAATAGGTGAATGGATAGAAGGAAATATTAAAGAGTGGCTGTTTGAACAAAGGCCACTCTTTAAAAAAATTTCAGCACCTATAGACACTGTATTAAATAGTTTAGACTCTCTTTTTAATTTTATTCCTTTTCCAATCATACTTTTAATATTTATAATTTTCGCTTACAGAACAAATGGAATTAAATTTGCAATATTTTCTTTTGTAAGTTTAGTTTTTATTGATCTTGTTGACCTTTGGTCAGAAAGTATGACCACGCTTGCAATGATTTTTACTGCTGTTTTATTTTGTATGTTAATTGGAATTCCTCTTGGCATTATTGCCTCGAGAAGTAACACTTTTGAAATTATTTTACGTCCTATACTTGATATAATGCAAACAATACCAAGTTTCGTATATTTAATACCTGTAGTTATGCTTTTTGGAGTTGGCTTAACTCCTGGAGTAGTTGCTACAATTATATTTGCTTTACCACCAATTATTCGATTAACAAATTTAGGTATTAGGCAAGTTGGTAAAGGATTTAAAGAGGCAGGATCAAGTTTAGGACTTACAAGATTCTTAATATTAATTAAAATTGAAATTCCTTTGTCTTTAAAAACTATAATGGCAGGAGTTAATCAAACTCTAATGCTTGCTTTATCTATGGTAGTTATTGCTGCTTTAATAGGTGCAGGAGGACTAGGCTTAACAGTATATATTGCTCTGGGAAGGCTCGATGTTGGCTCTGCAGTTATTGGCGGAACAGGAATTGTAATTCTAGCAATTATATTAGATAGAATTACACAAAAAATAATTAAATCACACTAAAGACTTTAATTTTTCGATATGTTTTGGAGTAATTTCGCAACATCCTCCAATGATTTTTGCTCCATTACTCTTTAATTTTTTACAAATTTCAAGGAACTTCTTTGGAGTGAGATCTTTTCTTTTTCCTAGCTGAACCTTAGGATTATTCGAATCTGGTTTCCAACCTGGCGGAATATGTTCAAAAGCATTTATTTTAAATCCAAATGGAACTTTAAGTTTTTTTGCGTCTTTAATCACTTCATTCAGGTCTTCAAATGAAACACATGAAGCCATAATACCAATAGGTTTATATTTTTGGACTTTCTTTGCAACAGTTATAAATTTTTCACCTGATGGCAACAGACCTTTGCTCCTAATATGTATACCTACTATAAATTTTTTTTTGAATTCTTTAATTGCACTTAAACCCAATGAACACTCTTTCCAGCTACTCATTACATCTAAGTAAAAAAAATCTACAAATGGATTAAGGTATCTTGCTTGGGATCTGAAACTTTCTTTTATAAACTTAAGATCTTTTCCAAGATCAGCAAAATAAGTAAAATTTTGAGGTGGAAGACTTCCAGCGATCAAAACTTTTTTTTTAGATATTGCTACAGCTTTTTTTGCTAGTTTTCCTGCCAAAACATTTAAATTTTTATATTCTTTTACTAAACCATTTTCGATAAGCCTTCTTTTTCTGCTACCAAAACTATTAGTTACGATAATTTCTGCTCCAGCTTTAATAAAATCTAAATGAGTTTTGATAACTGTTTTATGGTATTTACGATTATACAAAGCTGAGGCTCCCCAAAGAGTTCCATGAGGTTTCACTCCACGGTTAAGGAGCTCTTGGCCCATACCGCCGTCTAAAATTCTTGTTTGTTGAAAAAAATTATTATTCAGAAATTTCAATTCCAAAATAAGCAGATATTAAAATAATGATTGCAAAAATAGCGAACCACATAAACCACTGAGATGCTACTTTTACTAATGAACCTTTATCAATACCTTTCCAGGGCATAAAAGTATATGTAGCCAGTGTAACTAAGATTAAAAATAATAATAAATTAGTTAAAGTCATTTATCTTTGATTCAACAACATTACTTCTCTCACTTCAGCACCTCTATATTTAGACAATGGTCTTATTAGTTTGTTTGAGGCGTGTTGTTCCATAATATGAGCCGACCAACCAGTAATACGAGACATTACAAATATTGGTGTATAAAAATCTATATCAATACCCATCATATAATAAGTTGGACCACATGGAAAATCTACATTTGGATGGATATTTTTTCTTTGTAACATTACCTTTTCTAAAATTTCATACATTCTCGTATATTTTTCTTTTTTCAAAAGCTTAGCTACTTTAAACATATAGTGTTTCATTGTTGGCACTCTCGAGTCTCCAGTACGGTAAACTCTGTGCCCAAATCCCATTACTACCTTTTTTTTATTTAATGCATTTTCAATCCAAGCTTTTGCTTTTTCAGGTTTTCCAATCTCTTTCATCATATGCATTACTGCTTCATTAGCTCCACCATGTAATGGACCTTTTAAAGAGGCTATAGCTCCAGTTATTGCACCATGTAAATCAGATAAGCTGGATGTAATTGTTCTAGCTGTGAATGTAGAAACATTGAAACTGTGTTCAGCGTATAATATTAACGATATATCAAACGCTCTTACAATTTCTTTATCAGGAACTTTATTAAACATCATTTTAAAGAAATTTTCTGAAAAAGATAATTTATTACTTGGAGCAATAATTGACTTTCCTTTTCTTGTTCTGAAATAAGCAGCAACAGCTGTAGGTGTTTTAGCAAATATCCTCATTGCTTTTCTCATATTTGCTTTTGGAGAATTGTCTTTTGTGTCCTTATCTTCTAATGCCATTAAACTTACACAAGTTCTAATTACGTCCATAGGATGAGCGTTACGAGGCATTTTTTTAATATCATTTAATATTTGTTTAGAAAGTTTTCTTTCTGATCTTTCTTGTTTGATAAATTTTTTTAGCTGACTTTTGTTGGGAAGCTCTCCGTTTAGAACCAAATAGGCAACTTCTTCGAAATCACATTTATCGCAAAGCTCTTGTACTGTGTATCCTCTATAAGTTAAGGCACTGAGTTCTGGAACTACATGTGAAATTGTAGTTTCGTCAACTACTATACCTAACAAACCTTTTTTAATTTCTTCACTCATTATTCATGTCCCTCTGTAGAAAAATCTGTGATTTTCTTATCAGGCGTATTGTACTTCTCATATTCTACTAACTCGTACAACCTTTTTCTAGTCTGCATTTTGTCAATGATATTATTTTGATGGCCATCTTTAAATATTGATTTAAGACCTAATTCAACATTCTGCATGGCGAGTCTCTGTGTTGTCACAGGATAAATAACTAAATTATAGCCTAAATTTTCTAATTGAGACCAATTTAATAATTTAGATTTTCCAAACTCTGTCATGTTGGCTAGCAAATAGCCTTTTGATATTTTTCTGACTTTTTCGAACTCTTTTTCATCTTTCATCGCTTCTGGAAAAATCATGTCAGCACCAGCATCTTCATAAGATTTAATTCTTTCTAATGTTTTTTCAATCCCTTCTACAGTGTTTGCATCAGTCCTAACTATAATTAAAAAATTTTTATCTTTTCTAGCATTTACCGACTCTTTAATTTTTTTAATCATTTCATCTTTTGAGATAAGTTCTTTGTTATCTAAATGTCCACATCTTTTTTCAGCTATCTGATCTTCTATATGACAACCAGCTAAACCTTTTTCCTCAAAGGTAATTATTGTTTTTTTACAATCTTTAAATCCAGTATCTGCATCTACAATTGTTGGAAGGTCTGTTACTCTAGAAATTTGGTTAGCTCTGTAACTTACTTGATCTAAAGTTGTTAATCCTATGTCTGGTAATCCTAGATCATTAGACATAACACCGCCTGAAATATAAACCCCATCAAATCCAATTTCAGCTATAAGTTTTGCACACAGGGGATTATAAGCACCAGGGAATCTAAGAAGTTTTTTTGATTGTAAATTTTTTACAAATTCTAATCTTTTTTCAGCACTATTCTTTTTTGTAAAATGCATCTGCAAAGTTTATATTAAAGAGAGTAATAAAAATCAAAGGCTATTATTTAATAAGAATAAATATACCAGTTAATACAAGCAAAAGAGCTAAAACATATTCTATAATTTTTTTTGTTTTAATATCCCCTACGAATTTTCTTAATCCACTTCCAAAAAGTGCCCAAAGACTAATCGTAGGAAAACATATTATTGCAGCAGTAATAGTAACAAATGCAACCCCTATAAAAATATTTTCCTCAGTTGGAAAAAAACCTGATGCAACAGTGACTGCAATCGACCAAGCTTTTGGATTAATGAATTGGAACAATGATGCTTCGTAAAATCTTAATGGCCTTCCAGTTTCTTTTTGAACCATAGAAAAAGAACCAATCATTTTCCATCCTAAGTAAAGTAAATAAATAAAGCATAATATTTTCATGTAAAATTGAATTTGAGGATATATTAAAAATAAATTTGCTAAACCAAAGCAGGTAAGCCCAATTTGAAAAATATGCCCTAAAGGAATTCCAATTAAATGTGGCAACGTTCTCACAAATCCAAATTTCATGCCTGATGCTGTAAGCATTGCATTATTTGGACCTGGTGTAAAAAACATTGTAAAATAAAAAGTTGCTAAAGCTGAAAAGAGAGCAAAACTAATCATAAATATTTTTCAATAATTTTTTCAAAATTCACAAAATCGGAAATTAGTTCATCGTGTTTAATTTCTTTTTCAGTTTTTTCAGTGTATCCACCTTTCACTAAAATAAATGGTACTTTAGCGTTATACGCAGACATAGCATCTACTTCACTATCTCCAATCATCATTGTTTTTTTTAAATCACCACCAATTATTTCAACAACATCTGTAAGGTGCCTTGGGTCGGGTTTGTTAAATGCAAAAGTGTCCGAGCCAGCGACATATTCAAAAAATTTAAACAAATCTAATTTTTTTAATAAGTCTATCGCAAGTCTTTCTTGTTTATTGGTACAAACGGCCATTGAAATATTTTTATTTTTTGCCCAATTAAAAAAATCGATTGCACCTTTTATTGGAACACTGTTTTTATCAATATTTTTTGAATAAAAATCAATAAATTCTTTTGTCATTTCTTTTTTTGTTTTTTCATCTTTTATTTCCTCTTTAAAAGATCTCTGCATCATTACCCACGCACCTTTTCCGGCAAGTGACTTAATATCCTCAAGTTTTTTTTCCGAATGACCAAACTTTCTCATCACATGGTTATGAGCAGCCATTAAATCTGGTGCGGTATTTACTATAGTTCCGTCTAGATCAAAAAGAATAGTGTAAATTTGATTCATTTTTAAAGTATTAAAAAGAAATATTTTGTGACTTATTTCAGTTACATTAATAATGTAAAGAAATTTTTAATGAATACAAATAATAAATTGAATAAAGCTAATTCTTATAGGCTTTCACAAGAATTACTAAGAAATAAAGCTTTGAAGAAAGGTGTAAATTTAATTGCACCGGAAACAATATTTTTATCAAAAGATACTTTATTTGGAAAAAACGTAACTATTGATCCTTATGTTGTAATCGGTCCAAATGTTAAAATTGGAGACAATTCTCATATCAAATCTTTTAGTCATCTTGAGGGAACCAAAATTGAAAAAAATGTTACTGTAGGCCCTTACGCAAGGTTAAGAGAGGGAACTGTTTTAAAAAAAAATACCAAAATTGGAAATTTTGTAGAAACAAAAAAATCCTCAATTAACCAATATTCAAAAGTAAGTCACCTTTCGTATATTGGAGATGCTTCAATTGGAAAAAATTCAAACATTGGTGCAGGTACAATTACTTGTAATTATGATGGTGTTAAAAAATCTAAAACAAAAATATCAGATAATGTTTTTATAGGTTCTAACTCTTCATTAGTTGCGCCGGTTGTTGTAAATAAAAATAGTGTTGTAGGAGCCGGATCAGTAATAACAAAAAATGTGAAAAAAAAGTCATTAGCGCTTACAAGAGCATTACAAATTGAAATTAAAAACTACAAAAGGAAAAAAAAATAATGTGTGGAATAATTGGGATTGCAAGCAATAAACCCGTTTCAATCAATATTATCAATTCTTTAAAAAAATTAGAATATAGAGGATATGATTCTGCAGGATTAGCGACCCTAGATAATAACTTAATAGATGAAAAAAAATGCTCTGGGAGGGTTGATGAACTTGAGAAAATTTTATTCAAGAATCCATCAAACGGAAATATTGGAATAGGGCATGTAAGATGGGCTACTCATGGAGCTCCTAATATTATTAATGCTCATCCTCACTCATCAGAGGAAGTTTCTGTAGTTCATAATGGAATAATTGAAAATTCAGATGAATTAAAGAAAGATTTAGAAGCTCAAGGTTTTAAGTTTAAATCACAAACTGATACTGAAGTTATTACTGTTCTTGTAACCCAGTTTTTAAAAAATTCAAAACCTTTAATATCAGTATTTAAAACATTGAAAAAATTAAAAGGTAGTTTTGCATTAGGTATTATTTTTAAAAACTTTTCAAATATCATTATTGGAGCAAGGAGAGGAAGCCCTCTAGCCGTTGGTTATTCTAAAGAAGAAAATTATTTAGGTTCAGACTCTTATGCTTTAAAATCTATGACGAATAAAATTTCTTATTTAGATGACGGTGAATTATGTATCCTGGATAAAGATAATGTTGAGTTTTATGATGTAAATCAAAAAAAAATAAATAAAAAAATTCATACTGTATCAGATGATGAAAATATTTCTGATAAAGGAGACTATAAAAACTTTATGTCCAAAGAAATTTTTGAACAGCCTGCAACAATTAAAAAATGTTTAAATGAATATACTGATAGTTTGAAAAAAGATATAAATATTTATAACTTTCCAATTGATCCTAAAAAGGTGAATAAAATAGTTCTGATAGGATGCGGTACAGCTTACCATTCATGTTTAGTTGCAAAATATTGGTTTGAAGAGCTAACCTCTTTAGATGTTGATATCGATATAGCTTCAGAATTTAGATATAGAAATTTAAAATTTAATTCTAGCAATCTATATATTTTTGTTTCACAATCTGGTGAAACTGCTGACACAGCAGCCGCATTAGACATATGTAAAAAAAATAAAGTAAAAACTTGCTCAATTGTAAATGTTGTAGAAAGCACAATTGCGAGAAATTGTGACTGGGTACTGCCAATTCATGCTGGTCCAGAGATAGGTGTAGCTTCCACAAAAGCTTTTCTTGGACAATTAATAGTCTTATATATCCTTGCATTAAAGCTTGCTATTACCAGAGAGGATATTGATAAAAAAGATTACAATAATAATATAAAGAGTCTACAAAAACTTCCAGAAGCTATTAAGAATACTCTAAAACTTGAGAGCGAAATTCAATTAATGGCTAAAGAATTTTTAGACGCTAAGGGATCAATGTTTTTAGGAAGAGGGAATTCTTTTCCAGTTGCTCTTGAAGGCGCTCTTAAATTAAAAGAACTTTCTTATTTACACGCTGAGGGATACCCAGCAGGCGAAATGAAACATGGACCTTTAGCATTAATTGAGGAAGGTTTACCTGTAATAGTAATAGCACCAAACGATAGATATTATGAAAAAACTTTGTCAAACACTCAAGAAGTTATAGCACGAGGAGGAAAAATTTTTTTTATTACTGATAATAAAAAAAGATTATTAAGTACAAATATTAGATTTAGGCTGAGAGTACCTCGCGTAGATAATTTGTTATCACCTCTATTGCTAACAATCCCGTTACAACTATTAGCTTATCACGTAGCACTGTTAAAAAATTGTGATATTGATAAACCTAGAAATTTAGCTAAATCAGTTACAGTAGAGTAAAATAGAATTATAAAAAATAAATGATTAAAAAATATAAGGCGATGGTATTATCTTGTATAGATCCTAGATTTCAGTCAATAGTTTATAATTATTTAAAAAAAAAGAAGTTAAATGGAAAATATAGCTCTTTTACAATAGCGGGTTCAGCTATTGGTGTTACTGCTCCAAAGTTTAGAAAATGGCATAAAACATTTTGGGATAATCTTGAAACTTCCATAAAGCTACATAAAATTGAAAAATTAATAGTTATCAACCATCGTGATTGTGGTGCTGCAAAAATTATAAATGGAAAAAAAACTTTTGATAATTTTCATGAAACTAAAATTCATAAAAGTTCTTTCAATAAAATGAAAAAAAGATTTAAAAACAAATATCCAAATTTAAATATTGAAACTATTCTGATCAGTTTAAACAAAACAGTTGAAAAATTTTGATAAATTGCGCTTTTTAGACTAATTATTTAAATTCTTACTTGGAAAAATTGCAATTGCGATATATATATACCATCAGTTGTATATGAAAAAATGGAATTTAAATAGTTGGACAAAATTCCCTGCTAAACATTTACCTGTTTATCAGGATAAGGATGAACTTGGTTTAGTTTTAAGTAAAATTAAAAAATATCCACCCCTTGTTTTTGCAGGAGAATCTAGATCTTTAAAAAAAGCTCTAGCAGAAGTAGCCGAAGGAAAAGCATTTTTACTACAAGGTGGAGATTGTGCAGAAAGTTTTGCTGAATTTCACCCAGATAATATTAGAGATACGTTTAAAGTTCTCTTACAAATGTCGCTAGTTCTTACAGCGTCAGCTTCAATGCCAGTAGTAAAAGTTGGAAGAATTGCAGGGCAATTTTCAAAACCAAGGAGCGAACCTACTGAGATAAAAGATGGCAAAGAATTACCAAGTTATTTGGGAGATAACATTAATGGAATGGAATTTACAGAAAAAGCTAGAATACCTGATGCTAAAAGATTATTTAGAGCTTACTCTCAGTCTGCATCAACTTTAAATTTATTAAGAGCTTTTTCACAAGGAGGTTTTGCAGACTTAAGACAAGTACATTTATGGAATCTGGGATTTATCAAAGATAAAACTAAAGGAAAGTATAAAGAGATAGAGGATAAGATCAGTGATGCTCTTGCTTTTATGGAAGCATGTGGAATAAATTCTGACAATAATAGAAGATTAAGATCTGTTAATTTTTATACATCTCATGAAGCTTTACTTCTTCCCTTTGAAGAGTCTATGACTAGAGTTGACTCAACTACAGGTGAATACCATGATACATCTGCACATTTTGTTTGGATAGGAGATAGAACAAGACAACCTGATGGAGCACACGTAGAGTTTTGTAGAGGGATTAAAAATCCTATTGGGCTAAAATGTGGACCAACATTAAAACCAGAGGAACTCGTAAATCTTTGTAACATTTTAAATCCAGAAAATGAACCAGGAAGGTTGACATTGATATCAAGATTTGGTGCAGACAATGTAGAAAAATATTTACCAAAATTAATCAAAGCAATTAAAAAAGAGGGTCTAAAAGTGATTTGGTCTTGTGATCCTATGCACGGAAATACCATTAAAGCAGCAACAGGATTTAAAACAAGGACTTTTGAAAGTGTACTTAAAGAAGTAAAAAATTTCTTTGCAGTTAGCCAATCAGAGGGTAGTTATGCAGGGGGTCTACATGTTGAGATGACTGGTCAAGATGTGACAGAGTGTACTGGCGGGGCTCAAAAAATATCTGAGAACGATTTATCTAATAGATATAGGACACATTGTGATCCCAGATTAAATGCAGATCAAGCTTTAGAATTAGCTTTCTTAATTTCTGAAGAAATCAAGAAAAATTCAAAAATATCAAATAAAATTATTCAAGCCGCGTCTTAATAATTATTGTAATTATTAAGACCAAACCTTAAAAGAGAGGTAAGGTACTAATTATGGATGTAAAAAAAAGAGCTAAAATCATAACTGAATGGATAAATAACTATTGCGATTCGTCATCGTACAAACCTAAAGCATTAGTTGTTGGGATTTCAGGAGGAATTGACTCTTCAGTTGTTAGTACTTTATGTGCAAATACTGGTAAAAAAACAATTGTGTTAACAATGCCAATCAAACAAATTAAGTCACAACATGACTTAAGTCTTTCACATGCAAAGTGGTTAAAACAAAAATATAATAATGTTGAGCATCATTTATTAGAAATGGATAAAATATTTAACTCTTTTTCTCAAGTTTTGAATAAATTTGATAATGAGCATGGATATGCAAATTCTAGAGCAAGATTAAGAATGGCAACATTATATCAAGTAGCTGCAGCTAACAGTGGAATAGTTGTTGGTACGGGTAATAAAGTCGAGGACTTTGGCGTTGGTTTTTATACTAAATATGGAGATGGTGGAGTTGATATTTCACCAATAGCTGACTGCACTAAAACACAAGTTTGGGAACTCGGAAAACATCTCGGAGTATCAGAAGATATTATAAAAACTCCTCCAACAGATGGTTTGTGGGATGATGGGAGAAACGATGTTCAACAACTTGGTATGAGCTATGAGGATCTTGAGAAAGCGATGGTAAATAAGAATGATCCAAACTACCAAAAATATTTAGAAATTAGAGAGAAAAATTTACACAAAATGAATCCTATACCTGTTTGCAAATTTAATGAGTAATCTTTTATTAACTAATTCATTAACAAGAAAGAAAGAAATTTTTAAACCAATAAATCCAAAAAAAATTTCTTTATATGCTTGTGGTCCTACAGTTTATGATAATCCCCACGTTGGTAATGCTCGGAGTTTAGTTGTATTCGATGTTTTATACCGAATTTTAAAAGTATTATACAGATCTAATGTAACTTACGTGCGAAATATCACAGATGTTGACGACAAAATAATTGAGGCATCTCATAAAAATAAAATAAGCATTGAAGAGATTACAAAAAAAGTAACTAATGTTTTTCATAATAATTGCAAAAGTTTAAATTGTTTAAAGCCATCAATAGAACCAAAAGCCACTGAACACATAAAAGAAATGATTGAGATGACTGCTTCATTAATCTCAAAAGGGTTTGCATATGAAAATAAGGGACATGTTTATTTTTCAGTGAACTCATTTAAAGATTATGGAAAGTTATCAAATAAAAATTTAGATGAATTAAAAGCAGGAACTAGAATAGAAGTTTCTGATTTAAAAAAAAATCCTGTTGATTTTGTTTTATGGAAACCATCAAAAAATGAGGACCCTGGCTGGGAGTCGCCGTGGGGTAGAGGAAGACCTGGTTGGCATTTAGAGTGTTCTGTAATGAGTGAAAAATATTTAGGTAAAAACTTTGACATACACGGTGGTGGTCTTGATTTAATTTTTCCTCATCACGAAAATGAAATAGCCCAGTCTTGTAGCAATAATAATACAAAAAGTTTTGCAAATTATTGGGTTCATAATGGATTTGTTACAATCAATAAGGAAAAAATGTCAAAGTCTTTAGGAAATGTAATAACTATATCAGACGCAGTTAACAAATATTCTGGTCAAGTAGTCAGACTAGCTCTTTTGAACGCACATTATAGTCAACCACTTGATTGGAATGATGAGCTTTTAAATAGCCAACAAAGTATTCTTGATAAATGGTACAATCTTTATTCTGAAAAGAAAGAAGATACTTTTGATATCGACAAAATATTATTAGATGATTTAAATACTCCAGGTTACATAGCAAAGATACATGAATTATATAATGATGCTATTAAAGGAGATGAACAAAAAAAATCTAAATTTAACAAAGCATGCAAACTTATCGGTCTTTTCAATATAAGCAGGAAAGAGTGGGAGAGTTCCAAAAAGAGTAAAATTAGTGTATCTGAAAACTATATATCAAAAAAAATTGAAGAAAGATCTAAAGCTAAAAATAGTGGTAATTTTGTTCTCGCTGATAAAATAAGAGAAGAATTATTATCAAAAGGTATAATGATTGAAGATCAAAAAGGAAAAACAATTTGGAAAATAAAATGAAAAAAGAAAAAATTTATATTTTTGACACAACACTGCGAGATGGAGCTCAAACAGAGGGTGTTGATTTTACAATTGAGGATAAAAATAAGATTGCAAAAGTTTTATCTGATATAGGTGTTGACTATATTGAAGGGGGATGGCCTGGAGCAAATCCAGTTGATACGAAATTTTTTTCAAAACCTCCTAAAATGCATAAAACACAATTTACAGCGTTTGGAATGACAAAAAAAACAGGTAGAAGCGCTGATAACGATCCTGGCTTGGCATCATTAGTTAATGCTAATACACCTGCAGTATGTGTGGTTGGAAAATCTTGGGATTTCCATGTCAAAGTTGCTCTTGGAATAAAGAATGAAGAAAATTTGGAGAATATAAGAGAAACTACAAAACACTTTGTAAAGAATAATAGAGAGTTTTTATTTGATGCAGAACATTTTTTTGATGGATATAAAGCTAATTCAGAATATGCTATTACTTGTCTTAAACAAGCATATGATAATGGGGCAAGATGGGTAGTTTTATGCGATACAAATGGAGGCACACTACCAAATGAAATTAGAGAGATTGTATCAAAAGTATCAAAAGTAATTCCAGGAAAAAATCTTGGTATTCATGCCCATAATGACACTGAAAATGCTGTTGCAAATTCTTTAGCTGCCGTTGAATGTGGTGCAAGACAAATTCAAGGCACTATTAATGGATTGGGTGAAAGATGTGGGAATGCAAATTTAATGTCAATCATACCAAATTTATGTCTTAAAAAATCTTTCAGCGATATCTTTGAGATTAACGTAAAAAAAGAAAAATTATCATCTTTAACAGAGTGTTCAAGATTACTTGATGAAATATTAAACAGAAAGCCAAATAGAAATATGGCATATGTTGGAGCTTCCGCCTTTTCACATAAAGGCGGCTTGCATGTTTCTGCTGTTAAAAAGGATCCTAAAACCTATGAACACGTCGATCCTAAATTAATTGGAAACCACAGGAATATAATTATTTCAAACCAATCTGGAAGATCAAATATATTATCCCGGCTTGAGAAGTATGGAGTTCAGATAAATTCAAAAGATCCAAAAGTTAAAAAAATTTTAGATGAAGTAAAAGATAGAGAATTCAGTGGATATTCATATGATGGTGCTGATGCTTCATTTGAGCTTCTAGCAAACAGGTTGCTTGGAAAGGTGCCAGAGTACCTTAAAGTAAAAAGTTATGATGTTAATGTATCTAAATCAAAAACTATCAAAACTAAAGCAAGCGTAGTCTTTTTAATCGATGGCAAAGAAATTAAATGTCATGGTGAAGGTAATGGACCAGTTAACGCTTTAGATAATGCAATCAGAACAAATTTTAAAAAAGTTAAAAAATATTATAATTTTTTCTCAGATTTAAAATTATTAGATTACAAAGTAAGAATATTAAACACAGGTACAGAAGCAACTACCAGAGTATTAATCGAGAGCACAGATAAGTCAGGAGTGAGCTGGTTTACCGTAGGAGTTTCACCAAATATTATAGAAGCTTCTTTTAAAGCTTTAATTGATAGCTTAGATTATAAGTTATTTAAAGAAAAAGCTCCTGCAAATCTAAATGAAAAGTAAATTTGGTTTTATTCTTATAAAACCTCAATTAGGTGAAAATATCGGAGCTTGCGCTAGGTCGATGAAAAACTTTGGGTTTTCGAAATTAAACATCGTTTCACCAAAATTTTCTTTTCCAAATCATAAAACAAAAGTTACGTCAGTAGGTGCTTTTGATGTAATATCTAAAGCAAAAGTTTTTAATGATACTAAAAATGCAATAAATGAATTTGATATAATAATCTCTTTAAGCGCGAGAAAGAGAGATATTCATAAAAGACATATTTCAATTAGAGATTTTATTAAAATTTTAAATAAAAAAAAAAAATCAAGTTTTGGATTAATGTTTGGGCCTGAAGCCTCTGGTCTTTCAAATAAAGATCTCTCTTATTCTAATTATATTTTGCATATTCCTACTTCAAAATTTAAATCTTTAAATTTATCACATTCTTTAACAATTATTTGTTATGAAATCTTTAAATTTATGAATTTAAAAAAATTTAACAATTCAGGAAAAAAAGTTAAAATATCTTCAAAGAGTAAAGTAACTTCATTAGTAAATCATTTACTTAAACTTTTGGAAAAAAAGAACTTTTTTCAGCCATATGAAAAAAAACAATCAATGATACTAAATATTAATAATTTAATTTATCGATTAGAGCCAAATGATAAAGAATTACGTATTTTAGCCAGTATTGTGAGTTCTTTAAGTAAAAAAAATGAATAAACCTTAATTGACAAATAAATTTGAAACCTTATAAACACTCATCGAATAAATATGACTAAAAGACTTAAATCTAAACATAAAGTAGACCGAAGATTAAAAGCTAATCTTTGGGGAAGGCCAAAAAGTCCATTCAATTCTAGAGCCTATCCCCCAGGACAACATGGTCAAAATAAAAAAGGTAAACCTACTGATTATGGAATTCAGT
Source organism: uncultured Pelagibacteraceae bacterium (assembly GCA_902557605.1). Taxonomy (GTDB): domain Bacteria; phylum Pseudomonadota; class Alphaproteobacteria; order Pelagibacterales; family Pelagibacteraceae; genus Pelagilacustribacter. Next base: position 9,333 of record CACEAQ010000006.1, on the reverse strand, counting down.
TACAGGCTAAGCAAAAATTAAAAGCTTACTACGGAAATATTAATGAAAGACAATTTAGAAATATTTATAGAAAAGCCCTATCTAAAAAAGGAGATACTACAGAAAACCTAATAGCATTATTAGAAAGTAGATTAGATACTGTAATATACAGAGCAAAGTTTGCGCCAACAGTTTTTTCTGCAAGACAAATGATTAATCATGGACATATCAAAGTTAACAAAAAACGTATTAACATTTCTAGTTACTCAGTAAAAGATACAGATTTAATTGAAATTAGAGAAAAGTCTAAAAACCTTACTATCATAGATGGTTCGTTACAAAGTAAAGAGAGAGATGTACCTGAATATATTCAATTAGATAATAAAAATAAAACCGCTAAATTAGTAAGAAAGCCTAAGTTTTCTGAAGTACCTTATCCAGTAGTTATGGAACCAAATTTGGTAATAGAATATTATTCGAGATAAAATTAGATTATTTATTTTTAGATAATAGCTCTTTAAGTTCACCTTTTTCAAACATCTCTTTAACTATATCGCACCCACCAACAAATTCACCATTCACATATAATTGTGGTATTGTTGGCCAATCACTAAAATCTTTAATACCTTGTCTTAAATTTTCATCTTCTAATACATTAACACCTAGGAAATTGATATTTAAATGTTTAAGAATATTTGATACGGCCATGGAAAATCCACACTGAGGAGCATCTGGTGTTCCTTTCATAAATAAGCAGACGTTATTTTCATTTATTAAATTTTCAATTTTTTCTTTTATACTCATTTCAAACCCTCTGTTGTTAGAGATAACGCATGTAATTCATTACCCATTTTACCTTTAAGCGACTTATATACAAGTTTGTGCTGTTCAATTTTATTTAAATTATTAAATAACTTTGATTTTATTGTTGCAGAATAGTGATTATTGTCACCCATAAGATCTTTAATTTCAATCTGAGCGTCTGGAATTGAAGCTTTAATTAGTTTTTCTATTTCATTTATTGGTAAAGCCATCAATAACTATTATACCATTCATTATTAATTTCAAACAGTTCATTAATGCTCATTTTCATTTCATCCTCTATTTCAAAGAAATTTTTTTGCGTGAAGCCGATTTTCTCGAAGTAAATATTTCCATTTTTAAGTATTTCCTCAACTTGAATTATGTTCTTGGGATCAATTTCTAAAACATATCTACTTTGGTCTTCCCCAAAAAAATATTCAAACAAATTTCTTAATTTTCTTGGTTTTTCAATTTTTACCCCTAAATTTGAATTAATAGTCATTTCGCTTAATGTTGTGATTAGTCCACCACTAGAAACATCATGTGCCGATAAAACAAAATTTTTATTTATTAATTTAAGCACAATCTTTCCATTATTTTTTTCGTTTAATAAATTTACTTCTGGAGGACTACCCTCAGAAATCGAATAATTTTCTTTTAAAAAACAACTTTGTTCAAGATGACCAAAAGTTTTACCTATTAAAATAATAATACTTTTCTCTCGTTTAAAATTATGATTGAGTGGTTTTTCAAGTTTATTTATTAAACCAACACCACCAATCACTGGGGTTGGATAAATATTTTTTTTGTTTGTTCCATTATAAAAAGAAACATTTCCAGAAACAACAGGATATTCTAAAAACTCACAAGCTTCTTTTATCCCTTCGATGCATTCCGCAAACTCTCCCATTATTTCTTTATTTTCTGGATTTCCAAAATTTAAACAATTAGTTATCGCTAAAGGCTTTGCACCCACAGAAATCAAATTTCTCCAATTTTCACATACTATTTGTTTGCCACCGGTTAGTGGATGAGATTTACAATAGTTAGCTGATGAGTCAACTGAGACTGCTATAGCCTTGTCTTTGTTATGAATTCTTATAATGGCTGCATCAGAACCAGATTTTTGAGCTGTATCACACATCACCATCTGATCATATTGATCAGTTACCCAACTTTTATTTGAGTGATTTGGGGAGGATAAAATTTTTTTTAAAGCCTCTTTTAAATTAGTTTTTTTAAGTTTTTTGATATCAATTTTATTTTGGGGAATTTTTTTTTTAATCCATTTTCTATCATATACGGGTGCATTAGATGCTAGAGCATTTATTGGAATTTCTCCCACAATTTTATTATAGTATTTTAAGGTTAAATTATTTGTATTAGTAGTTTTCCCGATTACTACAAAGTCAAGATCCCATTTTTTAAAAATTTTCTTTGCATGATTTTCTTTACCATCTTCTAATATAATTAACATTCTTTCTTGGCTTTCTGATAACATCATTTCGTAAGGTGTCATATTTTCTTCTCGACAAGGAACTTTATCTAATTCTAATTCAATTCCAAGCGAACCTTTAGATGCCATTTCAACACTAGAGGATGTCAAACCAGCAGCTCCCATATCTTGAATTGAGATAATTGACTCATCTTTCATTAGTTCTAAACAAGCCTCTAAAAGTAATTTTTCTGTAAAGGGATCTCCTACTTGTACAGTAGGTTTTTTCTCTTCAGAATTTTCATCAAATTCAGCAGAGGCCATCGATGCTCCATGAATGCCATCACGACCAGTTTTTGATCCAACATAAACAACAGATTTGTTTATACCTTTTGCTTTTGAATAAAAAATTTTTGTTTTTTTTGCGTGACCCACAGCCATTGCATTTACTAAAATGTTTTCATTATATGTTGAGTTAAATTTTGTTTCACCAGCTACAGTTGGAATACCGATACAATTGCCGTATCCACCGATCCCTGAAACAACTCCGTTTAATAAACTTTTTGTTTTTGGGTGTGTAGGAGAGCCAAAATGTATTGAATTTAAAAGAGCTATGGGTCTAGCACCCATTGTAAATACATCTCTTAGTATTCCACCTACCCCAGTAGCTGCACCTTGATAAGGCTCGATGTACGAAGGATGATTATGACTTTCTATTTTGAAAACAATTGCATCATCATCTCCAATATCAATTACACCCGCGTTTTCACCTGGGCCTTGAATGACCTGTTTACCTTTAGTAGGTAATTTTTTAAGATGTATTCTTGAAGATTTGTAAGAGCAATGTTCATTCCACATTGCAGAAAAAACCCCAAGCTCTAGAATATTTGGATCTCTTTTTAATATTTTTTGGATATTTTTATATTCTTCTTTTTTTAAACCATGATTTTCAATTATTGTGTCTGAAATTTTCATTTAATTTAACAAACTTGAAAATAAGTTGACTCCATCAGTGTTAGAAATCATTTTATCAACCATTCTTTCTGGGTGAGGCATCATTCCCAAAATATTTTTTTTATCATTATAAATTCCAGCAATATTTTCTATCGAACCGTTAGGATTTGATTGATCGGTTACATCACCCGCAGAATCGCAATATTTAAATGCGATTAAATTATTTTTTTTTAATTCGTCTAAATGTTCTTTACTTGTAAAATAATTTCCTTCGTTATGAGCAATATTCATTTTCAAAATTTGGTTTGACTCATATTTAGATGAAAATTTAGTTTTATTATTTAAAACTTTTATATGTACGTTTCTATTGATAAACTTAAGATTTTTATTTCTTAACAATGTTCCTTTTAGCAATCCTGTTTCTGTCAATATTTGAAACCCATTACAGATGCCAAGTAGCAAACAACCTGAATTCGCAGCTTTAACTACCTCTTCTACAATAAGTGATTTTCCTGCAATTGCTCCTGATCTCAAGTAATCGCCATAAGAAAACCCTCCTGGAATAACTATAAGATCTGATTTTGGTAAAGATGTTTCTTTATGCCAAACCATCCTGTTTTTAAATTGCATTTTCTCTAAGGCTGAAGCTATATCTCGATCACAATTTGAACCAGGGAAAACAATAACAGATGATTTCATGATACCTTATTTATTTTATAGTCTTCTATAATAAGATTTACTAAAAGTTTTTTACACATTTGATCGATTTTATTTTTAGCGCTTGGCTCATCTTTCTCGTCAATTTCAATTTCAAAAAATTTTCCTTGTCTTATATTTTTTAGATCATTCATTCCTAAATTAATCAAAGTATTTTGTACAACTTTACCCTGTGGATCTAAAACATCTTTTTTTAAAGTAACTGTAACAGAAAATTTCAATTTATTTTTTTTTGAATTTTATTGGAATTGTTTTACCAAAATTTACTTCACTTATGTTTGTTTCTTCAGGCATTATACCAAGTCTTCTTGCAACTTCTTGATATGCTTGAATAATATTGCCTAAATCTTTTCTAAATCTATCTTTATCCAATTTTTTCTCAGTTTTTGAGTCCCACAATCTACAAGTATCAGGACTTATTTCGTCTGCTAAAACTATTTCTTTTTTTTCTGACTCTTTATTCCAGGCTTTTCCATATTCAATTTTGAAGTCCACAAGTTTGATTCCAATTGCTCTAAACATTCCGGTTAAAATATCATTAATTCTTAAAGTAGTTATATTAATTTCATTAATCTCTTCCTCTGTAGCCCATCCAAACGAAAAAATATGTTCTTTTGAAACAATAGGATCGTTTAGTTCATCTTTTTTTAGACAGTATTCTAAAAGTGGTTTTTCTAGAATTGTGCCCTCCGGAATACCTAATCTTTTGGTCAAGGATCCCGTGGCAATATTTCTTACAATAAATTCTATTGGAAAAATCTCTGCTTTTTTTATTAACTGCTCCCTCATATTTAATCTTTTTACTAAATGAGTTTTAATTCCACACTGAGCAAGACTTGATAAAATATATTCAGAAATTCTATTATTCAAAACACCTTTACCTTCAATTTTAGTTTTTTTTAAATTATTAAAAGCAGTTGCGTCATCTTTAAAATGCTGAATTACTAAATCTTTATCTTTAGTTTCATAAACTATCTTTGCTTTACCTTCGTATAATTTATTTCCTTTATTCATGTGATAACTATTTTTTTAGACTTCTATTAAAAATTATATTAATTTTTTTTGTATGATAACTAAAATTAAATAATTTTTTGATCTTATTAACAGGTATTTTACTTAATATTTTTTTATCTGAAATAATATTACTGTAAAAAGAAGAATTATCTTTCCAGGCTTGCATCGCATTTTTTTGTACAACTTTATAAGCTTCCTCTCTTGAAAAACCTGCTGTAGTTAATTCTAAAAGAACTCTTTGAGAGAAAAAAATACCATTAGTAATTTTTAAGTTTTTGAGCATATTTTTCGGATAAATACTTAAATTTTTAACAACATTATTAAGTCTTGCCAAAGCAAAATCTAAAGCGATAGTTGTATCGGGTCCAATATTTCTCTCGACAGCAGAGTGTGAAATATCTCTCTCATGCCATAAGGCAACATTTTCTAAAGCCGGAGTCACACTTGATCTAATTAATCTTGCTAGACCTGTGAGATTTTCACTTAAGATAGGATTTTTTTTATGCGGCATAGCTGAAGAGCCTTTTTGATTTTTTCCAAAAAATTCCTCAACTTCTAAAACCTCTGTTCTTTGCAAATGCCTTATTTCGACTGCTACTCTTTCTATAGAACTTGCTATTATTCCCAATGTAGAAAAAAATTGAGCATGCCTATCTCTAGGTATAACCTGAGTTGAAATAGGTTCAATATTGAGCCTGAGTTTTTTTGCAACATAACTCTCAACTCTAGGATCGATGTTAGCAAAAGTACCAACAGCACCTGAAATTGCACAAGTTGAAATTTCATCTATTGAATTTTTTAATCTCTTCCTATTTCTCAAAAATTCTTGATAAAAAGAAAGCATTTTGAGACCAAAAGTTGTTGGTTCAGCATGAATGCCATGGCTTCTTCCTATACATAATGTATATTTATGTTTAATAGCTTGGCGTTTAAAAGAACTTAATAATTGATCTAAATCATTTAGTAGCACTTCACCTGATTGTTTTAATTGTAGATTAAAACAAGTGTCCAAAACATCTGAAGATGTCATACCTTTATGCAGGTATCTTGCTTCCTCTCCGGCCTTTTCTGAAATAGACGTTAAAAAAGCGATTACATCATGTTTAACCTTATCTTCAATTTGTAAAATTCTCTTAACATTTATTTTAGCTTTTGATTTTATCTTTTTTACAACACCTTTTGGAATAATTTTCAATTTTTCCATAGCTTCCGCAGCAGCTAATTCAATTTCTAACCAAATTGAGTATTTGTTATAATCTTCCCAAATATTTTTAAGTATTTTTCTTGAATATCTTTCTATCATTCAAATATATTTTTACTTTTTTGATAATGTAAAAATTTCATAACCATCTTTTGTTACACCAATAGTATGTTCAAATTGTGCTGATAAAGATTTATCCTTAGTAACAGCAGTCCAGCCATCATTTAATGTTTTAGTTTCATAATTTCCAATATTTATCATTGGCTCTATTGTAAAAATCATTCCAGCTTTAATCTTTTGTCCTGTTCCTTTTTTTCCATAGTGCAATATATTTGGCTCTTCATGAAATGATTGACCAATGCCATGTCCACAAAAATCTTGAACAACAGAAAACCCTTCAGTTTCGACATGATTTTGAATTGTTGCGCCAATATCCCCAAGATGAATATCTTCTTTTATAATTTCGATCGCTTTCATTAGAGCTTCGTAAGTAGTTTTAACTAATTTTTTTGCTTTAACAGAAACTTCTCCAATTTCAAAAGTCCTACTCGTATCTCCGTGCCAATTATCTTTAATTGCTGTAACGTCCACATTAATAATATCCCCTTCTTTTAAAATTTTATTTGATGGAATACCATGACAAACAACATGATTTGTTGATGTGCAGCAGGATTTGGGAAAACCTCTATAAAATAATGGAGCAGAGTATGCTCTATGATCTTTTATGTATTCATAACAAATCTTATCAATTTCTTCAGTACGCAAGCCTGGTCTTATAATTTTAGAAACTTCATCCAAAGCTCCAGCAGCAATTATTCCAGCTGACCTTATTTTTTCAAAAGACTCTTTATAATTTTCTATCATTTTATCTTAAATTTTATTTTTCGATTCAGTTTTATTCCCTTTGGCAAAAACTTACAATCATAACAAAGTACATTTAATTTTGTTTTAACAGCTTTTATTAAAGATTTATAATATTCCAAGTCAATATCTTTTGCTATTACTAATTGATTACAATCATTTCTTTGAACAACAAATAACAAAAAAATTTCGTAATCTTTTTTACTTGCTTTTGCCAATTCTTTGATATGCTTAACACCTCTAGTAGTAATAGCATCTGGGAATTCTGCAATACCTTTTTTTCTAGATAGTGTTACATTTTTAACCTCTAAGAAAATTTCTTTATTTTTCTGAGAAATTAAAAAATCAAATCTTGTATTATTTCCAAACTTAATTTCTTTTTGTATATTATTTAAGTATTTAAATTCTTTAATAATTCCTTTTTGTAAAGCATCTAAAACAATTTTATTAGTGAGATGAGTATTTATTCCAACCTTTGTTTTACCGCTTTCAATAATTTGTAAGGTATATTTTAGTTTTCTTTTTGGATTATTTGACTTGCTTAACCATACTTTATTACCTGATTTTAAAAGCCCCATCATTGAACCGGTATTAGGACAATGTGCAGTTACAATATCATTATTGATTTTCACATCGACAAAAAAACGTTTGTATCTTTTTACAAATTCTCCTGGTATTAATGTATTTTCAAAGTTCATGAATAATTATTATCTATGAAGAAAAAAAATAAAAAAGTAAATGCTGCTATTTTAATTATTGGAAATGAGATCTTATCTGGCAGGACTAAGGATAAAAATATTCCTTTTTTAGCAAACTGGCTTAATTTAAAATGCGGCATATCAGTTGAAGAAGTAAGAGTTATACCTGACGTTGAAAAAACGATTATTGAAAATATTAAAATTATGTCAAAAAAATTTAATTACGTGTTTACCACCGGAGGCATAGGACCTACCCATGATGATATCACTGCTTTATCAATCGCTAAGGCGTTCAGATTAAAATACGCTTATCATCAAGAAGCTTATACAATATTAGAAAACTACTATGGGAAAAAAAACTTTAATGACGGTAGAAAAAAAATGGCTAAAACGCCAGTCGGTGCTAAACTAATTTACAATCCATCAAGCGCTGCCCCAGGTTTTATGACTAAAAATGTTTTATCTTTACCAGGCGTGCCATCAATCTTAAATTCAATGATAGAAAACTGTAAAAGGTACTTAGTTAAAGGTCTTAAAGTTCATAGTAAAACAATTAATCTATCTACTGTAGAAAGCAATATTTCTGCAGGGCTCAGTTCTATTCAAAAAAAATTTAGAAAATCTGTAGATATCGGTAGTTATCCATTTTTTAGGTTAGGTAAAATTGGAGTTTCAGTTGTGTCAAGATCGACTTCGAAAAAAAAATTATCAATAGTTCAAAAAGAAATATTTAAACTTGCTATATTAAAAAAAATTAAAGTTGTAAAATTTAAATCAAACTAAATACTTCATCAATATTAATTGAATTAATATCCTTATTTTTATAAATTATTTTACTATCTAAAATCTTTGTAAATTTATTTTGTGGAGCAAATTTCTCTGAATTTGTTGGACCAAACAAAACTATCATAGGTATATTAGCCAAAGACATCATATGCATTATACCATTATCAATAGAAACTGCTGTTTCTAACCTAGAAGCCAAAGCGGTAACAAGTGCTGGACAATTATATTTTGAGTTTAGTTCAGGAAAGATAGCTGAAGGAACTTGATTTTTTATCTTTTCAATTAAATCAATCTTATCTTTTTCAATAAAAAAAACCGGAACCTTTTTTTTTGTAGTTACTTTGTTAGCTAGAGCGGTAAATTTGAATAAAGACCAGCTTTTTTTTCTATACTGATTTCCTTGAGTGATTGAAAATCCAATATAATTAGAACCAGGAAGCAATCTTTTTGCCTCGTTCAAAATTTCTTTTGGCAATTTATTTATTTGAAAAGGTAATTTAACAACATCCTCTTCAATAAACAAACTTAAATTCTCTAGATGATTTAAGGAATTTGAATTAATTTTCTTTGATGAAAAAAATCCTTTTAAAGACCTGGAATAAAAATGCTCATGAGGGATTCTTTTTAATATTAGTGAATTTCTAAACTTAGTTTGCAAATCAATAATCAGGTCAAATTTTTCTGATATCTTTTTTAAAGCTCTTTTTTTTGCAAATAAATAGTGCCACCACCTAAATCCGAAATAATTTAAGCCTAAATCTAAAGTAGCTAGTCTTATGTTATATTCTTTTAATTTACCTATAAAGTGATTTTCATGCGCTCCTAAGTAATAAAATTTAGATTTTTTAAAATGACCTTGAAGGCTTAAAATGAGTGAAAAAAGT
>CACEAQ010000005.1 GCA_902557605.1 uncultured Pelagibacteraceae bacterium | reverse complement strand
TTTATCCTTATATATGTTTGATCTTTATTAACATTGCATTCTTTTATTGTCTTTTTTGCCTGTTCTTTCTGATCATCAGGAACAGTTGACTCTAAGTCAAGAACAATTAAATCTGCATTTAATGTATAAGCTTTTTTAATTTTTTTTTCTTCATGTCCTGGAACAAATAAAACAGATCTATATTTCATATTTACTTAATTTATTATAATCTAAGTCAATACCAAGACCTGGTCCTGAAGGTAATTTATATTTCCCATTTAATGCTCTTTTAAAATTTGGGTAGAATTCTTGATCAATATCTAAATAGAATCTCTCAATATATGTATCTTTTTCCATCAACGCAGCTAATTGAAGAGTAGCTAAAAAACCTGGTCCAAAATAAGCAGTGTGAGGCATTACAGAGACATTATTTTTTTCTGCATGCTGAATAATTTTGAACATTTCATAAATACCACCAACTTTAATTACTGACGGTTGAACAAAAGTAACTGCTTTTTGTTTGATCATTGATTTAAACTCAAATTCTGTACACGCATTTTCCCCACAGGCTAAGGGTATTTCAAGTTCTTTATTCAATTTTGCAAGAGTTTCATAATCTTCCGGCGGGTAAATAGGTTCTTCCAACCAGGTTAGTTTCATACTTTTTAAAAAATCTTTTTTGGATAATGTTTCTTCATAAGTCCAAGGACAATTAGTATCTAACATTAAAGGAAGATGACCCGTTCCTTTTCTTCCAGCTTCAATGCAATCATTTTCTATTTCATGAAGTTTTATAGCTTGGTAACCATCATCTAATGATTGCTTACATTTTTGCTCTATAATTTTTGGATCTCCATATCTAAAAAGACTTGAATAGGCTTTAAATAGATCCTTATTTTTTTTTCCTAACAATTCATGAATTGGCTTATTTTTTTCTTTGCCTAAAGCATCCCATAAAGCAATTTCAACACCAGATATTGCAAACATTGTTATCCCGTATCTACCAAATAAGTGCAAAGATTTTTGAAGAGTTAAAAGAAGTTCCGGTATATTACTCATATCTTTTCCAACGAGTAAAGGAGCCACCATTTCTTCAATTGCTATTTTTACTGCCTTCCAACTTGTATAACCAAAGGCCTCACCCCAACCAGTGATACCTTTATCTGTTTCAATTTTTACTAAATTAAATTCTAAACTTTTCCATTCTTTTCCATGAAAAATTACCTTTTTTCCCCCATGGCTAAACGGCATACTCAAAGTGATTGCTTTGATTGATTTAATTTTCATTATCTAAATTTTTTGAAATTTGGCTTTCTTTTTTCTAGAAAGGCCTTTGCGCCTTCAGCCTGTTCTCCAGTTTTAAAATAATCAGGAGCAACTTCTTCGACCATACCTTTTTGGGTAATTTTTAAAATTTCTTCAAATTGTTTTCTAAAACTAGCCTTTAATATCTTTAAACAAGTTGGTGCAGCTTTTAAAATTTCATCGCCATACTTTTTAACTTCCTCATCTAATTTATCTTTCTTCACTACTGAATTTACCAAACCCCAATTCATCATCTCTTTTGCTGAGTATCTTTTGCAAGTCATCCACATTTCTCTTGCACGTTTGTGTCCTAAAATATTTGCAGAGTGGGCAACTATAGCTCCTCCGGCTGGAGAACCAACTCTGGGGCCATTTTGACCAAATATAGAATTCTCACTTGCAATAGTTAAATCGCAAAAGTAAGCCATATGATTTCCACCACCAATCGCGTATCCATCAACTTTTGCTATAATTGGTTTACTACATTTTGTTAAGTGAATATGAAATTCGTATTCGTGATCTTGAAATTCTTTAGAGCTTTCCCAATTCATATCTCCACCTGAGCAAAAAGCTCTATCTCCAGCACCTGATAAAACTATTACTCCAACTTCTTTTTCTTTTTCTGCAGCGTCGAGAGCAGCCTTAAGTTCTTGAAGAGTTACTGGTGTAAAAGCATTTAATACCTTAGGTCTATTAATAGTGACATGAGCGTAATCACCTTTAACTTCATATAATATATCTTTAAATTGCATGAGATCTAATCTCCTCTACAGATTCTGGATTTAATAGCGTTGATAAATCCCCCGGGTCTTGGTTTGATAAACATGATTTTATAACTCTTCTCATAATCTTCATATTTCTTGTTTTAGGCAAATCTTTTACAAAAATTACCTTATCAGGCTTAAATGATTTTCCTAAATCTTTTATAACTAAATCTTCAAAAAAACTTTCTTTTTGATCATTATTTTCTGCAGGAACTATAGATAAAATTATTTTTGAACCTTTATTTACGTCAGGTATTCCAACAGCAGCAACCTCTTTTGCTTTTCCACTTTTCACTATTACACTCTCAAGCTCAGAAGGACCTATTCTTTTACCTGATACTTTAATGGTATCATCAGATCTTCCATGTAAATACCAATGACCATCAGCATCTCTACTTGCAAGATCACCATGCACCCAATAATCTTTAATTACGCTCCAATAATTATCGATGTAACGCTTATCATCTTTCCATAAGCTCTTAGTTAATCCGATTGATGATTTTCTCATGACTAATTCGCCCATCTCATTTGTGGAAACTTTTTGTCCATCTAAATTTAAGATATCCGCGCTCATTCCAGGAATAGGAGCATTAAAAGATCCAACCTTAAAAGGACGATGTAAACAACAATGTAATATAGAACCAGAAACCTCAGTACCCCCAGCTGAATTCATAATAGGAACTTTAGATTTACCTATGACTTGAAATAACCATTTCCAAGGTTTTTCCGTCCAAGGTTCTCCTCCAGTACAAATCATTCTTAATGAACTTAAATCTAAATCTTTAAAAAGTTTTTCATCTTTAATCATTTGTGCTCTGATGAGAGCAGGGGAAAGCTCCGTCCAGGAAACCTTATATTTTTCTATTAGTTTCCAAAAACGAACTTCATCAGGAAAATCAGGTACTCCCTCAGCAATTACCATTTGCGCTCCGTGTGCAGAAGCTATTGTTGCAGACTTAGAGCCCACCATCCATCCCATATCAGCCATACACAAATGAATATCAGTTTGTTTAAAGTCTGCTAAAACTCCTTCATCAAAAGACATCTTAGCAACTAAACCAATATGAGTATAAACACATCCTTTCGGTTTTCCAGTTGTACCTGATGTAAAGTGGATAATAGCAGGATCTTCAGCATCAGTTTCCTCTGTCTTTAAATTATCAGAAACATTTTGAAAATTTTCCCAATTAAAGATTTTCTTTCCTTTTTCTTTTCCTAATAAAAATATTTTTTCTATAGAAATGACTTGATTTAAATCATCTTTAATTTGATCAAACATTCTTATCTCTTTTGCTTTTCTAAATGTCTTTTCAACAGTAAAAATACCTTTAGCTTTTGCTATTTTGAGTCTTTCAATAACTGCCTTTGATCCATATCCAGAGAATAAAGGTAGCACTACGCACCCAATTTTTAAAATAGCAAAATAAGCAATGTAAGTTTCTATAAATTGAGGCATGTAAAGTGCAATCACATCACCTTTTTTAAATCCATTTATTTTTAAAGTATTTCCAACTTTTGAGATTTGCTTATCAAATTCTTCATAAGTTATTGAGCTTTGTTTGCCATCTTCTCTTTCAGCAAAAATAAAAGTGTTTTTGAAAAATTCTTTGTCTTTATGTCGATCTATACAATTTAAAACTATATTAGTTTTTCCCCCAACACACCATTTAGTCCAAGGGATACCTTTTGATTCATCTAATATTTTTGAATATGGTTTATAAAATTTTAAATCTGAAAATTTTATTACATTGTCCCATAACCATCCTGGATCAGAAAAACTTTTTTTTTCTAACTCATCATAATCTTTTAATTTACAATGCTGAATAAACTTAGTTAGTTTTGAATTTTCAATTTGCTCTTTTGATGGTTGCCAAATAATTTCTTTAGACACAAGTCTTATACGTACATACCCTCTTTAATCTTAATAATATTATACATGAGGTCATTTAAAGGTGTTTTAATCCCATGTTTTTTTCCAATTTTTGAAACAGCTCCACTAATGAAATCAATTTCTGTTTTTCTATGCTTTACTACATCGAATGCCATAGATGATTTGTTGGTTTGTCTTGAATCTACTATCCTATTGAACATTTCTAAACAATCACTTTCACTTACATCAACTCCATCGGCTTTTGCTACTTCTCTAGTTTCAAGGATTATATCCTTACCTAATTTTCGAGACATGGTCTGATTTTTATTAGAAATGTATAAATCTGTATGATGTAAATCAAATATTGCAGATAACGGACCAATTGCTGTTAAAGCAAATAATTTCATCCATTTTCTTCTTTTGATATTTTCTTCTGCAATTGTTTCTAAGCCATGTGCAGTAAAAGTTTCAGCTAAATCTTTTACCCTTTCACTTGAACCACCTTCGTATTCACCAATCCATGATGGCAAACTTGCGTGGTTTTGAATTATTCCAGGACCTTGAATACTAGAAGCTTGTGTTGTGGAACCACCTAAAACTTTTTCTTTACCAGCTATTTTTTGCATGATTTCTTCATGCCCAATACCATTTTGAAATGACATTAGCACTGTATTATCTCCGATAATATTTTTTGAATTGGATAAAGCTTGCTCTAAAGCTGTAGCTTTACACATAATAATTATTGCATCGACTGGCTTTAAAGTTTTTGGATCAGTCGTAGCATGGATTTTTACTGTTCTATCTCCGCCATGACCCATCATTTTTAAACCTTTACTATTAATTTCGTCTACATGTTCTTTCCAAACATCAATAAGATGAACCTCTAAACCTTTTTCAGCTAACAACCCGCCGAAAAGACAGCCCATAGCACCAGCACCTAATACTGCAACTTTTGTATCTTTCTTTATCATTAAGCTTTCATTTTAACTTGAACACCAAAGAAGCCTGTTGGCTTGATCATTAAAACAACTATCATTAATAAAAAGGCGTATAAATCTTTGTGACTTCCAGAAATATAAAAAGAAGAAGCTGTTTCAAATATTCCAACTGTAAAACCTCCAACTATTGCACCAGGCAGATTACCAAAACCACCTACGACCGCAGCAGCGAAAGCTTTCATAAGAATGATATAACCCATGAATACAACAACTTGATAAGTTGGACCAACTAAAGTTCCTCCTATACCTGCTATGGCACAAGCAATACCAAAAATAATTGATATGTATAGTGGTACATTTATCCCAACCAGATTTGAAACATCTTTAGAGTAAGCTACGGCTCTAATACCTAATCCCATTTTTGTTTTATTTAAAAAGAACCAAAGACCTGCAGCTACAGATAAACCAACTACAATCATCCAAATATAAGTAATCGGTAAAAATAGTCCTCCAATTTCCATTGGCAAACCTAATTCAGCAGGGAAAGGTTTTGCTACTGGATTCCAAATTAAATAAGCAACGTTTATTAAAACTACTGAAAGACCAAATCCACATATGATTATTCCCATTCCAGCTACAGTGTAACCGCCACCTTTTTTTGTTAGAGGTCTTAAGAAAACTCTTTCAATAAAAACTCCAAATAAACCCATTGAAACAAAGGCTGTAAATAAACAAACTACGTAAATTATCCAACCATAAGCATCAGGAAATAAATTAAAAATCCAATCTTGATTGCCCAAAAGATTAAACATAGTAAGACCCGCAAATGCACCTATCATGAAAAATTCGCCGTGAGAAAAATTAACTACATCTAGACCTGTGTAGATTAATGAAATTCCAAGCGCAACTAAGCCATAAATAATACCAACAGAAAGACCAATTGTTAAAACTGATTTGAGCGATTCAACATTCATATCGGGGCTATTCACGCACCAGCCGATATAAAGCAGCACGAATGTTCCAAATATGATATTTTCACCTTTTTTTCCAATTCTCAATTTATTAAACATTGGCTTTAGTCCCTCCAAGATATGACTCTTTTACACTTTCGTCGTACATTAATTTCTTACTATCGCCTTCAACATTGATCACACCGTCTTTAATTACATACCCGTAATCAGCAAGCAATAATGCCATCCTAACATTTTGTTCTACCACAAGAACTGTTAATCCATCTTGTCTAATTCTATTAATGTTTTTAAAGATATCTAAAACAATTTGAGGCGCTAGAGCAGCACTAGGTTCGTCTAGCATTATCATTTTAGGATTAGACATTAACCCTCTTCCAATACATAACATTTGTAACTCTCCACCTGATAAAGTTGCAGCCAACTGATCTTTTCTTTCATTTAACCTTGGAAAATAGTTATAAACTTTTTCTAAATTATCTGACAGTTGTTGTTTACTTTTTAAAATAAATCCACCTAATTTTAAATTTTCGGTAACAGACATTGCAGGGAAAACATCCTTTCCTTGAGTTACTTGCACTAATCCTCTTCCAACTATTTCGTGAGCAGGTAAGTTTTGAATTTGTTCACCATCAAATTCAATCGTACCTTTCCAAGATCTAATTAATCCAGATGCAGCTCTAAGAATTGTTGATTTGCCTGTTCCATTACCACCAAGCAATGCAACTATAGATTGTTTTTCAACTTTCATATTAGCTCCATTTAAAATTTGTACAGAGCCATATCCAGAAATAAGTTGATCTATCTTAAGCAATCATCCTCCAATTTTTTTTTTCTGATTTACCAAAAATGTAACTATTAGTCATAGACATTATAACTATTATTTTATAGCCTTAGCAACAATTAAATAACAAATGGGGGAAATAATGAATAAACTTAAATTTGTTTTTTCAGCAATTGTCTTTTCCGCAGGTTTAGTAATCACGACATTAGCTCATGCAGAAACAATCAAAATTGGTGTTTCTTTTAGAATGCTATCAGATGTTGGTTATAAACACGGAGAGTTAATTACTGATACTGTTGCAAAGTGGAATAAAGAAGGCACTATCAACGGGCAAAAAATCGACCTAACACTTTATAACGATGAGTGTAAATCTGAAAAAGGTGTAGCAAACGCAACAAAACTTGCTTACCAAGATAAAGTTCACGTTATAATTGGATCTAGCTGTAGTTCTGTAACATTACCTATGGTACCTGTTTCAGCTAAAGCTAAAGTTCCACAAATAATACCTCACTCAACAAATGCTGACATTACTAAAAAAGGTAGTGAATACATTTTTAGAGTGCCTGTATCATCAAGATTTTACAAAATCGTACAAGGTAAATTTACTGCAGAAAATCAAGGTACTAAGATAGCTTATATCTATGGTCCAGATGCTGCTGGTAAAGATTTTGCATTATCTTTAGCTGATTACATGAGAGAGAACTACAACGTTGAGCCAACTTATATGGTTCAATCTGGAGAAAAAGAAACTGACTTTAGAAGTTACTTAACTAAAGCTAAAGCTACTAATCCAGAAGTTCTTGTAATTTCAGCTTTATTGGATGAAACAGTTAGAGGACTTGTACAATCGTATGAAGTTGGAATACCAAAATCTGTTCACAGAGTAACAGCTTCTATTGGTTCTAAAGTAGAGATACCAATAAATGCTGGTTCTGCTGCAAAAGGTGTAACTTTCTCAGCTGCATTCGCTGCATCTGACACTAGACCTGTAGCTAAGAAATTTGTGAAAATGGTAAAAGACAAATACGGTGTTGTACCTGGTCACGACTTTTCACAAATGATGGACTTACTAGATATTCTAGAGATAGCTCTTAAAAAAGTTAAATTCACTGGAGATCTAGCTGCTGACAGAAATAAAGTAAGAGACGCGATTGCTGCGACAACTGACTTTAGAGGTTTAGCTTCTGGTCCAATCAATTTCTGTAAATCAGGAACACCTGAGTGTAGAGATGGTAACAGAACTCCTGTTATGATTGAGTACACTAAAGGTGGAAAAAACTTTAAAACAAAAGTTGCTGGTACTGTAACATTTAATGCTAGCGCTGGTTTATAATAGTTAAAAAAATTGTGAGCGGTAGGTAAAACTACCGCTCATTTTTTCAAGGAAACCACAAAAATGATAAACGTTAATAAATTGAAGAAAGTAAAAAGCAACTTTCCTGTAATGGTTGGCCAAGGTGCTATTTCAAAAAAAGATTGTGAAAAACTCATAGACGAAATTCGAAATGCAAAATCATTCGATGATTTAATACAAGGTGGTAGAAATAGAATAAACAAAGGGTCAAGTAATTTTAAAAATTATCTAAAAAAATCAAAATTATCTAACAAATTATATAAACAATTTAATAGCCAATCTTTTTACAAAAAAGTTGAAAATAGATTTAAAAAAACTTTTAAGGATTATGGTTGGTCAAATGTATACTTGCCCAGCAAATTTTTGAGGGAAAAGTTTACTAATAAAAAATTAATGAATTCAAAAGAATTAATGAAAATGTTAGGTAAAACTTACAAAAACCCGAATGTAAATTTAGACATAGATTTTTCTGTTTCTAGGGGCGGATATAGGTTAAGGCCGCACAGAGATGATGTAACAAGACTTTATAATTTTCTTATTTATTTAAACGATATACCAAAAAAAAATGGCGGAGCTTTATCAATTTTTAAAAAGAAAACTGATATGAAATATAGAAAAAGTTTTAAAAGATTTCCTGGTATTTCTGAACTAGCAAAAGTCAAAGAATTTACTCCGTCAAAAGGGAGTGTAATTTTTTTCCAATCTACACCTAACTCTTACCATGGTGTATCTTTATTTAGAGAAATCAAAGGCAAGAAAAGATTTTTCATTTATGGAAGTTATGCCTTAAGTAAACCTGTTGTATGGAGATATAAAAACGTTAGTTATTTACCCAAAATTAAGAAAACAAACAAAAGAATGCTCACATCTTCACATGACTCAGATTATTTAATGAGAGAAGTTGGATAATGGAAAAATTTAAATCGATTATCAGAGATTATCCTTTTATTGCTTTTATTATAGCTTTCGTCATCTTAGCTTTTGTACCATCAGTAGTTTTCACGGATGTTTATCAGTCACATTTAGCTACTTTAATATTTGTGAACATTGTGGTAGCCGCAGGACTAAACATTGTTAAGGGTTATTGTGGTCAAGTTACAGTTGGACACGTTGGTTTATTTGCAGTTGGTTCTTACACTGCTGGAACATTGTTTTTATATTTAGGACTTGGTTTTTGGGCAACTTTACCCATAGCTATAATAGTTACTGCATTTTTTGGAGTAGCAATGGGAATTCCATCTTTTAGATTGGAAGGTCCTTATTTAGCCTTAGCGACATTAGGTGGAGGTGAGGCAATAAGATTATTTATTGAAAACGGAAACTTTTTTAGATCTACATTTGGTATTTCTGATATTCCAACACCTTCTTTAATGGGCTACAATTTCGACTCCCCAGATAGATATTATTTCATCTCAATGACAATAATGATTATAGCGGTATACTTCTCATTCAGTATTTTAAGATCTGGAGTTGGAAGAGCGTTTATGTCTATCAGAGAGGATCCAATTTGTGCTGCAGCCGCTGGAATTAATGTAAAAAAATATAAGATCTTAGCTTTCATTCTTAGCGCTATGTTTGCTGGTGCGGCAGGTGCAGTTTATGCTCATATGCCTCCAGGATACATTCATCCTAATAATTACACAGTTATAGAAATGGTAACCTTCTTAGCTATGGTTGTCCTAGGAGGTCTCGGTCATATTTGGGGTGGAATTATTGGCGCTATAGTCATTACAATTGTTTATGACTTAACTAGACCATTATATAAATATCAGCTTTTAATATTTGGTTTAACAATTGTATTAACTATTTTGTTTATGCCTAAGGGTTTAGGCGGTTTTATTGACAGATATTTCTTAGAAAAGAGATTTAAAAAGAAAACTGGAACAGAAAAAACATCATGATTTTAAAAACTAAACAATTGTCTAAATCATTTGGTGGTTTGAAAGCTATTAATAAAGTTGATTTTGAACTTCCAAAAAATGAAATTAGAGGAATAATTGGACCCAATGGCTCAGGCAAAAGTACATTTTTTAATTTAGTTTCAGGAATCTATGATAGCGATCCTGGAAGCTATATTGAGTTTGATGGTCATGATATTACTTTTGCACCTCCACATGAGATTGCTACCTATGGTTTATCAAGAACGTTCCAATTACTAAGACTTTACCAAGATATGACAGTTATAGATAATGTTATGTCAGGGTATCATACTAGAGTGCCTTACAAGTTTTTCGATGCAGTTATAGGAAGAAAAAAAATCTGGGATCAAGAAAGAGCTATCAAAGAGGAAATGATGGAACTCCTTTCTTTTGTAGGATTAGCAGACTATGCAGAGCTAAATGCTAGCGAGCTTTCTGGTGGTCAGAGAAGATTATTAGTTTTAGCAAGAGCAATCGCTATGAAACCAAAATTACTAATGTTAGACGAACCAGCCGCAGGTTTATCCCCAGTCAACGTAGATAATTTAATGAAAATTATTATGCAGCTAAAAGAAAAATATGGCCTTACTCTTATTATTATAGAGCATATTTTAAAAGTTGTAATGGATACTTGTAATTCAGTAACTGTTTTTGACCATGGTCAGAAAATTGCAGAGGGTACTCCAGCTCAAGTAAAAGATGACAATGCTGTAATCGAGGCGTATTTGGGTAAAAAAATGGACGATGAAGAGATGAGAAAAGCACTTGCAGTCTAAAATGAATTTGATAATATTTTCCCATTCATTACGATTCAATGAGCCAAAATATTAAAAAAATTTTTGAGAAACAAGGTTTCATAAGATTAAAGGGTGTTTTAGATTATAAAGAGGATTTAGAACCAATTTTAAATGATATGGCTTTTATCATGGATAGGCTCATTCATAGATTTGTTCCTAAAAGTGACAAAGTAAAAGTACTAAATTATGAGTTTAAAAAAAAATACTCATATTTGGTTTCTTTGGATATTCCTGAACTTGATCAATATTTTAACATAAGACTTCCTGAAAAAAACATAAACGCTAATAGCGATTTTTTTGCAAGTCAATCAATATGGAATTTAATTAAAAATAAAAAAATTTTAGATAAGATTGAAAAAATTCTAGGTCCCGAAATAGCTTCTAATCCTTGTCAAAATTCAAGAATCAAACAACCTGAAAAAGGTGTTGCAAAAAAGAATTTAAATGACGGCCTAGTTGGAAGAACTCCTTGGCATCAAGATGCCGGTGTTATGAATAAAAAAGGACAAAAGGGTACTGAATTAGTAACTTGTTGGATACCTTTTACTAAAACAAGAATAGAAAATGGTTGTATGCTTGCTGTAAAAGAAAGTCATAAATTTGGACTTGTTAACCACGATTTTGGAAGTAAGGGACAAGTAGAAGTTAGAGGCAAAGAAATAATTGATAAATTATCAACCGTGCCTCTTGAAGCTGACGTCGGCGATATAATATTATTAAATAGATATCTACTTCATTGTTCACTACCAAATAAATCAAAAAATTTTAGAATAAGTATGGACTTGAGATATAATAAAGCAGGTCAGCCTTCAGGAAGAGATCCATTACCTAATTTTGTTGTCAAAAGCAAAAACAAAAATAAAATCAAAGTGCAAAATTACAAACAATGGATTGCTTTATGGGAAAAAGCTAAAGTAAAATGCATTCCAAGAAAATGGTCTTATAAATATCCTCTTCCTACTTTCAAAGGAACTAAAAGAGATTTAGCAAATATTATTTAATGAATTCAAAATTATCGGAGAAGAATTATCTTCCCGAATTTTTTTTAGCTTGTCTTGGATATTTTTTATTTGTAACTCAAGACGCAATAGTAAAATATATTGCTGAAGATTACGACATAATACAGATAATTTTCGTTAACTCCTTGTTTGCTCTTATACCTATTATTTTGTACACCCAAACCCTTAATGGCTGGAAGGAATTAAAGGGTGCAAATTTAAAAATCCATTTTTTTAGAACTTTAACGATGGTGTTAGCTGTTTTTTTTGCCTACACAGGATTCTATTTATTACCAATGGTTACTATGTACAGTATTGTATTTTTAATACCGTTATTAATAACCATCGGATCGGTTTTATTTTTAGGTGAAGTTGTTAGATGGAAAAGATTTACTGCTATAGTAATTGGTTTTATCGGTACACTTATTTCTATTAATCCTTTTGGAGCCGAAATTAACAGTTACGTATTTGTAGCTTTGTTGTGCCCAATTTTTGCATCTGCAAGTTATTTAATAGTAAGAAAATATGGTTATGAGGAAAGCTTGTTCTCATTTTTAATATTCGGAAAGATTTTTATGATATTGTTTTCTGGTATATTTGTATTCTTTGTTTTCAAAGAGATGACTTTTAATGATTTAGTTTTGAACGCTATTTCTGGAATTTCTAGAGGAACAGCCATGATATTTGTTATCAATGCCGCCAGACATCTGCCTGGAGCGATTTTTGGATCAATTTTATATACTCAAATTTTTGCAGGTGTATTTTTGGGTTACGTTGTTTTTAATGAGATACCTACAATTAATAATTATATAGGAAACTTAATAATAATTGCAGCAGGTGTATATATCGTTTTGAGAGAGGTAAAATTAAAGAAAAACATTGTTACCTCAACAGCAAGACACCCAACTATTCCTATTAAAAAAGATTAAAGTTTCTTTTTAAAATTTTCTAAAATTTCTTCACTAACATTTACTGAATTTTCAGGCCCAGGAAATTTCCCCTCTAAACTATCTTTGATAAAAGCTTTTAAGGCTTTAACTCTTTCAACTTCAATTTCATCTTTCATCTTTTTTAAATTTGTATAAGCTTTTGCATGTCTAGGGGACTTTTCTTGCTCTCCACAGATATCATTCATGAATAGATACATAACATCAGCTTTTTTTCCAGATCCTAGAGATACAGTTACAATCTTCGTCCTTTTTGATATTTCCCCCATAATATTTTCAGGAATAACTTCACATTCGGCTGAAAAGGCCCCAGCATCCTCTAAACGTTTAAATTTTTTAAATAGTTCGTATGCTTCATCAGCAGTTTTACCTACAGCTCTTAAGCCACCAATCCATGTAGATTTTCTAGGAACCAAACCTAAATGACCCATAACTGGAACATCTTCTTTTGCAAGCATAGAAACAACATCCATACTTCTGGCAGTCATAACCGCATCAGCACCATTCTCTAAAGCTTTAAAGGCTCCACGTAACACATCCTCGGCTGTAGGATAATTATGTAGTTCGAGTGCTGCCGTATAAAAAAGAGTCTTGGATCCTTCCCGAACCTTCTTAACATTTGAAGCACTTCCTATTATCATGTCAAAACCTGCTTCTTCAGCTGCTTTTGCCTCTAATGAATTATTTGCAGTTACTTGTGTAAGAATTTTTTTTCCTTTAGCTTCAATAATATCACCTACAGTGACAGTTCTTTTTGCAGGATTAGCCGCCCAAGTATAAATATTTTTCATATTTATATTTAATCAAACTAATTAGTATTTTTCAATTCCTTGTAAATATTGTTTACTCTATGAACTTCTTCGGCGGTATTGAAATAGCATTCATATTCAATTTCATTAGGGGTTACATCGAAATGATAATGACCTGCATCCTGAGCACCTTTATAAGAATGAAAATGAGTGTGTTCTCCTGATTCTCTTAAATCTAATTTTCCTCCAGAGGGATCATTAGTCCATAAAACTGAATAGCATTGAAAATGTGGCCCTATAGGTTCGTAAAATTGTAAAAAATCCTTAACACATTTCATTTGTTTTGGATCATAATATTCGTGTTTTATATCTGCATAGTCTGGTTGAACATGGGATTTAATCTTACCATTTAAGATCCTAAACACACCACCCAGCGCAACACTTAAGTTTGTTTGTAAATTTTCAATTAATGCAGTTCTAATAGATTGAGGTAAAGAGCCTTGCTCACCTGACCTTCCTTTAATTCTAATTTTTATAACATTTCCTTTTTTTCCTTCGGAGTAATATATATTTCCTAGTCCGCCATGTTTTCTGTGAGTGTATGACGTTGATTTGCATTTTTTATTTTCATCAACTTGAGCAATTACAGATTTTGACTCGTTAGTTATTAAATTCTCATTAATAATAAGTTCTCCGCAGTGACCCTCCAAACAAGACATTGCTCCTGAACCTGCACCTAATGCATATGATTTTTCAGAGCCTATTCTTTTTGCTATTTCTTCATAATCAAATTCTGTACCTATGAACCTTTTATCGTGCATGTATGGTTCACCTCCAACATCAATAATTCTTTGATTTCCACTTATACCTTCAGCAGGGCAATCCCATTTTCTTAGATCAGGGCATTCAACAATCGAAACGTCAACTTCGATATAGTTTTTAGATAAACCTTTTTTTAAAGCTTCGCTTACTTGTTTTAAGGAAATTTGATGAAACTTGGCTTTTTCGATTGTTAATTCCATAATCTATTAATATCATTTAAAGAAGTTTATCAATTAAATATAATTTTTATTATGAACAAGTTGGGCACAGAACTAGCTAATGCATGGATGAAGAAAACTTTAGTTGATCTAAATGGGTTCAGCGAAAATGAAATTCCAAAAAATCGAGATGAAGCATACAAAGCTTTAAATTTATTTTATGAAGAATTGGATAAAAAAACAGTAGGTTGGAAAATAGGGGCAGTCGCAAAAGAAGTTCAAAAAGAGGAAGGCTTTGATGGACCTGTTCCAGGAAAAATTTTTAAAGAAACTATTTTACCTTCTAATTGCTCAATAAAATACTCAGAAATCCCTCACTCCAACTTGGAATGTGAATATGCATTTGAAATTGATCAAGATGTTAAAATTGATGTCGAATTACTTAATAAGATAAATAATTTTAAATTATATACAGCAATTGATATTACATCTTCTAGATATTTACAAAGTTCAAAAAATAAATTTGATAAACTAGTTCAAATGTATCTTGGAATTTCTGACCATGGAAATGGAGGTAAGATTATTATAGGAGAAGAGTTAAGGAATTGGCAAAATACAGACATTAATAAAATTAAGATTAGATTAAAAATCAACGACAAAGTTACTGAACCCTATTTCACTGGTACAAAGAGAATAGATCCTAGAGACTCATTAAAGGCTTTTGTTGATGAGTTTAAAGATAAAAATATAAGCTTTAAAAAAGGAGATTATCTACTTTGCGGTTCTTTGACTCAACCATACAAAATTAATATGAAAGACAAAATTATTGTGACTTACGAAAATTTAAGAGATATTAATATTAAGATCTTATGAAAACAGCATTAATCACAGGGGCTAGCCAAGGCATCGGAGCAGCAATAGCTGATAAGCTTAATGATAAAAAAATTAAAGTTATTTTAGTTTCAAGATCAAAAAGTAAATTAAAAAGTCTTCAAAAGAATTTAAAATTTCCTAAAAATTCTTTAATCATTTCTAAAGACTTGAGATCATTATCTGCATGCAATTCGATTGCTAAAAGAATTAAAAAATTGGATTACCTCATAAATGTAGCAGGGGCAACAAAGGGAGGAAAATTTTTAAATTTAAATGACAATATCTGGGAAGATGGATTTAATTTAAAATTTAAAGCTGCAGTAAGATTAAGCAGAGCTTTTTGGCCTGCTCTTAAAATAAATAAAGGAAAAGTTATTAATATTGGAGGAGGGGCCGCTAGAAATCCTTCAAATACATTTATGATAGGTGGTGCTGTTAATTCAGCGTTAAATAATTTTTCCAAAGCTTTAGCTATGCAAGGTAAAATTGATAAAGTTTCTGTATCGATAATTCATCCAGGTATGACTTTAACAAGCAGACTAGAAAAACTTCTAAAAATAGACGCAAAGATATTTAAAAGAAGTGTTAAACAAATCTTAAAACAAAGGTGCAAAATTGAGAAAATAAAAAGACCTACAAAACCTGAAGAAGTCGCAAATTTAGTTTATAAAATGATTAAAGATAAAAATTCAAATTTTAAAAACTTTTCAATAGACGGCGGAAAAATTAAAAATTTAAGATGATTGTATACAGTCATCCAGATTGTTTACTCAAATTTAATGGACAAGGTCATCCAGAGAGAAAAGAAAGATTAGATAGTATTCTAAAATCTATCAAATCATCTGATTTAAAAGTGAAGTTTAAAGAGGCTCCTAAGGTGGATTTAGAAATAGTTTCGTTAGTGCATCCTAAGAAACATATTAAACAGATATTTGCTAATATTCCAAAAGAAGGAATTATCGGTGTTGAGAAAGAGCCGTATGCAGATACAATGTTATGTCCGAATAGTGAGAATGCAATTTTAAGATCTTGTGGTTCAGGTATTGCTGCTTGTGATGATCTAATAAAAAATAATGAGCGAGTTTTTTGTGCAGTCAGACCCCCAGGACATCATGCAGAAACTGTTCGAGCTAATGGCTTTTGTTTTATTAATAATGTTGCAGTTGCAGCGAGATATTTACAAAAAAAATATGATATAGGAAAAGTAGCCATTATTGACTTTGATGTTCACCATGGCAACGGAACCCAAGAAATATTTTATAAAGATAAGTCTGTTGCATACGGATCTTCTCATGAATTTCCATTATTTCCAGGCACTGGAGCTGAAAATGAAACAGGTGTAGGCAATATTTATAACGCTACTTTGAAAGCTGGTATAAAAAGTAAAGAATTCATCAATATTTTCGAAAAAAAAGTTTTAACTCCTTTAGAAAAGTTTAAGCCAGAAGTTATTTTAATTTCTGCAGGTTTTGATGCTCATAAAAGAGACCCCTTAGCAAATATAAATTTAGAATCTAGTGATTTTTTCACGATTACAAAAAAAATAATTGAAATTGCTAATATTCATTCAAAAGGACGAGTAATTTCTTTTCTGGAAGGCGGTTATGATTTACAAGCTTTATCTGAAAGTATAATTGAGCACCTTAAAGGTTTAAAGACCCATATTTGACCAGTTATCAGGATTTTCAAATTTCTCTATTTCTTTTTTTGTTACAGGTCTAAAAAGATAATAAATAATATATGCCGTTAAAAAAAATAGAAAAATTGAATTCATTAATTGATATTATCAAATTTTGAGTAAATTTTACCGTTAAAATCTCAATATTTCTTATTTTTTTATTCACACAGCACCCAAATCGTTCACATATAAAGGTGATTTAATAAACCAAAAGTCTAGAATCCGACTCATGGATCCGATTATAGTTTTAGCCGCTGGTATAATTCTTGTGGCGACAGGGGCAATAGATCCTCTAATTAAGAATAAAGAAGACGTAGCTCAAGCACCTAAAACTGAAGTTTCAACGCCTGCGCCTGAACCTAAAAAGGAACCAGAACCAGAGCCGGAACCAGAACCTGAGCCGGAACCAGAACCAGCTAAAGAACCGGAGCCAGAACCAGAGCCGGAACCGGAACCCGAGCCTGCTCCTCAAACTGAAGAGCCAAAAGAACAAGTTAACGCTGAAGCCAATCAAGAACAAGATGCTAAACCTGAAGAAGAGGAAGTGAAACCAGTTACAGAAGAAACACCAATTGAGGAAGAAAAAGAAGGATTGAGTATTGTAAATATCATGTTGTACATATTAGGCGCTATTGCAGTTATTGCTGCTGGAATATATTTCTTTATGAGAAGAGAGCCAGCTCCACAAAGTGCAGCAGATATTGCAAGAGCTCAATCACAGGAGCCAACACCTGAACCGCAGCCAGAGCCTCAACAGCCAGTTCAAGAGGAAACACCAACAGAAACTACTCAAGAAGAACCTCAATCAGAAAATACAGACCAATCGTCTGACACAGATCAATCATCTAATAATGATGATGAGAATAATAATAGATAAATTAAAATTTCTTTCCGCCCTCAAGATAAGCACACTTTTCACAAGTTTTTTCAATTTTAGGCGGTACATCTAAGTTTAGAACATCTTTCATTTCAATTAATTTTTTCTCTATCCAATCAGTATTTACTCGGTATGGGATTAGTGTCGACTTAAAATCTATTTTATTATCAAATTTGTTATTTGTTTTTTCTCCATTACAAACATAAAAAAAAGTTCGGTCTGAAACTTTAAAATTCATTTTTCTTAAGATATGAACATAAATGTCCATCTGTAATTTATAACTAAGATGCCATTCAGCATCGAGATAAGAAGATACTGTTACAGGATAAGTTGACGATTGGGCTTTATAATCTACAACAACTAATTTTTTTTCAGTTAAATCAAACCAAATATCATCAATACCTCCATGAATTATAAGGTTTGTATTTTCATCCAAATATGAAATGCCACCTTTTAGAGAATTTCTCCACATATCTAAATCTTTGTGCTGATAAGGTATAAAATTTAAGTTATGTTTAATCATAATCGGATGAGGTTTTTGTTCTTTTCTATATTGATCAAATTCTTTCTTTAATAACTCATCGACTGTAACGTTTAGAGCCCATCCAGGCATTGAGGGTTCTTTTAATCCTTTTACACGATCTAAATAAAAGCACCTTTTACAGCTCATAAAGTTGAAAAATTTAGACCTACTTATTTTAAAAGGAGTATTAGATTTTTTATCGTAGATAGAAGCTTTTCTTGTTCTAAAAGATACAGCGTCTTTCATTAAATTTGTTTTAGTCTTTTAAGTACTTCAGCCTTATCTAATGAGAGAATAACATCATAAAGACCAGGCCCAAATCTTGAGCCAACTAGCGCTATCCTTAAAGGTTGTCCTACACCTTTAAAATTAGTCTTATGTTTATCAATTAAAGATTTAATTATAGGCTCTAAAGACTCTTTAGATAAAGAGGGAAGTTTTTCATAGTCAGAGGTAAAATCACTAATTACTTTCTTCGATAAATCATCAATTAATTTTTTATCATCTGCACCAATTTCAATTTTATCATTAATTATATATTGAGCATTATTCCAAATATCCTCTAGAGTTTTTGCCTTATTTTTTAAAAAACCCATAGATTTTAAAAGAATACTCTCTTTTGATTGATTTAAAGGTTTTTTGTATTTTGAAACATATTCTTTAAAAAAATTAAAAAGATCTTTCTGATCGATACTCTTTATATACGTCTCATTTATTGAATAAATCCTATTCATATCAAGTTTTGAAGGTGATTTTCCAACACCGCTTAGATCAAATAATTCTATACTTTCCTGCTTTGTAAAAATTTCTTTATCTTTATAAGACCATCCCAATCTTAATAAATAATTCCTTAAAGCGTCTGATATAACTCCTATTTTAATATAATCTTCAAGAGTGGAAGCATTATCTCTTTTTGATAATTTTTTTCCTTGTGCACTATGAATTAAAGGAATGTGTGCAAAGTTTGGAACCTCCCAACCCATTGCTTCGTAAATTTGTCTCTGTTTAAAAGAGTTAATCATATGATCATCTCCTCTAATAACATGAGTTATTTTCATTTCATGGTCATCAACTGTAGCCGATAGCTGGTATGTTGGAGTATTATCTTTTCTTAGAATTACAAAATCCTCAATAGTAGAATTTGAAATGTTTCTATTCCCTTGAACTAAATCTTTTATAATCGTATTTCCAGATATTTTACTTTTAAATCTTAATACCGGTTTAACTCCTTCGGGAATTTTTAAATCTTTAGCATCTCTCCATTTTCTATTATAAACATATGGTATACCTTGTTTTTTGCATTTTTCTTTTTGTTCATTAATTTCTTCCTCAGAGCAATAACATTTATATGCAAAACCTTTTTTTAATAGCTCCTCTGCAACTGTAACGTGTTTAGATATGTTTTTAGATTGAATATATTCATCGCCATCATGTTCAATTCCAAGCCAAGCCAAAGATGTAATAATTTGTTTTTTGAATTCGTCTTTAGATCTCTCTTTATCAGTATCCTCTATCCTTAGAAAATATTTTCCCTTATTTTTTTTAGCTAAAAGCCAATTGAATAAGGCTGTTCGAACTCCACCAATATGAAGAGGCCCAGTAGGAGAGGGCGCAAACCTACAATTAAAAGACATTAATATTAATTAGACTATTTTAATGAAAGTTTCTATATAAAGAAACAAGTTTACCTTGAATTTTTATTCTATTTGCAGCGTAAATTTTAGTTCCATAGTTTCGATTTGCTGCTTCAAGAGCGATAGTGTTTCCTTTTTTTCTTACTCTTTTTAAAGTAGCTTCCTGGTCGTCTATCAAGACTACTGCAATCTGACCATTATCAACATTAGAAACTTTTTTTATAATAACAGTATCACCGTCAGCAATACCTGCTTCAATCATTGAGTCTCCTTTTACTTTAAGACCATAGTGCTCACCATTATTTTGAAGATCTTCTGGTAAAGCAACTTTATCAACTTCTTGTTGAATAGCTTCAATTGGTGTACCAGCGGCAATACTTCCTAATACCGAAACATCAGTAGATTTATTATTATTTTTATCTAATCCACCTTTGATAACGCTTGGAGTGAAAGTATTAAATATATCATTTGCGCTAGCGTTCTCTGGCAATTTAACCACCTCCAATGCTCTAGCTTTATGTGCTAATCGTTTAACAAAACCCCTTTCTTCTAATGCAGAAATTAATCTATGTATTCCTGATTTCGACTTAAGGTTGAGTGAATTCTTCATTTCCTCATAAGAAGGAGAAATCCCTGAAGATCTAATCTTCTTATTGATGAATATTAATAAGTTTTTTTGTTTTTTTGTTAGCATAGAACAAACCTCGTACATGTATGTTCTATAAAAGTTCTTTTTGAATTACAACTTCAAATAAATGGCTAATTTATTGAGTAATTTGAATTAATTTTTTCATTAATTCATCAGGATTGTCAGATTTTAAAAGTGATTCTCCAATAAGAAAATTTTTAATTCCGGTTTTTTCGTAAATATATTCTGCGTCGTTTGCAGTCTTAATTCCGCTTTCAGAAATAATAGGGCCTTTGTGTGTTTTAATAACTTCAAAAATTGAAATAGTATTGTTCAATGAAACTTCAAGTGTTTTCAAATTCCTATTATTAATTCCAATTAATGCTTGATCAAATTTTAAGGCTGTTTCAGCTTCTCTCTGATCGTGAACTTCCACTATGACAGATAAATTATGTCTTAATGCTTCAGAATAAATTTCATCAGCTTGGGCTCCATTAAGAGCCGCGACTATTATTAAGATACAATCACAACCATAACTTTTGGATAATGCGATTTGATAAGGATCAATAAAAAAATCTTTAGCTAAAATTGGAACTTTAATTTGTTTTTTTATATCTTGAATAAAATCTAATTTTCCTAAAAAATACTTTTCCTCCGTCAAAACCGAAAGACAAGTAGCACCATTGTCTACATACATTTTTGCAATGTCTAAATGATTAAAATTATTTACAAGGACGCCAGCAGATGGACTAGCTTTTTTGATTTCGGTTATTAAAGAAACACTCTGATTTTTTTGGATTGTTTCTTTAAAATTTAAAAAACTTTGCTCTTTGATGTTTTTTTCTAAAATATCTAAAGATTTTTCTTTTTTAATCAGGTCCAAAGAGTATTTTTTTTCCTCAATAATTTTTTCTAAAATATTTGTCATTAATTTGATTGAATTTTCACTAAGTGGTGAAAAACCTGTCCTGAATTTAAATGCTTTATAGCCTTTTCGTACGACAGTTTATAATCACTTTCTTTACCAGAAACTATTAAACCTGCTGCTACATTAAGAGCAACAGATTGAGAGAATTCATTATTTTTTCCTTTAAATATTTCAATAATTTTTTCAGAGTTGTATTCTGCATTTTTTCCTTTTAAATTTTCCTTATTTGCAGAGTCAATTCCTAAGGTTTTTGGATCAATTATAAATTCTTTAATAATTGAGTTTTTAAGTTCTACCACATATGTTTTTGCAAACGGTGATATCTCATCCATCCCATCTTCGCTATGAACGATGAATGCGTGAATAACTCCGTTTTCTTTAAGCGCCTCAGCGAATGGCTTCATCCATTTTTTGTCAAATACTCCTATTACCTGTCTTTTTACTTGTGCAGGACTACTTAAGGGACCAATTAAGTTAAAGATCGTTTTCTTTCCCATTTTTTTTCTAGCAGGTCCAACATGTTTCATTGCTGAGTGATAATTAGGTGCAAACATAAAAGCAAAATTAAACTTTTTTATACTTTCCTCAGCCTCATTTGCTTTCAAATTAATATTTATTTTTAATGCCTCTAATACATCTGCAGATCCACAGTTCGAAGATACAGCTTTATTACCGTGCTTAGCAACTTTTACACCCATACTCGCCAAAACTATAGCTGCAGCAGTAGAAATATTTAAAGAGTTTTGCCCGTCTCCTCCTGTTCCACAAGTATCTATAGTATCTTGTTCAGCTTTAACTTTTGTAGCTTTTTCTCTTAAAATAAAAATTCCTCCAGCTAGCTCATCTTTAGTTTCACCTTTTTTTATGAGAGACTCTAAAATTTCTATAATTGAATTTTCATTGTATTTACCTTCCATAAGCTCACTGAATAGAGCTTTACTTTCTTCAAAGGAAAGACTTTGACCTTTTTTTAAATTTTCTACAAATTTAGACATTTAATTACTTATAAAATTTTTAATTAATTTCATTCCTACTTTAGTACTTATACTTTCGGGATGAAATTGAAACCCATGAATATCATATTCTTTATGCATTAATCCCATTATTGTTTTATTCTTAGTTTCAGCAGTAATTAATAGTTTTTTTGGGAATTTTTTACGATCGACAACTAAACTATGATATCTAGTCGCTTCAAAGTTATTTTGAACATTCTTAAATAAACCTTTTTTAATATGTCTAATTTTACTTGTCTTGCCATGCATCAAATTATTAGCATGAATAATCTTTCCACCAAAAACTTGACCTATGATTTGATGACCTAAGCAAACTCCAAGAATTGGAATTTTTTTGTAAACTTCTTTTACGATTTTAAGACAATTTCCAGCTTGATTAGGATTTCCAGGTCCTGGGGATATTACAATTTTATCGTATTTTTTTCTTAAAACTGTTCTTCCATCAATTTTATCATTTCTAATCACTTCGACATTTTTATTAATTTTTGAAATGTAATGAAATAGATTGTAAGTAAAACTATCATAATTATCTATTAATAAAATTTTCATTTAATCTACTGCTTTCATTAAAGCTTTAGCTTTGTTTACTGTTTCAGCGTATTCTTTTTCAGGCTTGCTATCGGCTACAATACCTGCTCCAGCTTGAACATAAAACTTATCCTTTTTTATTAAAGCTGTTCGTAGTGCAATACAGGTATCAAATTCATTATTAGGGGTGAAGTAACCAATTCCACCTGCATATAATTTTCTTTTATTTTTTTCAAGTTCATCAATTATTTCCATCGCTCTAATTTTTGGAGCTCCACTTACTGTGCCTGCAGGAAAACCTGATAAAAGTGTTTCAAAAACTGAGGTTTGATCATTGAACTTTCCAATTACGTTCGAAACAATGTGCATTACATGAGAATATTTTTCTACTCTGAATTTTTCTGTTACTTTTACAGTATTAATTTTAGAGACTTTTCCTACATCATTTCTTCCAAGATCCAATAACATGAGATGTTCAGCTAATTCTTTTTTATCTTTTAGTAAATCTGATACATACTTTTTATCCTCTTTTAAAGTTTTTCCTCTTGGTCTTGTCCCAGCTATTGGTCTGATTGTAACTTCACCTTTTCTAAGTCTCACCAATATTTCTGGACTACTACCTAAAACATTAAAATCTTCATAATTAAAATAAAACATAAATGGTGAGGGATTTGATTTTCTTAAGTGATTATAAATTTCTATAGGTTTTTTATTTATTTTTCTTTCAAATCTTTGACTTAAAACTACTTGAAAGATATCACCATTTTTTATGTAAGTTTTTGCTTTTTTAACTAATTGTTTAAATCTTTTTTTCGAAATATTTGATTTAATAGCGTTTTTATTTTGTTTGAATGTAAATTGTTCTGGAAGCTTTATGTTTTCAAAATTCTTAAATAGCTCAAACTTTTTTACAATTGCTTCATAAGTTTCTTTATAATTCTTAATTTTAGTGTCAGCATAAACATTTTCAATGTAGTGAATTCTTTTTTTTAAATTATCATAAATAACCAGATTTCTTGGACGAGAGAGCCTCACGTCTGGAATTTTTAAGTCATCTTTACATTTATTAGGTATTTTCTCAATGTAACGAATTATATCGTATGAGAAATAACCAACAAGCATTGAGGCCATCGAAGGTAATTGACTTGGAGTCTTAATCTTAAAATCTTTAATTAGTTTGTTTAAGTATTTTAAAGGATTTGTTTTAATTTTAATTTTTTTTTTATTAGTTTCTAATGTAATTACATTATTGTTAATATCCCAAATCTTATCAGGGTCAAGACCGATAATTGTATATCTTCCTCTAATAATTCCTTTTTCAACTGACTCAAAAATAAAACTATTCTTTTCAGCTAAGAGAAATTTAAATAGATTTTCTACTTTATAGTAATCTTTACAATTAAACGATTTGAATAAAATTTGATGAGTCTTTTTTATGTGTCTCTTTTGAAAATCTTTAAAGCTTGTATTTATTCGCATTAAAATGAATTTTTAACTCTGTCTATTGTCCTTTGATTTAACTCAACTTTGTACTTCTCATTTAGATTATTATCATGTGTTTTATAAATCTCATTAATTAAATTCAAACGAGCTTTCGCTTCAAATTGCTCATATTCATTACTATCTTTTTTAAGTTCTTTATACTCAGTATTTAAAGCTAAAACTAAAAAACTTTTTGTTAGGGTATTGTTAGTAATTAGATCAATTTCACCATCTTCAGTAAGAAAAATTCTTTTAATAATTGGTTCAGAAAAAATATCGTTTTGTTTTAAATTGTTAATTTTATATTCCTTAATTTCTAATTGATTATCTGATGCAAATTTTTTAAACTTTTCGTTATCAATTGCCCCCATACTTATATCCTTGATAATCGAAGTATTACTCTCTACTTTATTTTTAAAACTAAGCTGGGCATTCAGGGCTTCTTGAACTTCTGGATCATTAAATGGTCTATCTTTTTTTTCAATTTTATTAATTTCAGCTAAATAATATTTGTTATCAAAACTAATAATTTCAGGCACTTGAATAGATTTTAAATTATAAATTTTTTTAAATAAATCGTCAGATAAATTGTCTATTTTTTTTTGATTTTCGTTTTCTTTCTTTGCATTTACCTTTTTTAATGAAATTGCCTTTAAATTATTAGTTTTTATTGTTTCATCAAAAGATTGTCCATCTAATATATTATTTTCAATTAAATCTAATTGTTTGAAAAAAGACTCGTTGTATTCTTTGCTACCACTAATTCTTAAAGGGTCGATTTCAACGTAACGAATGCTTTTAAATTCTGTAAAAAAAACATTTTTATTTCTCTCATAAAGTTCTTTTTTATTCTCTTCAGTTGGTTTGTTTTTAGAGTGGTATTTTTCTAAATCAATGTATTTAATCTTTTTTGTTTGATTCTCTTTTCTATATTCTTTTTTAACCAATAATTCTGGAATGACTATCCCTCCAGATAAAGAACTTAAGAATTGTCTTTTTTTTTCTTGTTCAGCAATATTATTTTCAAAAAGTGGAGCTGTGACGCCACTTTTAATTAGAAATTTTTCATATTCTGTTCTTGAAAATTTGTTATCTTTAAAAAATAATGTATCGTTTTTAATTATATTTCTTAAAGAATTATCATTTACAGTTATCCCAATTTTATCGATTTCCAAAGCCATTACTCTTTTTCCAATATATTCAGATAAAATTTTTTCAATTAAATCGGTTTTTGGTAAATTTTTTATCTGATCTTCATTTAGATTAAGTCGCCTAAGATATTCAACAAATTCCTGTGTGCTGATTTTTTCAGAATCTATTGAAGCTATGACATTTTGATTTCCACCTCTAAACACGTCTCCCATTCCCCAAAAAACAAATGGAAGAATAATTATACCCACCAAGAGCTTTATTAAAAAAGACTTAGAAAATTTACCTATTGATGTTAGCATTATTATAATCTATTAAGTTTTACAAAATAATACACCTATAGATTAAAATTTATATTAAGGCAAATAATGAGATATTTCATCGGGAATTGGAAAATGTTTGGAGTTCCAAAATCCATTAATATACTTAATAAAATTAATTATTTTCATTCAAAAGATAAAAACCGTCAAAAATATAAAGTTGTAATAACACCTCCTTACACCCTTATTGAGACGTATGCTAAGTATTTTAAAAACAAAAAAATTTCTATTGGTTCCCAAAATTGCTACCAAAAAGACCAGTTTTCTTCCAATACAGCAGCAGTTAGTCCATTTATGATTAAAAGTGTTGGAGCAAAATATACTTTGATAGGTCACTCAGATAATCGAAGTGAAGGCGATACAAACGAAATGTTAAAGAATAAAGTTTTTTTCGCCTTAAAAAATAATCTAAAAGTAGTTTTTTGTATTGGAGAAAATAAGATACAAAAAAAAAATAAAAAAACTTTTAACGTTTTAAAAAAACAGCTTATAAATGTGTTAGATAAAAAATTTAATCAGAACAATATCATTGTTGCTTACGAACCTATTTGGTCAATAGGCACCGGCAAAATACCAACAAAAAACGAACTAAAGGAGACAACAATTTATATAAAACAAGTTTTAAAAAATATCTTTCGAAAAAAAAGCCCCGCTGTTCTATATGGCGGATCAGTAGACGGAAGCAATGTTGAAATGTTTAAAGAAATAAGAGAAATCGACGGTTTTTTGATAGGAGGAGCTTCAAAAACTTCAAAAAAATTTATTGATATAATAAAGAATTACTATAGATAAACATCATGGAAAATTTACTTATTTTAATTAACATAATTCTCGCTGTAATTTTAATAATTGTAATTCTTTTGCAAAGATCAGAAGGTGGAGCTTTAGGCTTAGGTGTTTCACAAGACAATTTCACGTCTGCAAGATCTGTAGGAACTTTTTTAACTAAATTTACTTCAATAATAGCTACATTATTTATTGTTTGTAGTATTGCTATTGTAGCAATTTCAAGAGATGAGATCCGTGAAACACAGTCTGTTTTGGAAAAAGAAGAAGAAGAAAATTCAAACCTTCCACAAATACCTCAACCCAAGTAATTAAGACTTTGTAATTGTTAATTTTTGAAGTATAACATACTTCCATGACGCGATACATTTTCGTTACTGGCGGCGTGGTCTCATCTTTAGGAAAAGGTTTATCATCTGCATCACTTGCGTACTTATTACAATCTCGAGGCTATAGAGTTAGAATTAGAAAACTTGATCCATATTTAAATGTAGATCCTGGGACTATGAGCCCATTTCAACACGGTGAAGTTTTTGTCACCGATGATGGCGCTGAAACGGATTTGGACTTGGGACACTATGAGAGATTTTCAGGAATATCAGCAAAAAAGTCAGATAATATTACTACAGGTAAAATTTATAGCGATGTTTTAAAAAGGGAACGGCAGGGGAAATATTTAGGAAAAACTGTGCAAGTTATTCCTCATATAACAAATAGAATTAAAGAATTTATTAAAAATGATGTCGCTAAAGAGGACTTCGTTATTTGCGAGATAGGAGGCACCGTTGGTGATATCGAAAGTCTACCTTTTTTAGAAGCTATAAGACAATTTTCAAATGAAATAGGTAAAAAAAATACATTATTCATTCATCTAACTTTAGTCCCTTACATGAGAGCCTCTGATGAAATAAAAACAAAACCAACCCAACATTCAGTTAAAGAATTAAGGAGCATAGGTATTCAACCAGATATTATTATTTGCAGATCTGAAAGATCTATACCTTTAGATCAAAGGAAGAAAATTTCATTATTTTGCAATGTTGCAATAGAAGATGTTATAGAAACTGTAGACGTAAAAACAATTTATGAAGCTCCAATAAGTTTTAATAAGGAGAAACTAGATGAAAGAGTTTTAAGATTTTTTAGAATTAAATCTACAAAAAAAGTTAATCTTTCTCCTTGGAAAAAAATTACACATTTAGTTTTGAACACAAAAAATAAAGTGAATATAGCAATAATTGGCAAATATGTTGAACTTAAAGATGCATATAAATCTTTAGACGAAGCTTTAACACATGGTGGAATTGCAAATAATTTGAAAGTGAATTTAATAAGGATTGAATCTGACTTTTTAAAGCCAAATGAAATAAAAAATAAACTTAAAGGAGTATCTGGAATTTTGATACCAGGAGGATTTGGCAAAAGAGGCACAGAGGGAAAAATAGCAGCTATTAATTATGCAAGATTGAACAAAATTCCTTTCCTAGGCATCTGTTTTGGTATGCAAATGGCAGTGATTGAATTTGCTAGAAATAAATTAAATATAAAAAAAGCAACTTCTAGTGAATTTGGACCATCTAAAGCATCAGTCGTTGGACTTATGAGTGAATGGACAAAAGATGGAAAATTGATGAAGGGCACTGACAAAGATTTAGGCGGTACAATGCGCCTAGGTAGCTATGAAGCAAGACTTAAAAAAGACACAAAAATAAGTAAAATTTATAATTCAGTTAAGATATACGAAAGACATCGTCATAGATATGAAGTTAACATCAACTATAAAAAAGATTTTGAAAACAAAGGTATGATTTTTTCAGGTTTATCTCCAGACAATAAATTACCAGAAATTATAGAATTAGAAAACCATCCTTGGTTTATTGGCGTTCAGTTTCATCCTGAATTTAAATCTAGACCTTTATCACCACATCCTTTATTCTCATCATTTATAAAGGCTGCAAAAATCAATACGACAAAATGAATATTCATAAAGTAAAATGTTCTAATTTCGAGATCGCTAACAACAAACCATTTACTCTAATCGCTGGCCCTTGTCAGCTTGAGAGCGAAGAGCATGCTATAAAAATTTCAAACGAACTTAAAAAAATTACAAGCGAACTAGATATTAATCTTATTTACAAAACTTCATTTGATAAAGCTAATAGAACAAGTTTAAAAGGAAAAAGAGGTTTAGGTTTAGAAAAATCACTTCCCATTTTCGACAAAATTAGAAAAGAAGTTGGTATCCCAGTTTTAACCGACGTTCATACTGCTGAACAATGTTCTATGGTCGCTAATCATGTTGATGTTCTTCAAATCCCAGCATTCTTATGTAGACAAACTGATTTATTAATTGCTGCTGCTAAAACAGGTAAAATAATTAATGTAAAGAAAGGACAATTTTTAGCTCCGTGGGATATGGCCAACGTAATAAAAAAAATTGAAGACTCCGGGAATAAAAATATTTTAATTACAGAAAGAGGAGCGAGCTTTGGTTACAATACTCTTGTTTCAGACATGAGAGCCCTTCCTATAATGTCGAAATTTGGATTTCCAATTGTATTTGATGCAACTCATTCAGTACAACAACCAGGTGGCATGGGAGAGAAAAGTGGCGGACAAAGAGAATTTGTTCCTTATTTAGCTCGTGCTGCTATTGCCGTAGGTGTAGGAGCAATTTTTATGGAGACACATGAAGATCCAGATAATGCACCCTCAGATGGTCCAAACATGGTTCCATTAAATGAAGTGAAAACTTTGTTAAAAAAGCTTACCGAAATCGACAAGATTGTAAAATAAGAATGGCAAAAATTAAAAGCATAAAAGGCAGACAAGTCTTTGATAGTAGAGGAAATCCAACAGTGGAAGCAGAAGTTTTTTTAGAAAATAATATTTCTGCCACTGCGATTTCTCCATCAGGTGCATCAACTGGTGCATTTGAAGCTCACGAATTAAGAGATGAGGATAAGAATAAATTTTTAGGCAAAAGTGTAAATATAGCAGTTGAAAATATAAATAATAAAATTTCAGATGAACTTAAAGGTTTTGAGTCAGACGACCAAAAAAAAATTGATAGAACTTTATTAGACTTAGATGGAAGTGAAAATAAAACAAATTTGGGAGCTAATGCTACACTAGCAGTTTCACTAGCAAATTCAAAATGTTCAGCTTTATCAAATAAAAAATCATTATTTAAACATCTAGGAAACACTTTTTCTTTACCCATACCGTTAATGAATATTATTAATGGTGGTGCGCACGCTGACAACGACCTTAATATTCAAGAATTTATGATTAGACCAGACTCAGCTAAAAATTTTATGGATGCTATTGAAAAATGTTATGTTGTTATTCAAAATTTGAAGAAATTATTAAAATCAAACAAAATGCTCACAAATGTTGGAGATGAAGGTGGATTTGCTCCATCAATTAATACAAATGAGCAAGCCTTGGAATTAATTGTAAATGCAATAGAAAAGTCAAATTTAAAGCCAGGAAAAGATATAGTTATTTGTTTAGATGTAGCAGCTAACGAATTAATTAATGCAGAAGGGGAGTATTCAATTCAATCTAAAAGCTATACATCAGTTGATGACAACATTAATTATTATAAAAAACTGACTTCTAATTATCCTATAAAGTCAATTGAGGACCCTTTTGCTGAAGAAGACTGGGAGTCGTGGAAAAAAATTACAAACGAAATAGGGAAAAACGTTCAAATTGTTGGGGACGATTTATTTGTTACAAATGTAAAACGTTTAAGTAAAGGAATAAAAGAAAAGTCAGCAAATTGTATTTTAGTAAAACCAAATCAAATAGGCACTTTGACTGAAACTTTAGAAGTAATTTCAATGGCGAAAGCTGCAGAATTTAATACTATCATTTCTCACAGATCGGGGGATACAGAGGATACATTTATTGCTGATTTGGCGTCTGCGACAATGTCTTCTCAAATTAAAACCGGCTCATTAGCAAGGTCTGAAAGAGTAGCGAAATATAATAGGTTATTACGCATCGAAGAAGAACTTGGAAATCAAGCAAAAATGGCTAAAATCTAGTTAATGCGACTTATTGAAAATTTAAAGAAAAAAAAATTTATATTATTGAATATCTTTTTATCCCTATATATAGGAATTAATTTAATAGGAGGTGAAAGAGGTTTAATCTCTTATTTTGATAAAAAAAAATTGTTTGAAGAGTTGGATAATAAAGACAAAATGTTAACTAATAAATTAGAAAAATTAAAACATAAAATATCATTAGTCAAAAATAATGATTTAGATTATTTAGACATGCTTTATAGGGAAAAATTTAGATATGGTACCAAGGACGAAATTATTATTAGGTTAAAATGAGCCAAAAACCAAGACATCCAGAAAAAGTTAATAAGCCTTTCAATCCGATTAAAAAGAAACCTCAATGGATTAGGTCAAAAATAGTAGACTCACAAATTTTCTTTCAAACCAAACAAGTTGTTAATCAGAATAATTTAGTTACTGTCTGTCAGGAAGCAAACTGCCCAAATATTACAGAATGTTGGAGTAAAAAACATGCTACATTTATGATCATGGGAGACACGTGTACTAGAGCATGTGCATTTTGTGATGTCAAAACTGGAAAACCTACCGACCTAGATATTTTTGAACCAGCCAAAATTGCAAAGGCTGTTAAAAGTTTGAATTTAAAACATGTTGTCATTACCTCTGTAGATAGAGATGATCTAGAGGATGGTGGTTCAGATCACTTCTTCAAAGTTGTAAAAGCTACAAGAGAAAAAAATCCAGAAACATCCATAGAAGTTTTAACACCAGACTTTTTAAGAAAAGGTGACGCGTACAAAAAAGTTTTGAAAGCCGATCTTGATGTTTTTAATCATAATATAGAGACTGTTCCTAGACTTTACACGACAGTTAGACCAGGAGCACGTTATTTTGCTTCATTGGAACTTTTAAAAAATGCAAAAAAATTCAACAAAAAAGTTTTTACTAAATCAGGAATAATGGTTGGCTTGGGTGAAAATAAAGAAGAAGTTATTCAAGTAATGGATGATCTTAGGTCTGCTGAAGTCGATTTTATTACTATCGGTCAATATTTACAACCATCTCCAAAGCATCATCCACTTAATCGTTATTATCACCCTGATGAATTTAAAGAGTTCGAGCAAATAGCAAAGACAAAAGGATTTCTACTTGTTTCTTCATCGCCTTTAACAAGATCTTCTTATCACGCAGATGAAGATTTTAGAAAATTACAGGATGCGAGAAATAAACAGCTTGAATGTCATCAGCATCAATAAAAAAAATTATTCCTTGTAAAAAAGATCAATTGATCGAAATGGTTCTTGATATCGAAAAATATCCTGAATTTGTTCCTTGGTGTATAGAAGGTAAAGTTCAAGATAAAAATGAGAGTGTAGATTTAATTACCTTTAATGGAGATTTGAAAGTAGGCAAGAGTATTCTTAACGAAACATTCTCAAGTCACGTATCTTTTTATAAGGAAAAAGATACTATTATAGTAACTAATCTTGATGGACCATTAAAACATCTCAAAAATGAGTGGAAATTTAGAGAAGTAAACAATTCGACACAGCTGGAATTTTTTATTGATTTTGAATTGAAAAATCCAATATTGAATGGAATAATGAAAAAATCTTTTGAGCTTGGTTTAAATAAAATTGCTAAAGCTTTTGAGGAGAGAGCGATTAAATTATATAAATAATGTTTACAATATCATCTTTACTTATTTTATTTATTTTAACTTTTAAATTTTTGTCTTCATATATCAAAACAATTCGAACAGGTGATCCAAATGAAAATAACTTAACTTATTGGATGTTTTCGTATGATTTCAAATCTCAAAATAAAGAGTGGGTACCTGAAGATAAAAAATTATTACAAAGGAAAAGGGCTAGAAATTTTTTAGTTTTTTTACTTTATATTATAGCTTTCAGTATTTTCTTACTGCTTAACAGTTTTACTGCCCACCTTTTAGATGTAATTGTAAACCCGGAATTTAGCTATCCCGTTTAATCATTTGAGCTAATAAATTTAGAGTTTTTTTTACTGTTTGCTTTTGAATAAAATCTCTTCCTTTATTTTTAAAATTGCATTTATTAACCATAACTTTTTTTCCAATTTTAATTCCAATATAAACTAAACCGACTGGTTTTTGTTTGGATCCACCTTTAGGACCAGCAATTCCAGTTATTGAAACACAGAATTTTGAATTGCTAATTTTACTTAAATTATTGACCATAGCCAAACAACATTGAACACTTACAGCACCATATTTTTTTATTATTTTTTGAGGTACTTTTAATATAGTTTTTTTTGCTTGATTTGAGTAAGTGACTAATCCCATATTAAATATTTTTGATGATCCGCTTACTGATGTGATAGCACTAGACAGCATTCCTCCAGTGCAAGACTCTGCAATTGAAAGTTTCATCCTTTTTCTTTTAATTAATGAAATTATCTTTTTATTTAAACTCATTAAAAAAACTTTGATTTAATTACCATAAATATTATTAATGTAATGACAACATATAGACCTGCAGCTACATCGTCCATTATTACTCCAAAACTATTTTTAAATTTTTTATCAAAAAAACTCACTGGAAATGGTTTTTTGATATCAAAAAATCTAAATAAAATAAAAATATATAAATAAAATAAAATTGACTCCTGTGGGCCTTTTGTAGTTCCGTGAGCGATTTCATAAAGATAAATTGGAATAGATTGGCCAATAAATTCATCTACTACAATTTCTTTAGGGTCCTTATTTTCATTATATTTTATATATTCAGAGACTGCGTAAAATGAATATGTAAAAACTAAAAACAAAATTAATAATACAATGCTGCTAGATAGATTTACTATGTGAAATAGGCTATATAAAAAAATAGTTGTGACTAAAGAAGTTATAGTTCCTGGAGCAAATCTAAAAGTTCCTATACCAAAACATGTAACAAATAAATAATTTATGGTTTTAATCATATTTAATGACTGAGCATATCACTTCACATGCTATTGCTTTTTCATTTCCTATAACACCTAACTTTTCAGTAGTTTTTCCTTTGATATTAATTTGATTTTCTGAAATTTCACAAAGATTAGCAATATTATTTACCATATTATTCTTTAAATTTTTTATTTTAGGAGTTTGCGTAATTATATTTATATCAATATTGTTGATAAGATAACTTTTTGATTTTATCTGATTTATTACATGTTTAAGTAAAATAGTTGATCTTATGTTTTTAAATCTTTTACTTTTATCAGAAAACATTTGCCCAATATCTCCCATTTTACAAGCTCCTAAAATTGCGTCTGTTATAGAATGCAGTACTGGATCTCCATCAGAATGACCCAGTGTTCCTAGTCTAGACTTAATTTTTAAACCAGCTAAAAAAAGTTTCCTATTAGGAACTAGTCTATGAACATCAAACCCTATACCAACACTTTGTTGAGATTTGTAAATATTCTTTAAATTTTCAAAATCTGCTTTATCAGTAATTTTAAAATTATTTTTTTCACCTTCTATAAATTTAACTTTGTTTAAATCCATATATAAAGATATGTCATCATCTTTATATTTACCCGAGTTAGTTTTATGTAAATGATATATCTCTCTCAAATTAAAAGCTTGAGGTGTTTGAGTTAAAAAAAGATTGTCTCTTTTTTTTCCTATTATGTATTCTTCTTTACTAGACTCAATTCTTTGCTTTATTGCATCTTGAATTTTAATTTTAGGTACAACAGCTTTTGAATTTCTAGTATTTCTCAGTATTGAACTCATAAGCTTGGTTGAAAAATTAGGTCTAGCAACATCATGTATTAAAACTTTTGAGTTTCTTTTATAACGAATTAAATATTTTAGAGCGTTAAATGTTGATTGCTGTCTACTTTTTCCTCCAGGTGTCAATTTCACACCTTTAAGTTTAAGTGATTTGACTCGTTTTAAGTCTTTTCGGTTGTACACAAGAACAATTTTTTTTATTTCTTTAAATTTACGTGCTTTAATAAGGTTAATTTCAATTAATGATTTGCCACCAATTTTTTGATAAGGTTTGCCAATATTAGATTT
>CACEAQ010000004.1 GCA_902557605.1 uncultured Pelagibacteraceae bacterium | reverse complement strand
GAAGTTTCTAAAATTAACAACTTTAAGTAATCTAGATAATGTTAATTTAGAAGTTCCTCCAAATCATTTTGACTATGATTTATCTTCTAATGTTTCATTAGTTTTAGCTAAAAGCAACAATTTAAATCCAATTAACTTAGCATCTCACATAAAAGCTTTGTTAATTAAGAAGGAAAGTCATTTCGAAAGAATTGATGTAGCTAGTCCTGGCTTTATAAATATCAAACTTTCAAATGAAGCGTTGGGTTTTAATATCAATGAAATAATTAAGAATAAAAATACTTATGGATCAAAAAAGTCAAAAAAATCGTATAATATTGAATTCGTTTCAGCCAATCCAACAGGACCTATGCATGTTGGTCACTGTAGGGGAGCAATTTTCGGGGATGTTTTATCAAATTTATTAATATTTAACGGCAATAAAGTAGCTAGAGAGTACTATATAAATGATTATGGCAATCAAATCAGAAATTTTGTGGAGTCTGTTTATTTAAGAATCAGAGAAATTAAATTTAAAGAAAAGTTTGTTGTAAAAGAAAATTTATATCCTGGTGATTATATCAAAGATATTGCTGAAAATATTATTAAAAATAACAAAAAAATTGGCATTAGCA
The DNA here is from genome assembly GCA_902557605.1 of uncultured Pelagibacteraceae bacterium. GTDB lineage: Bacteria > Pseudomonadota > Alphaproteobacteria > Pelagibacterales > Pelagibacteraceae > Pelagilacustribacter. The sequence goes on along the minus strand of CACEAQ010000004.1, from coordinate 42,866 downwards.
ATTTTGAAAATTGTTTTGAGGAATTAAAAAAACTTTCTTTAAAAGCCTCAATGGATTTAATTAAAGATGATTTAAAAAAACTTGGTATTGAACATGACAATTTTTGTTCAGAGTCAGAGCTTGTAAAAAAAGATTTAGTCAATATTACTGTTAAACAACTTCAAACTAAACATTTTGTAGAAGAAGGCTATCTTGATCCCCCTAAAGGTGAAATACCAAAAAAATGGAAAAAAATAAAAAGACTTATATTTAAATCAACTATATTCGGAGATGATACAGATAGAGCTTTACAAAAGAATGATGGATCGTGGACCTATTTTGCAAATGATGTTGCATATCATACAGATAAGATTAATAGAAAATACGATAATTTGATAAATATTCTTGGAGCAGATCATACGGGTTATATTAAAAGAATTACAGCCGCAGTCTCAGCATTATCTAATAATAAAGTAAAGCTAGATTGTAAAGTTTGCCAACTAGTAAAACTTTATAAAAATGGGCAACCATTTAAAATGTCAAAAAGGGCAGGTGATTTTATTTCTGTCAAAGATTTATTAAATGAAGTCAACAAAGACTCAATTAGATTTATGATGTTAAATAGAAGTAATGATGTAGAACTTGATTTTGATTTTGAGAAAGTAAAAGAAAAAACAAAAGATAATCCTGTATTTTATGTTCAATATGCTTATGCAAGAGTAAATTCAATTGCAAGAACAATTAAAATTAATTTAAATGACCAAATTTCATTAAATACTGAAACATTTTATCCAAATGAATATGAGGAGAAAATTATTAGAAAAATATTTGAATGGCCTAAGATAATAGACTCAGCATCTTACAAGTTAGAACCACATAAGATACCTTTCTATCTCTATGAACTCTCAACTTTGTTTCATTCTTATTGGAGTAAAGGTAATGAAGATAGCAAATTTAAGTTTATTGAAAATAATAAAATTAAAAGAAAAGAATCCTTAACAATTATTTATCTTATTTCTATAGTAATTAAAAATGGAATGAAAATTCTCGGGGTGTCATTGCCAGAAAAAATGTAATGGTCAGATTATTAAATATAATTATGTTTTTATTAATAGCATCATTCCTTTTGATCGTTTTTAAATATTATTCTTCAAATAAAAATATAAATATAAAAGATTATAATCGCTCAAATATAGATCAAATTTTAAAAGGTAAAATATCTCACTTGCCGACTCTTACAAACGATACAAACAATGTAATTGAATTTAATGACTCTTTTGACGAAGAGATTAAAAAAGATAAAAAAAGAAATTTTTGGAATTTATTAAAAATTAATGAAAACTAAAGCACTAATTATAAGTTTAAAAAATACAAAACTTTCAAAGTTAGAAAGAATTATTTTATCAAAAGAAAAACCTTGGGGAGTAATCTTGTTTAAAAGAAATATAAAATCCTTTAATCAAATAAAAAATTTAACTAATGAAATAAGACAATTAAGTAATAACAAATATTTTCCTATCTTAATTGATGAAGAGGGAATGAATGTTTCTAGACTAAATGATTTAATAAATCATAATATTTCTGCAAATTTTTTTGGCAATTTATTAAAAAAAAATAAAGATTTTAGCTTAAAGATATTTAAACATTATATTTATTCGTTAAGTAAGTTATTAAATGAATTAGGCATAAATATAAATACTATTCCAGTTCTTGACGTATTAAAAAGTCATACAAATAAGATTATTGGAAATCGAAGTTTTTCAAAAGATAAAAAAATTGTAAAAGAACTTGGTAAATTTACTATCAAATATTTGCATGCAAATAAAATATCAGGAATTATTAAACACTTGCCAGGCCATGGTTCTGCAAGATCAGATAGCCATAAGACATTACCTAAAGTGTCCATGAGTTTGAAAAAATTGGAAAAAACTGATTTTTATCCATTTAAATTTTCTAATGCCAAAATAGGAATGACAGCACACATTCTCTACTCAAAGTTGGATCAAAAGAATCCAGCCACTCTTTCAAAAAAAATTATAAAAAATATAATAAGAAAAAAAATGAAATTTAAGGGTATTTTAATATCCGATGATATTTCTATGAAAGCTCTTAAGTACGACTTACTCACAAACGCAAAAAAATCGCTTGAAGCTGGTTGTAATTTAGTTCTTTATTGCTCAGGAAACACTAGCGATAATTTAAAATTAATAAAATCATTACCTTATATTGATAACTTCACCTTAAAAAAAACATCAGAATTTTACAATTTTTTGAGGTAAAATTAATTATGGAATCAAAAAAAATTAATCAAATATCAATTGATATCCCAAATTATAGTGGACCTTTAGACCTTTTGCTTGATTTAGCAAAAGCACAAAAAGTAGACCTAACTGAAATTTCTATCACTAAGTTAGCTGATCAATTTTTAGAGTTTATTAAGAAACACGAAGATTTAAACTTAGAAACTGCATCTGAATTTTTATTGATGGCTACATGGCTTGCCTATTTAAAATCGAAATTACTACTACCTGATGATGAAGATGATGATTTCAAGGCACTAGAGGTAGCTGAAAAATTGAAGCTTCAATTAAAAAAACTAGAATTAATTCGTATATTATCAGATCAAATGTTAAAAAAAAAAAGGCTAGGTGTTCATATTTTTAGCAGAGGTATGAAAGGTGGAATTAGATCAATTAATACACCTGTATATGATGTGTCACTTTACGAATTACTTAAAACCTATTCAGAAATACAAATGCAAAAAACTTTTCAAAATATCAGTATTCCAAGATTGCCAGTGTTTACAACTGAAGAAGGTATTAAATTGATTAAAAATAATCTTGACAAAATAAAAGACTGGAAAAATTTACTTGAACTGATACCAAAATTTTACTCCTCAAATAAGATGAAAAGAACAGGAATAGCAGGTATTTTTGCAGCGAGTCTTGAATTAACTAAAGAACGAGTAATTTCAGTTTCTCAAGAAAAATTATTCAAAAACTTAATGATTAAAAAATTACATAATGAAAAATAAAAAAAAAAATAATATAATTGACTTTCCATCTTCTCCAACAAAGATTGAAAGACAAGTTGAAGCAATTCTATTTGCAGCTTCAGAACCACTAGATATAGAAACCATTGAAAAAAGATTACAAACTTCTTTAAATTTAAAAAAGATACTAGAAAATCTTCAACTAACCTACAAAAGTAGAGGTATAAATTTAGTTTGTATTAAAAAAAAATGGTCTTTTAGGACAGCTGATGATTTATCAAAATTAATGGCACTACAGAAGTCTACTCAAAAAAAGTTATCCAAAGCAACTGTAGAGACTTTAGCTATTATTACTTATCATCAGCCTGTAACAAGATCTGAAATTGAAGAGATTAGGGGTGTTTCATTTGCTTCAAACACATTAGATATTTTAATGGAATTGGATTGGGTGAGACCATCTGGTCGTAAAGATGTCCCAGGTAAACCTATTCAATATTCAACTACTGAAAATTTTTTGAACCATTTTAATATACAAAAATTATCTGATTTACCAACAATTGACGAGCTTGGGTCTGCGGGACTAATAGATACATCTAGTATAGATAAATCTATTTTTGGTACAGGAAAATTCTTCAAGGAGCAGTCTATTTCACAAAAACAGAATATCTATGTGGATATAGATGAGGCTATTAAAAAAGCTCCTGAAGATGACAAATAAATATATTTATTTAATTACTTTTATTGTATATAATTAGTTATGGGTATTAGTTTCTGGCAAATAGCAATTGTAGTTGTTCTTGTTGTTTTACTCTTTGGTAGAGGCAAAATTTCAAGCTTGATGGGTGATGTTGCTAAGGGCATTAAAAGTTTTAAAAAAGGAATGTCTGATGATACATCTGCAAATAATCAAGATGAGAATTCAAAGTCAGATAATCCTGACTCCGAAAACAAATAATCAAAATGCCTCAAATTGGATGGTTAGAGATTTTATCAGTAGTAATCATTGCAATATTAGTTTTAGGTCCAAAAGAATTTCCTATAGCTTTAAAAAAAATAGGCTCTTATATAGGAAAATTTAAAAATACTATAAGCAATTTCCAAAAAGAAGTAACCTCTGTCACAAAAGAAGTTGATTTAGAGGAAGAAATTATAACCGATAATAAAAAGATAAAAAAAGAATCAGAAAAAAATGGCTGAAAATAATTCGTTTACAAGTCATTTTATTGAGTTACGTTCAAGACTTCTCAACTCTTTAATATTCATTTTTATAATATTCATAATTTCATATATTTTTGCTGAACAAATATATAATTTTTTAGTCGATCCTTATGCAGATGCAGTCAAGGACGATCAAATCTCTAGAAGACTTATATTTACAGCATTACATGAAACTTTTATCACATATATTAAAGTTGCTTTTTTTTCCGCTATTTTTTTAGGTAGTCCTGTTTTTTTAATACAAATATATAAATTTATTGCACCCGGTCTTTATAAAAATGAAAAGAAAGCAATTTTACCATACCTAATTTCTACACCTATACTTTTTTTATTAGGTGGTCTTTTGGTTTATTATTTAGTGATGCCACTGGCTATAAAGTTTTTCTTATCTTTTGAGACACTTGGTTCAAATACAAACCTACCCATACAACTTGAAGCAAAAGTTAATGAATATTTATCATTAATAATGAGATTAATATTTGCTTTTGGTTTAAGCTTCCAATTACCAATTTTATTAAATTTATTGGCAAGAATAGGTATTGTAAACTCTAATTATTTAAAAACAAGAAGGAGATATGTTATTGTAATCATCTTTTTTGCTGCAGCAATTTTAACGCCTCCTGATCCTATAACGCAAGTTGGACTAGCAATTCCGTTATTATTACTTTATGAATTATCTATATTCACAGTTAGATTCACTGAAAAGAAAAAAGAAGAAGAGATAGAAAATGCATAATATTAAAGAACTTAGAAAAAACTTAAATATTTTTAAAAAAAAACTAGCTGATAGAAATTTTGTTTTAGATATTGATGAATTCGAAAAGCTTGATGAGAATAATAGAAATTTAATAAATGAAAAAGAAAAACTAGAGCAAGAAAAGGGAGTTCTATCAAAATCTAAAAATGAAGCTAACTTTGAAAAATCAAAAAAAATTTCACAAAAAATATTAGAAATATCAAAAAAACAAATAGACTCTCAAAAAAAACTAGACGATTTAATGCAAATTTTACCAAACATATCACAAGATGATGTCCCTGTTGGTAAAGATAAGAATTCAAATAAATTAATAAAACAATTTGGAAAAATTAAGGAATTTTCTTTTAAAATTAAATCTCATGTTGAAATAGGTTCGAAATTTAATCAAATAGATTTTGATACAGCCACTAAATTATCTGGATCAAGATTTGTTATTTTGAAAAATCACATCGCTTTATTAGAGCGAGCACTTATAAATTTTATGTTAGATATACATACAATAAAATTTGGATACACTGAAATTTCACCGCCATTGATTGTTAATGCAGACGTTATGTTTGGCACTGGGCAACTTCCAAAATTTGAGGAGGACCAATTTGAAATAAAATTTGAAAATTCAGAACAAAGAAAATTTTTAATTCCTACTGCAGAAGTTTCATTAACAAATTTAGTTAGAAAATCTGTTATAAATGAGGATCATTTACCTCAAAGATTTGTAGCTTCTACACCTTGTTTTCGTAAAGAGGCAGGAAGTTATGGAAAAGATACAAAAGGCATGATTAGACAACACCAATTTTATAAAGTTGAATTAGTAAGTATAGTCAAGCCTCAAGATTGTAACTCTGAGCTTGAAAGGATGGTAAGTTGTGCAAAACAAGTTTTAGACGAACTTGAATTGCCTTATCAAGTAATATTGTTGTCAACTGGTGATATGGGATTTAGTGCTGATAAAACTTTTGATATTGAAGCATGGATACCTTCAGAAAATAAGTATCGAGAAATTTCAAGCTGTTCATCTTGTGGTACTTTTCAAGCAAGAAGAATGGGCGCAAAGTACAAATCTAAAAAAGGTAAAGAATTTGTAAGCACTCTCAATGGCTCTGGATTAGCTGTAGGTAGACTAATGATCGCATTATTAGAAAATAATCAAAATGAGGATGGCTCAATTACAATTCCAAATGTACTAAAAAAATATATGAATAATTTGGATAAAATTTGACGAAATTTAACTTGTTTATCTAATTCATTTATTATAATTGTCTTTCATGAGCGGACAAGGAATTGCACAATTTATACCACTAATATTAATATTCGTAATTTTTTACTTTTTTTTAATTAGACCACAACAAAAGAGAGTTAAAGATCACAAAGCTATGGTTGAGTCATTAAAAAGAGGTGATGAAGTTATCACTTCTGGTGGAATAATTGGTATAGTTGATCGTGTGATGGAAGATGACAGAATAGAAGTCATAATTGGCGAAGGTACAAAAGTTCAAATAATTAGATCTACTATTACAAGTTTGCTTAAAAAAGAAGAAATAAAAAAATAATTCTTTTTTGTGTTAAATTTTTCAAAAATAAATACCCTAATTATTTATTTAATATTTTTATCAATTTCATTTTTCTCCATTCTTAATTTTCAAGATAAAGACAACCTCATTATAGATAAAAAAGTGAATTTAGGATTAGATTTACAAGGGGGTTCATATCTTTTATTAGAAATTAATTCTGACTCCCTTATTAAAGAAAAAATACAATCAAAGATTATACCAATTAAAAAATTGCTAAGAGAAAATGATTTAATTTTTTCTAACTTTATAATAAACGAAGATAATTTTTCTTTCAAAGTCAGTGATTTAGAAAAATTTGAATTAGCTTTTTTTTCAAAAAAAAATAATTTAGTAAATCCATATATTGATACCTACAGATCTTTTGAACTAGATTATAAAAAGATAAAAGATAATAATATAAAAATTTTATTTTCTAAATATGGACTGCTTACTATTAATAATGCTGCATTAAAACAATCTATTGAGATAGTCAGACGTAGAATAGATGACGTTGGGACTAAAGAACCAACGATACTTCAAAGAGGTGAGAAAAGAATTTTAGTTGAATTACCTGGTTTAAAAGATCCTGATAGAATAAAAAAACTTTTAGGTAAAACTGCTCAATTAAATTTTAGATTAGTAAGTGAAAATTCTGAATTTGGAGTAGATGAATTAATTTCTGAGACCGGTGAAAAATTAAAGGTAAGTAAAAGAATTGTAATGAGCGGGGAAAACCTAGTTGATGCGCAGCCAAGTATACAAAATCAACAAAATGAACCGACCGTGTCATTTACCTTAGACAGACTTGGTGCACAAAAATTTGGAAGAGCGACAACTGACAATGTTGGAAAAAGATTAGCTATAATTTTAGATAGTAAAATTATCAGCGCCCCAAATATTAATGAACCTATTACTTCAGGAAAAGGTATGATTTCTGGAAATTTCACTTTTCAGGAAGCAACTGATCTTTCTTTATTACTTAGATCTGGTGCTTTACCGACTCCTCTTGATGTAGTAGAAGAAAGAACTGTTGGACCTGATTTAGGTGAAGATTCAATTAAATCAGGGGTAATATCTTTAATTGTTGGATTTATTTTAGTTATTCTTTTTATGTTTTATAAATATAGACTGTTTGGGTTAGTAGCCAACACAGCCTTAATTGCAAATTTATTAATGTTAGTAGGTGTATTAACTATTTTAGAAGCAACGTTAACTTTGCCTGGAATAGCAGGGATTATTCTAACTGTTGGAATGGCAGTTGATGCTAATGTTTTAATATTTGAGAGAATTAAAGAAGAATTAAAAACAGAAAAATCAATCATTCATGCTTTTGACTCAGGGTATTCAAAAGCTAAAATCACGGTACTGGATGCAAATATAACTACATTAATTGCTGCAATTATTTTGTTTGCTTTTGGATCTGGTCCTGTGAAAGGTTTTGCTATTACACTAGGCATTGGTATCATTACAACGCTATTCACTGCCTATTTTTTTGCGAGACATTTAACATCAATGATAGTTTTAAAAAGCAAAAATCAAGATATTAAAATTAAATGATAAATACTATTAACTTTGTTTCAAAATTTAAAAAAGCAAATATTGCTTCAATAATAATTTTTACTTTAAGCATAATCTTAATTTTTTTTAAAGGCTTAAATTACGGAATTGATTTTAAAGGAGGAACCTTAATTGAATTAAGAACTGATAAATCCATTCAAGCTTCCTCTATACGAGACTCCTTGAATTCTATGAATTTAGGAGATGTAAATGTAAAAAAATTTGGAAAAGATGGTGATTTCTTGATTAAGGTTGAGCAAAAAAATACAAATAGTAATAATTTAATTCCTGAAATCAAAAAAGTATTAAAAGAAAATTTAAATGCTGAAATCGATTTTAGAAGAGTTGAAAATGTAGGTCCTAAGGTAAGCTCTGAACTGCTAGAGTCTTCAATTATAGCTATATCATTAGCCCTTGCTGCAATGTTATTTTATATTTGGGTGCGATTTGAATGGCAATTTAGTGTTGGATCAATAGTTGCTTTATTTCACGATGTAGTAATTACCTTAGGGATTTTTTCTTTTTTATCTTTAGAAATTAACCTTTCCATCATTGCTGCTGTATTAACAATAGTTGGTTATTCTATGAATGATACAGTAGTAATTTATGATCGTATTAGAGAAAATTTATTAAAATATTCAAAAATTAGTATTAGTGACGTCTCTAATTTATCGATTAACGAAACACTATCCAGAACAATAATTACATCAGCTACCACCTTATTCGCTTTAGTTTCAATTTATATTTTAGGTGGTGAAATTTTAAGAGGATTTTCTTTTGCTATGATTTTGGGTGTAATAATTGGAACCTATTCATCTATTTTTGTAGCGTCTCCTATACTTAAGTTTTTTAAGGTTAGTTACAAAACTTTGGAAAAGGAAGAAGAAAAAATTTTACCTTAATAAAGATTTTGAGCTGCTACCATTGAAAGCAACATTGGAAATGATAATAGAGTATTTGCTCTTGAGAACAACATTGCTGTTTTCGCTGATTTAGCTTTTTGCTCCGGTGTACTTTCAACTATTCCTAAAGCTATTTTTTGATTTGGCCAAATGACAAACCAAACATTGTATGCCATAATAATTCCTAACCACATTCCTATTCCTATTGCTGTTGTCTTTGGATCTCCGCTTCCAATTCCTAATATCATTGCTTGGTGAACATATCCTTGTAGATAAGAAACTATTAATCCAGTTATTATTGTTCCCAGGGCAGCCCATCTAAACCAAAATAAAGCCTTAGGAGCTATAACTTTCCCTATTGCAGGTTTTTGTTCATCAGGAATGTTTGGCATTGAAGGAATTTGTACAAAATTGAAGTACCACAATAAGCCAATCCACATTATACCTGTAAGTACGTGTAAATATCTGAACAACCAGCTAAAAAAATATCTATCAAAAGCAAACCCATCACCAAAAAAATGTAGGCCTAAAAGAAATAGAATAGCAATTCCTAATGATAAATGAACTGTTTTAGATAATGATTGTAAAATATTTGTCATAATTATTTATAGCATAAATTTAATTTTTAAGCAGTCTTTTTCATAGATCCATTACTAATAATTTCCCTCATAAACTTACCAGTATAACTGTCTTTGACTGTAGAGACTTTTTCAGGTGTTCCTTCAGCAATAATTTTTCCACCATTAATACCGCCTTCTGGACCCATATCGATAATATGATCTGCAGTTTTTATTACATCTAGATTATGTTCTATAACAACTACCGTGTTGCCAGTATTCGCAAAAGCTTGCAATATTTCTAACAATTTTTTAATATCGTGAGAATGAAGGCCAGTAGTAGGCTCATCTAATATATACAAAGTTCGACCAGTTGGCCTTTTAGATAGTTCTTTTGCTAATTTAATTCTTTGTGCTTCTCCACCAGAAAGAGTAGTCGCTTGTTGACCAATCTTCATATATCCAAGACCAACATGTTTTAAAGTAATTAGTTTTGATTTAATAGTTTGAATATTATCAAAAAATTCACAACCCTCATCAACTGTCATATCTAAAACATCAGCAATATTTTTATTTTTGAACCTTATTTCTAAAGTTTCCCTGTTATATCGTGCTCCTTTACAAGTGTCGCAGGGTATAAATACATCTGGCAAAAAATGCATTTCATATGTTAATACGCCGTCGCCCTCACACGTTTCACACCTTCCGCCCTTAACATTAAAAGAGTATCTTCCAACTTTGTATCCTCTTGCTTTTGACTCTGGAAGATTTGCAAACCATTCTCTTATTGGACCAAACGCTCCTGTATACGTAGCAGGATTAGATCTTGGAGTTCTTCCAATAGGCGATTGATCAATATCAATTATTTTATCTATTAACTCAGTGCCTTTGAAACCTGTGAAGGCCTTCGGTACTTTACGACTTTTATTTTTATTTAACATTAAATTAAATGCATTATATAAAGTATGAAGTATTAAAGTTGACTTTCCACTTCCAGAAACCCCTGTAACACAAGTAAAAGTTCCTACAGGTATTTTTAAATTTACTTTTTTTAAATTGTTACCACTAGCTCCACTTATTTCAATAAACCTTCCATTTTTTGCACTTCTTCTCTTTTTGGGTATTGGAATAAATTTTTTACCTGATAAATAATTTCCAGTTATACTTTTTTCATTTTTAATAATTTCTTTTACTTCGCCTTCTGCTACAATCTGACCTCCGTTATGTCCCGCCTCAGGACCAATATCAATTATGTGATCAGAACTTTCCATTGTTTCTATATCGTGCTCAACAACTATTACTGTATTTCCTAAATCTCTTAATTTTTTTAAAGCAGTAATTAATTTTTTGTTATCTCTTTGATGTAAACCAATTGATGGTTCATCTAAAACGTATAAAACTCCAGTTAGTCCAGATCCAATTTGTGACGCTAACCTTATTCTTTGTGCTTCTCCACCTGACAGAGTACCAGACTCCCTTGATAAAGTAAGATAATTCAAACCAACATTTAAAAGAAAATTAAGTCTTTCATTAATTTCTTTTAAAATATGCTGAGAAATCTTCTTTTCTTTTTCACTTAAAACAGTTTCTAAATTTGAGAACCATTTTTGTGCAATATCAATAGACTTTTCTGTTACTTCACTAATATTTAAGTTATTTATCTTTACGCAAAGAGCTTCATCTTTTAATCTCATCCCTTTACACTTTTCACAATCTGTTTCACTCTGATATTGCGATATCTCCTCTCTTTTCCATTCACTATCTGTCTCAAGATATCTTCGCTCTAAATTATTAATTACGCCTTCAAAAGTTTTCTTTGTAGAGTAAGACTCATATCCGTCGTCGTATGAAAATTTTATTTCCTCGTCATCAGATCCGAAAAGAATTATATCCTGTATTTTTTTTGGAATTTTTTTCCAAGGATCTGTAAGTGAAATTTTGTAATGTTTAGCGATAGAAGCTAACGTTTGAGCATAATATAAAGATGTTGATTTTGACCATGGCTCTACCACACCGTCTTGAAGACTTTTTTTTGGATCTGAAATTACTAAATTAGCATCCACATTTAAGTTATGACCTATACCTTCACATTCTTCACAAGCACCATATGGTGAATTAAATGAAAACAACCTAGGTTCAACTTCCTCTATTGTGAAGCCGCTTTCAGGACATGAAAACTTAGATGAAAAAGTAATAGATTCTCTTTTTCTAAACTTTTTTGGTAAAGTTTCATTTTCATATTCTACCATCAATAAACCGTCCGAGAGGTTTACAGCAGTTTCAACACTGTCTGCTAATCTATTTCCAAGGTTAGAATTCAATATAATTCTATCTACAATTATTGATATATCGTGCTTTATTTTCTTATTAAGATTAGGAAAATCATCAATACTTAGATATTTTCCATCTACTTTAATTTTTGAAAAACCTCTTTTTTTAAAATTTAAAATTTCTTTTTTATATTCACCTTTTCGTCCTCTTACTATTGGGGCAAGAATATAAATCGTATTATTTTTTGGTAGCTGTTTTATTTTATCTACCATTTCACTAATTGACTGAGATTTAATAGGTTTTCCTGTAAACGGTGAGTATGGAACTCCAACTCTAGCAAACAAAACTCTCATGTAATCATAAATTTCTGTAACAGTTGCAACAGTTGATCTTGGGTTTTTAGATGTGTTTTTTTGTTCGATAGAAATAGCAGGACTTAGACCTTCAATAAAATCCACATTGGGTTTTTTCATCTTATCTAAAAATTGTCTAGCATAAGAAGATAAACTTTCGACATACCTTCTTTGCCCCTCAGCATAAATAGTGTCAAAAGCTAAAGACGATTTTCCAGATCCAGATAAGCCAGTTATTACAACCAATTTCTCTTTTGGAATTTCAAGAGAAACATTTTTTAAGTTGTGTTCTTTAGCCCCTTTTATAACGATTTTTTTCAACATTTTTTTTCATCTAAATAATAATCGTCTTATATTTACTTATTAAATATGATATAAATTTAAGACTTTAAAGAATAAAAAATCAAAATTTAATTCAAAATATTATGGCTGGAAGTTTAAATAAAGTACAATTAATAGGTCGTTTAGGCGCAGATCCTGAAATAAAACAAATGGTGAATGGTAAAAACGTTGCAAGATTAAGCATAGCTACCAGTCAATCATGGAAGGATAAATCAAGTGGAGAAAAAAAAGAAAAAACAGAGTGGCATAGAGTAGTGATTTTTAATGAGGGTTTAGTTAATGTTGTTCAACAATATGTTAAAAAAGGCGCTAATGTTTATATAGAAGGTCAATTAAGCACCCGTAAGTGGAAAGACGAAACTACAGGGCAAGATAAATATTCGACTGAAATAGTATTACAAGGATATAATTCAAGCCTCACAATGCTAGACAGTAGAAATAATAACAACAATACAAATCTTGTTACTGAAAATAAAAGCAATCTACCTAATGATAATCTAAATCAAGATAGCACAGATTTAGATGATGAAATCCCTTTTTAATCTCAAATGGAAAAAAATACCCTAGATAATAAGAAATCATTCAAACCTATTTATGTACAAGATGAGATGAGTTCATCTTACTTATCTTATGCAATGAGCGTAATAGTTAGTAGAGCTCTTCCAGATGTTAGAGATGGTTTAAAACCTGTGCATCGTAGAATTATTTATGCAATGTATAAAGGAGGATATGATTGGTCAAAATCATTTAGAAAGTCTGCAAGAATTGTTGGAGATGTAATTGGTAAATATCACCCACATGGCGATCAATCTGTTTATGATGCCTTAGTTAGATTAGTTCAGGATTTTTCAATGAGCGTTCCTTTAATCAATGGTCAAGGTAATTTTGGTTCAATTGATGGAGATCCGCCTGCAGCTATGAGATATACCGAAACTAAATTGGGAAAAATAGCTCAGTTTCTAACTGAAGATTTAGAAAAAAATACTGTCGAATTTAGAAGCAATTATGATGAAACAGAAAAAGAACCCGAAGTGTTACCATCTCAGTTTCCAAATATTCTGGTAAATGGAGCTGGAGGAATTGCAGTTGGAATGGCAACAAGTATTCCCCCACATAATCTTGGAGAAATCATTGATGCTACAATCGCTTTTATAAACAATAAAGATATAAGCATTTCCCAGCTTATGAAGCATGTACCGGGACCAGATTTTCCTACAGGTGGAGTTATAATTGGCAAAGATATAATTAAGCAAGGATACAATAAAGGCAGAGGATCTTTTAAGATAAGAGGAGAAATTGACTTTGAAGAAAAAAAAGGAGGTCGGGATATTTTAATAATTAAATCAATACCTTACCAAGTTAATAAATCAATTTTAATAGAGAAGATTGCTCAACTAGTAAGAGATAAAAAAATTGAAGGAATAAGAGATTTAAGGGATGAGTCAAATAGAGAAGGAATAAGAGTCGTAATTGAACTAAGAAAAAATGTTGAACCTGAAACTATAAGAAGACAATTGTATAAACTTACAAATATAGAAAGTTCTTTTGGTTTTAATACTTTAGCTATTGTTGATAACAAACCAAAAATACTCAATTTAAAAGAATTTATTTCAGAATTTCTAAAATTTAGAGAAGATACAGTTATTAAGAGAGTTAAATTTGATCTTAAAAAAGCTCAAGAAAGAGCACATATACTTATTGGTTTAGCAGCCGCTGTAGAGAATATAGACGAGATAATAAAGATAATAAAAAGCTCAAAAGATACAGAAGCTGCAAAAAAAAATCTTTATTCAAAAAAATGGAAAATAAAAAAAAGTTTAAAGATTATAAATCTTATAGAAAAAAAAAAGAGCATATCAAGCTATCAATTGTCTATAAATCAAATTAATGCAATACTAGAACTTAGACTTCAAAAATTGACTGCTTACGGAATTGAAGAGATTGAAACTGAAATTTCAAAAATTGCAAAATTGATAATTGAATATAATAAAATTCTAAACTCTAAAAAAACTTTATACTCACTGATAATTGATGAGTTAGCCAAAATTAAAGATAAGTTTTCAACACCTAGAAAAACCAAAATAATAGATGCAGTTTTGAATTATAATATTGAGGAAACTATACAAAAAGAGTCAGTTGTTATAAATATTACCAAACAAGGTTATATTAAAAGAGGGCCATTAAGTTCACTTAAACCTCAGAAAAGAGGAGGTAAAGGTAAAGCAGGTATATCAACTAGAGAAGATGATTTTGTGGTGCAAATTTTTACAGCAAACACTCATACTCCAGTTCTTTTTTTCTCAACACAAGGTTTGGTTTATAAAATTAAAGCACATAAAATTCCTGAGGGCACCGCTGCATCAAAGGGTAAATCAATATTTAATTTGTTACCTTTGAAAAGTCATCATTCTATAAGTTCAATTATGCCTCTTCCGGAGGATGAGCAAGAATGGAAAAACTTAATGGTTGTATTTGCTACTTCAAAGGGAAATGTTAGAAAAAACACTTTAGAAGATTTTATAAACATTAATAATAGCGGAAAAATTGCTATGAAACTTGATCAAGACGATAAAATTATTGGTGTTAAAATTTGTAAAAATGATCAAGATATATTACTAAGCACACAATTTGGAAAATGTATAAGATTTAAAGCCAAAAAATTGAGAGTTTTTAAGGGAAGATCATCTAAAGGAATTAAAGGCATTCAACTAAACGATAAAGATAAAGTTATTTCTTTGTCAATTCTTAACAATACAATAATTGACAATAAAGTCTTGAAGGATAAAAAGATCAAAGATGCAGTTGATAGGTTTATTCTTTCAGTATCAGAAAATGGTTATGGCAAAAGATCATCATGCTATGACTATAGAGTAACTAATAGAGGAGGAAAGGGTATTATAGGAATTATAAATTCCCCGAGAAATGGCAATATTTCCTCCACTTTAGTAGTAGATGAAACAGATGAAATATTACTATCTACTGATAAAGGAAGCATGATGAGATGTGCTGTTAAGGAAATAAGAATAGCTGGAAGAAATACTCAAGGTGTTAGAATAAAAAAATTGACAGGATCTGAGAAAGTTGTTTCTGTTATAAAAATTGAGGATAATATTCAATAAAATGAAAACTGCAGTTTATCCTGGTACCTTTGATCCAATTACCTATGGACATATAGATGTAATTAAAAAGTCACTCAAAATTTTTGATAAATTAATTGTAGCTACAACAGATAGTAATAACAAAGATTATTTTTTCTCGATTGAGGAACGTATGGATATTATCAATAACTCTTTATTTAAAGATTTAAAACTTGAAAAAAAAAGAATAAAAGTAATATCATTTAGCAGTTTAACGATTGAATTATGTAGAAAATACAAAGCTAAAGCTATAATTCGAGGATTAAGAGCTGTATCTGATTTTGAATATGAGTTTCAACTAGCTGGAATGAATAAAAAATTAAATGCAGGTATTGAAACAATGTTTTTAATGTCGGATGTTGAAAATCAGATTATTTCATCTAAATTTGTTAAAGAAATAGCAAATTTAGGTGGAGATATTGAAAGATTTGTTACTAAATATACAGTAAAAATGTTAAAAAATAAGTATTTATGAAACCTTTTATCTATTTATTTATATTTTTTTTTAGTTTAGTAAATACAAAGTTAAACGCACAAGAAATGATGATATTAAAATTGCAATATGGTGACGTAGAAATAGAACTGTACCCGGAGAAAGCTCCTAATCATGTAAAAAGATTTAAGGAATTATCCGATAGCGGTAAATACGACGGCGTTGTTTTTCATAGAGTAATTGATGGTTTTATGGCTCAAACCGGTGATGTAAAATTTGGAAATTCTAATAGTCCAGATTTTAATTTATCTTTAGCTGGTACAGGAGGGTCAGATTTACCTAATCTAAAAGCAGAATTTACTGATATAGCTCATGAGAGAGGTGTAGTGTCAGCCGCAAGATCAGCAGATCCTAATAGTGCGAATAGTCAATTTTTTATTTGTTTCGATTCCGCTCCTCACTTAGACAGACAATATTCGGCTTTTGGAAAAGTTATTAAAGGAATGGAATTTGTTGATAAAATAAAAAGAGGCGACCCAAACTCTGGAACAGTGCCAAATCCTGACAAGATAATTTCGATAAGATCAAAATAAATTAAATGTTTAAAAAAGAATTTTCTTTTGAGTTAGTAACTCAAGATGGTTCTGCAAGATTAGGAAAAATAAATTCTCCGCGCGGGATAATAGATACACCTGCCTTTATGCCAGTTGGAACTCAAGGCACTGTAAAAGGTGTTTTTACTGACGATATCTTAAAAACTAATACTCAAGTAATATTGGGAAATACATATCACCTGCTTTTAAGACCAGGGATAAATAAATTAAAGCAATTTGGGGGTTTACATGAATATATGAATTGGAAAAAACCAATATTGACCGACTCAGGAGGTTATCAAATTATGTCTTTATCAAAATTTAACAAAATAGATATTAAATTAGGTGCGATTTTTAAATCTCATCTTGATGGGAAAAAAATAATTTTAAGCCCGGAAAAAAGTATTCAAGTTCAGAAAGCAATTAATTCAGATATACTTATGGTTTTAGATGAATGTCCCAAACTAACTAAAGATAAAAAAATATTATCTAATTCAATAATAGTATCTACAGAATGGGCAAAAAGAAGCAAAATTGAATTTGGTTCTAATAGACAAAAAGGATTGTTTGGTATTATACAAGGTGGGCTTTATAAAGATTTGAGAATAGAAAGCATTAATAAATTGATTGAAATTGGATTTGATGGATATGCGATGGGGGGTTTAGCGGTTGGTGAAAAGCAATCAGACATGTTTAAAATTTTAAATGAAACCACCAAATTTCTTCCAGAAAATAAACCTCGCTATTTAATGGGGGTTGGTACTCCCTCTGATATTTTGGGAGCTGTAAAAGAGGGCATTGATATGTTTGATTGCGTAATGCCAACTAGATCAGGAAGGACAGGCTTGGCTTTTACATGGGAAGGTAAGCTAAATTTAAAAAATTCTAAGTTTCAAAATGACAAAAAACCCCTTGATGAAAAATGCGACATTAAAGAACTAAGTAAATATTCAAAAAGTTATTTAAATCATCTGATCAAATCAGATGAGATGCTTGCCTCGATGCTTATTTCCTTAAACAATTTAATCTTTTATCAACAATTTATGCTAGAAATTAGAAATAATATAAGAAATGGGACCTTTCATAATTTCTATAAAAAATATATAAAATTTTTCAATTAATTATTTGAATTTTAACTAATTATTATGTAAAGAGACCTTCTCGGGGCCCTTAGCTCAGTTGGTAGAGCACCTCCCTTTTAAGGAGGGTGTCGATGGTTCGAGTCCATCAGGGCTCACCACAATTAATCTTAATTGAGGTGTAGTTTTCAAAATTTATTAAGATTTTATTGGAGGGTACTCTATAATAACTTCATTAATCCAGTTCTGCAAATTCTCAATCCTTTTTTTACTACTTGGATGAGTGCTTAAGAAAACTGGTGGTTCTTTACCTTTCTTCTTTTTTGCCATTCTTTCCCATAATTTTACAGACTCTCTTATGTCATATCCTGAAAGTGATGAAAAAATCAATCCTAAATAATCTGCTTCTGTTTCTTGTTTTCTACCAAAAGGATTCATTATTCCCAGTTGAAAAATATCTAAACCAGTATTTTGACCCACAGTATTTCTTGTTCTATTAATTGCTCCACCTAAAAAAATATCTGCAACTGTAGTACCTAAATTAATCGTCATTGCATGACTCATTCTTTCGACAGAGTGTCTGGCTACTGCATGTGCAATTTCGTGACCCATTACTATAGATAAAGCATCAATATTTTTAGTAATCTTCAATAATCCAGTATAAACAGCTATTTTTCCTCCGGGCATACACCATGCGTTCACAATTTTATCATTATCAACTAGAACATAATCCCATTCAAATTTTTCTGTTGGATCTTTTTTTCCCTGCTTACTGAAAAATGTACTTACTGAAAATTCCATTCTTTTACCTATATCTATAATCTGTTTAAGCTTTGATCCAGAATTAATTAATTTAGCTTTTGATCTAAATTTCTCATATGCCACAGCAGCTTGCTGATTTATTCTTGCTTCAGATATTATGCTTAATTGTTTTCTCTCTGTAATAGGCACTGTAGTGCAAGAGGGTAAAAATACTGAACAACATCCGCATCCAAATAAGCCAAGAAATTTTCTTCTGTTTATGTTATACATTTTGAAGATTCATGATTTTAAATAATAAATTGTTAATTGCAATTTTTATATTAATATTAGTTTTTATTGTTTATTCTAGCTATACTTAAAAATATGGAAAAAAAAAGTTTAAAAAAGTCAATATTTTCAAGAATACGTAATAATTTTATCGCTGGTGTGGTAGTTTTAATCCCAATTGGAATTACACTCTATTTAACTCTTTTTTTTGTAAGAATATCAGGAAATATAATCCCTAAGGAAATAAATCCTAACAATTATCTACCTTTTAATATACCAGGATTAGAAATTTTAGTTGCTTTATTTTTTATTACTTTTGTTGGTTGGTTATCTTTGTCCTTTTTAGGAAAAAAATTTTTCGAATTATTTAATAACGTATTAAAAAAAATACCTATTCTGAGAACAATATACTCAGCTATAAACCAAATGACTGAAACTTTTACAAACAAAGATAACAGTCAAAAAAGTGTGGTTCTGCTTGAATATCCTAGAAAAGGTATTTGGGCCGTAGGTTTTGCTACTAAAGAAAATCAAGGTTTAATAAAAGATAAAGTAAATGAGGACTTGTTTAATGTATTTGTTCCAACAACACCAAATCCTACAAGTGGCTTTTTACTTATGGTGCCAAAAAAAGATTTGATTTTCTTAGAGGTTTCATTTGAGCAAGCTTCTAAATTTATTGTCTCAGCAGGCACAACTAATATAAATTAGTTTTCATCCATATTTATTATTTCTGCTTTGTCGAATAATTTTAATAAAAACTTATATTTCTGTTGATTGATCTCTTTTCCGACATTTAAGATAAAATTTTCAGCCAATTCAAATAAATCTTTATGATTTAAAGGATCGGCAAATCGAAAATTTTTAACACCACTTTGTTGAAATCCAGTTAAATCACCAAATCCCCTTAAACTAAGATCTGCTTCTGAAATTAAAAAACCATCGTCAGTACCTTTTAGAATTTTTATTCTTTTTTTTGCGTTTTCACTTAACCCATCTTTAAATAATAAAATACACGTTCCTTGTTTTTCACCTCTTCCTACTCTTCCTCTTAATTGATGTAGTTGAGCTAATCCGAACTTATTAGCATTTTCAATGATGATTAAATTTGCATCTGGAAAATCTATTCCCACCTCAATCACAGTTGTTGAAACAAGTATAAATATTTCTTTTTTTAAAAACTTATTTAAAATTTGCTCTCTTTCATCTTTACTCATCGCTCCATGAATTAGACCCACTTTGTTTGGAAATTTTTTAAATATAATACCAAATTTTCTTTTAGCAGATGTATAATCCAAAAATTGAGATTCCTCTATTAATGGACATACCCAAAAAATTTGATTATTTTGATTTATATTTTTTTTAATATAAGGCCAAAGTTCATCAATTTTTTTCTCTGGTTTACTTAAAGTGATAATACTTTTTCGAATAGATGGTTTTTGAGCCATCTTTGAAATATCCATATCTCCATATAATGACATCATCATAGTTCTAGGAATAGGAGTAGCAGACATTAAAAGCACATCACAATTTTTCCCACCTTTTTTTGCTAAATCAGATCTTTGTTTAACTCCAAATTTATGCTGTTCATCTACAATAACAAAACCTAAGTTTTTAAAAATTACTCCTCTTTGGAATAAAGCGTGTGTTCCAATTAATAGATCAATATTTCCTTTAATTAAATTTTTCAAAATTTCATTTCTTTTAGAAGATTCAATTTTTCCAGTTAAGAATTCAATTTTAATTTTTGAGTTTTTAAAGATTTTCTTTGCTAGATTAAAATGTTGATTGGATAAAATTTCAGTAGGACCCATAAAAGCACATTGATAACCACTCTCTATGACATTTGCAATTGAAAGAAGTGATACAATAGTTTTTCCACTTCCAACGTCACCCTGTAAAATTCTGAACATTCTTTTATTACTTTTTAAATCCGTATTAATCTCATTCAAAACTTCTATTTGAGACTCAGTAAGTTTAAATGGTAAATTAGCAATTATTTGATCAGAAATCTTTTTTTTAAAATATTTTGTTTTTTTTATTTTTCTAATTCTCTTCCTGTTTTCTGATAAGGTAAGTAAATTCGCACAAATCTCATCAAAAACTATTCGTCTAAAACTTTTTGAATTTTTATCTTTCGATTCTTTTGAATTATGAAGATTTCTTATTGCATGATTCCAATTTAAAATTCTATTTTTTTTAATAAAGTCTTCGTCCACCCAGTCATCAATTATTGGTAAATTTTGTAAAACTTGTTCTGAAATGTAACGATATTTTTTTTCATTTAGACCTTTGGTAAGATTATATTTAGGAATATTTTTAACAACATAATCTTTATTTTCAAAAGAGGTGACATAATCAGGATTTGAAATTTGTAGCTTATTTCTAAATAGATTAACTTTTCCACTTATTATAAGTGTTTTGTTAATCGGAAAAATTTTCCTTAAATAACCTTCGCGACTGTTAAAATAAACAATACTTATATCACCTGTTTCATCCTCGCATATAATCTTATTTGGTAGATTTCTAACTCTTGGAAATACAAGTTTTTTTACATTAACCTTTAAAGTCTGGATCTTTCCAACTTCTAATTTTTCAATTTTCGATATTACCGATCTATCTGTCTCAGAATATGGCAAATTCAATAAAATATCTTTAATTTTTTCAATCTTTTTTTGCTTCAAATATTTTGATAATTGTGTACCAACGCCTTTAATCTTATTTACTTCTTGAAAAATAAAATCTTTTTTAATTAAACTCATTAAATAATGTATATTATATTTTATGGTCGAAGAATTAGATATTTTAAAAAAAAAAATATTATATAGAGCATCTTATAGAGGAACTAAAGAATTAGATATTCTTTTAAGCAATTTTGTTAATAAACATATAAACACTTTTAACAGGCATCAATTAATTCAATTAGAAGCATTTCTAAAACTTGAAGATGAGATAATACTTAATTTTTATAATAATAACATTATTGCAGATAAAATTGACGAAAATGAAATTTCAGTTATTTTTAAAAATTTCAGGATATAATGGCGGAGAGGGTGGGATTCGAACCCACGAACGAGTTGCCCCGTTGCTGGTTTTCAAGACCAGTGCTTTCAACCGCTCAGCCACCTCTCCATTGAATAAACAACACTATTATTTACTATCAAAGCAATCAAATAACAATAATTAAGTAATAAATTTTCTTATGCTAGTTAATAAATAATAAATATGATAATCAGAAAAATGTTAAAAATTATCAATTTAACAATTATTATAAATTTTTTTTTAACAATAAATTTATACGCGCAGACTCAACCATTTCAAGATTGGTTAAAAAATTTTAAGGCCAAAGCAATACAATCAGGAATTTCAAAAAGCGTTGTTGAAGACGTTTTATCAGATGTAAAATTTCTACCAAAAGTAATTGAGTATGATCGGTATCAACCAGAATTTTATGAAGACACATTTTCATATATAAAAAAAAGAACATCAAGAAAAAAAGTTAAAGAGGGTTTAAAATTATATAAAAAAGAAAAAACAGTAATTAATAAAGTCGAAAATGAATTTCACGTTGAAAAAGAATTATTGTTAGCATTAATGGGTATTGAAACAAATTTTGGAAAGTATTTAGGCAAAATGGATATTGTTTCATCATTAGCAACGTTAAGTTTTGACAAAAGGAGAAGTGATTTTTTCACAGAGGAGCTGTTGATATTGTTAAAACTGATAGACAAAAAAATCATAGATAAAAATATTCTTTATGGCTCTTGGGCTGGAGCTTTTGGAAATTTTCAATTTATGCCAAGAACTATAAGAAACTACGCAATTGACTTTAACGATAATGAGACAATAGAATTAAAAAAAACTGAGGATTCTTTTGCTTCAGCAGCAAACTATCTGAATAAAATTGGTTGGAAAAAAAATCAACCATGTTTTTTTAAAATTAAACTAAACAAAGATATTCCTAAAAAATATTTAAACTCCTCAGCAAGAAATATTAAAAATAAAAGAAATGTACTATTTTTCAAAAAATACATTAGCAATTATGATGACTTAGGCTTAAAATCAAACCTTAGAGCAGCAATTATAATACCTGATAAAGACATAATTCCAGGATCTGAAACTTTTTCACCGGCATATGTAATATTCGACAACTATGAAAGAATCTTAAGTTGGAATAGGTCTTTAAGATTTGCTTTAGCTGTTTGCACATTAAAAGAAAGTTTTAAAAATGAAATTTAAAATATTAATTTTCGTTATTATTGCTTCTTGCACTGTTAATACTACAAAAATAGATAAAAGGCTACCTTACAACTCAAAAGGGTTTGCTTATATTTTTAATGAAACAGATTATAATAATAAGGTAATTAAAAAAAAACTAGATAATTCAAAATTGCAAATTTCACACAGAGGTTTAAAAGTAAATACACTTATTAAAATAATTAATCCTATCAATAATGAGTCATTAGTTATTAAAAATATTAAAAAAAGCAATTACCCAGACTTTTATAATATTCTCATTACAAAAAAAGTAGCAAAGAAATTAAAGCTAAATGAAGAATTTCCTTATGTTGAAATTTTAGAAATAAGAAAAAATAAATCATTTATTGCTGAAAAAGCTAAAATATTTAATGAAGAAAGGAAAATATCATCTAATGCACCTGTAACCTCTGTAAAGATATCAAATATATCTAAAAATAAATCTTCAAAAATTGATTATCAAAATAGACAATTTTCTATATTAATAGCATCTTTTTATTCAAGAGATACTGCAGAATTTCTGAAAAAAAGAATCAACAAAGAAATACCTAATTATGATATTAAAAAATTGAAAATTTTAAAAAAAAGTATCAAAGAAATTAACCTAATTTCAGGACCATATAGTACTATTAATTTGATGAAAAATGACTACATTAAATTAAAAAATTTTGGTTTCGAAGAACTGGATATTATAAATTATGATTAAATTATTTTTTATCACTTTTTTTATTTTGAATTTTACGACTTCTTTAAAAGCAAATCCTTCTATAGATGCAAGAACAGCAATTCTTATAGATTTTCATTCTAATGAAATTTTATATGAACTTGATCCTGACGCTCAAATTTATCCTGCTTCAATGACAAAAATTATGACTTCTATCATTGCTTTTGATTTACTAAAAAAAAATAAACTTTCTTTGGATGATACTTTTGTTGTTTCAGAAAATGCATGGAGATTATCACAAAGCGGATACTCTTCAATGTTCATAATGGTTAACGATCAAGTTTCGGTAGAAGATCTTCTTCGTGGAATAATTGTAGCATCAGGAAATGATGCTTGTGTTGCTTTAGCAGAAGGTATCGCTGGATCAGAAGAAAACTTTGCAGAAATGATGAATGAAAAGGCACTAGAAATTGGTATGACTTCTACTAATTTTACTAACTCTTCAGGAATTAACGATCCTGACAATATATCAACTGTGCGAGATATAGCAATTATGTCTAAACATCTTATTGAAACCTATCCTAAATTTTACGAAATTTTTAAAGAAAAATATTTTACATGGGATAGAACTGGAGGAGATCCAATTAAACAAGGTAATCGGAATCCATTATTGTATAAAAATATTGGAGCAGACGGTGTTAAAACTGGATATTTAGCTGTAGAAAAATATTCACTAGCTAGCTCTATAAAAAAAAAAGATAGAAGATTGATAGCAGTTGCATCGGGCTTTCAATCAAAAAATTCAAGGAGTACTGAGTCTTTAAAATTATTAAATTGGGGATATAGAAACTCTAATACATTTGAAATATCAAAAAAAAATAAAACAATTTTCGAGTTAGACACATGGTTAGCAAAAAAAGATAAAGTTCAAGTCACAACGAAAGAAGACTTTTATATAACAGTTAGAAAAAAAGATATTCGTCATATAAGTGTTTCTATTAAATATAATGGACCTATAATTGCGCCGATTGATAAAGGAGAAAAAATTGCGGAATTAGTCATTAAGAACAAAGAAGAAATTATTAAAACTCTGCCATTATACGCTACAGATGACCTAAAGAAAGTAAATTTTTTTAAGAGTTTAATAACCTCAATTAATTTTTTGATTTGGGGTGATGTATAAACAAAGACCTTATTTTATTGTTTTTGAGGGTGTAGAAGGTTGTGGCAAGACATATCAAAGCAAAAAATTATATAATAAATTAAAATCTAAAAAAATTAAATCTATTTTGACAAGAGAACCTGGTGGTACCCCAAGCGCTGAATTAATTAGAAATCTTATTTTAAAAGATTATTTTAATAAATTTCAAAAACAAAAATTTGATAAGTACACAGATACTCTTCTATATTTGGCAGCAAGAAATGAGCATATTAAATCTAAAATTAAACCAGCATTGAATAAACGATTTGTGGTAATATGTGATAGATTTACCGACTCTACAATTGCTTATCAAGTTTACGGTAAAAAGGTTAATAAAAAATTCATTGATAATGTACATAACTATATCTTAGATAATATTAAACCAAACTTAACATTTGTTTTAAAAGTCTCTAATAACAGTTCGAAAAAAAGACTTTTGAGAAGACGAACTAAAAATAGATATGATAATTTTAAACAATCCTTCTATTCATCTGCGCAGAAAGCATTTATTAAAATATCAAAGAATAAAAAGAACTATTATATTTTTGACTCATCAAAAAACGACAAAAGTTTAGAAAAAAAAATTTTTGATATAGTTTGTAAACATTTGAAAATAAAATGAATTTAGATATTTTACACCCAGAAAAAAGTAATGAACTTTTTGGATTAAAAGACAATTTTGTTTTCTTTAAGAATCTTATAGAAAACGAAAATCTGCCTAAAGTTAACCTGATTACTGGTGAGAAAGGTATTGGAAAATCTACACTTATCAATCATTTAATTCATTTTTTTTTCGATAGCGATAACTATGATTTGAATAGAAATTTAATAGTCGATAAAAATAACTTTTATAATCAACTCACTAATGGTTTATCTCCTAATGTAATTAATTTAAATTTTGAAAACTCACCAATAAATATTAGTGATATTAGAAGTTTTAAAATCCAAATTTCAAAGACAGCAATTAATGGAAAAAAAAGATTTATCGTCATGGATGACGTAGACTCTTTTAACGTTAATAGTTTAAATGCCTTGTTGAAAATATTAGAAGAACCAACGAAAAATAATTATTTTTTTCTGATTAACAATAAATCTCAAAATATAATTGATACAGTGAAATCAAGATGTGTTGAAGTAAAAATTTTTCTCAAATTAGATCAAAGAAATCATGTTATAGATTGTCTTATGAAAAAATTTAATCAAACAAGTGTTTTAAATAAAGACATCTTGAATATTTCACCTGGAAGGTATTTATTATTTAACAATTTCTTTGATTCAAATAAGATTGATTTAAATGATAGTTTTATAAAAAACATTAATCATTTAATTGAATATTTTATAAAAGAAAAAAAAATCTTTTATAGAGACCTAATTACATTTTATATTGAATATTACCTTAATCATGAAAGAATAAACAACAAGTTGAATAAAACAAAATTTTTAGAAAGTAGATCTTTTATACTGAAAAATATTAATGATTTCTTTTCTTACAATTTAAATCGAAAAACTTTATTAAATTCTTTAGAGAATAACTTAAATGGCTAAAAATTTTTATATAACCACACCTATATATTATCCATCTGGTAAGCCACATATGGGTCATGCTTATTCTAGTATAATTGCAGATATATTTGCGAGATTTAAAAGAATGGAAGGATATAATGTTATGTTTTTAACTGGGACTGACGAACATGGTCAAAAGATACAAAAAGAAGCTGAGAAGAACAATAAAGATCCTAAACTATTTTGCGATGAACTATCAGAAACTTTTAGATCTTTAACAAAAATTTTAAAATTAACTAATAATGATTTTATACGAACCACAGAAACAAGACATAATAAATCTGTTAAAGAAATATGGAAACGATTAGTTAAATCTGGTGATATTTATTTAGATAAATATTCTGGTTGGTATTCTGTTTCTGATGAAGCTTATTATGATGATGATGAAATAGAGGAAAAAGAAGGTAAAAAAATTTCAAAAATATCAGGTTCTTTAGTTGAATGGGTGGAAGAGGAGTCTTATTTTTTTAAATTATCAGCTTTTCAAAAAAAATTGTTAGATCATTATAATAAAAATCAAGAATTTATTCTCCCCAAGTCAAGAAGGAATGAGGTTATAAAATTTGTAGAAAAGGGATTAAAAGATTTATCAATTAGCAGAACATCTTTTTCTTGGGGTATAACAGTTCCTGAAAATAAAAAACATGTAATCTACGTATGGCTTGATGCATTAACAAATTATTTAAGTGCAATTAATTTTCCCAATATTGACGACGAAAAGTATAAACTTTTTTGGCCAGCGGATATTCATATTATTGGTAAAGATATTTTAAGATTTCATGCAATTTATTGGCCAGCTTTTTTACTTGCTGCAAATTTACCATTACCTAAAAAAGTTTTTGGACATGGCTGGATACTTTCGGATGATAAGAAAATGTCCAAATCACTTGGAAATATTTTGGATCCAATTGAAATAATTAGAGATTATGGAATTGATCAGTTGAGATATTATTTAATCAAAGAGGTTTCACTTGGTAATGACGGGAGTATTTCTATGGAAAATCTTAAAAATTGTATTAATAACGATTTAGCTAATAATTATGGAAATTTATGTCAAAGAGTTTTTGCTTTTATAAAAAAAAATTGTGATAATAAAATCCCAAAAAAGGTTGACTTAAAGGAAAGTGATATTTTACTAATTCAAAACTTAAAAAATAGTATTCCTAAACTTATTGGTTTTATAAATAAACAAAATTTAAATGAATATATTAGGATAGTGGTTAATTTTTCATTTGAGGCAAATAAATATTTTAATGACTCAGAACCTTGGGCATTTAAAAATAAGGACCGAAATAGAATGAATGCAATTTTACATACAATTGTGGAACATATTAAAAATATTTCTATATTATTGTATCCAATTATACCTATCTCAACTAAAAAGGTTTTAAATACAATTCATATATCTGATAAAGACATTTTAATAGAAAATATAAAAAAAGATAATTTTTTGAACTGTAAAACTGAATTAAAAAGTTTAGATATCTTATTTAAAAAAATTGAAAATGATAATTGATTCTCATTGCCATCTTACCTATAAGCCGATGTCAGACTCTCTTAATGAAACTATTGATAGAGCGAATAGAGACGGAGTAAAGTATATGCTCACAATTTCAACTGAAGATAAAAGCTTTGATGAGATAATTAAAATTGTTAAAGAACATAGAAGTGTTTATGGTACATATGGGATACACCCACATGAGGCTAAATCGCACCTTAATATTAAAAGTGATGATATAATTAATAAGACTAACCAGAATAAAAAAATTATTGGAATAGGCGAAACAGGTTTAGATTTTTATTACAACCATTCTAAAAAAAAAGATCAAATTAATTTATTTGAACAACATATTACAGCTGCTCAAGAAAAAAACCTACCACTTATCGTGCACACAAGATCTGCTGAAAAGGAAACTTTTGAAATCTTAAACACATATCTAAAAAAGAAAAATTACAAAATACTTATTCATTGTTTTACTGGAACAAAAGAATTTGCTTTTAAATTATTAGATCTTGGTGCATATATATCCGCTAGCGGTGTAGTAACTTTTAAAAAATCTCAAGATTTAGCAAATACTTTTAAAGATATTCCGAATAATAGAATATTAGTTGAGACAGACGCACCGTATCTTGCGCCCGTACCTTTAAGAGGTAAATCAAATGAACCAAGTTACATTATACATACAGTAAAGTTTTTATCTAATTTAAAAAAATTATCTTTTAATGAATTTTCAAGCATTACAACTAATAATTTTTTCAATTTATTTGGTAAATTAATTTGAAAAATAGATTTACAATTTTAGGCTGTGGAAGCTCATTAGGTTCTCCATGGATAACCAACTTCAAAGGAAATCTAAAAAAAAATATAAAAAATATAAGAACAAGATGTTGCGCTCACATACAAAAAGGCAACTTATCAGTTTTAATAGACACTTCACCTGATATTAAATATCAATTTCTTAAGAATAAAATTAGAAATCTTGACTCTATAATTTATACGCATGAACATGCTGATCAAACAGCTGGTATATTTGAAATGAGGCCTTTTTATTGGCAAAATAAATCTAAAATTCCTATTTACGGTAGTCGTAGAACGATCAAGGCATTAAAAAAATCCTACAGTTTTTGCTTTGTAGAAAAGCAAGGATATAAACCTATAATGAAAGCTAAAATTATAAATAAAGATTTTTCTATTAAAAAAAATAATACGAAACTATCTATCAAAGCATTTGATGTGAATCATGGATTAATTCAATCAACTGGTTACGTAATGGAAAAGATAGCATACATCAGTGATTGTAATAAAATTCCTCAAAAAAATTTGAAATATCTTAACAACCTCAATTACTTAATTCTAGACTGCTTGAAAATTAATAAACATCCATCTCATTTTAATTTAGATGAAGCATTGAGTTTAATTAATTTAACTAAACCTAAAAAAGCCATTCTCACAAATTTACATACAGATTTAGACTATTTTGAAATTAAAAAAAAATTACCTAAGAATATAACTCCAGCATATGATGGCTTAAGTTTTGAATATTAAATCAAATTTTCAATTGCTTTTATAAATTTTTTAGACGATGGTTTTGTAATTGAAGAAAATGTATCAGCAACTTTTCCATTTTTTCCAATTATTATCTTATGAAAATTCCATTTAGGAATAGCACCAATGCCATAATCTTTTCTTGCCCATTTATAGAAAGGATGTGAATTATTGCCTATTACATTAATTTTTTCAGTCATAGGAAAGGAGATTCCAAAATTTGTTTCACAAAAATCTTTTATTTCTTTGTTGTTTCCAGGCTCTTGTCTAAAATTATTAGTAGGAACTCCTAAAACAACTAGATTTTTATTTTTATATTCTGACCAAAGTGTTTGAAGATCTTCGTATTGAGGTGTGTAGCCACATCTACTTGCTACATTCACAACTATAATTACTTTTCCTTTATAGTTACTTAACTTAATTAAGTCACCATTTATACCATTAAATTCATAGTCATATGCTGTTCCACTTGTCCCAGCTATCACTTTTGTAAAAAAACTTAGCATAAATAAAATAATGTATATTTTTCTCATAACTTTAAAGCTTTTACTACTGCATCAATTGGCAAAAATATACACTTAAATCTATTATAATTGTCGCTATTTAATAATTTTTTATAATCAGATAACCGTTTTGGTATTTTTGTTTTTTTTTGACTTGATATTTTTTTTAAGACCGTGAAATCGTTTTTCACATCTTTTAAATCTATATTCTTTAATTTTCTAGCAAGAAGGCTCGCTGACGCTTCACAATATACACAAGATACTGTTTCGTATTTAATTGAATTAATCTTTTTTTTATTAGCGATTATCTCTAAAGT
This sequence comes from uncultured Pelagibacteraceae bacterium, assembly GCA_902557605.1. Classification (GTDB taxonomy): domain Bacteria; phylum Pseudomonadota; class Alphaproteobacteria; order Pelagibacterales; family Pelagibacteraceae; genus Pelagilacustribacter. The sequence goes on along the minus strand of CACEAQ010000004.1, from coordinate 12,566 downwards.
AATTTTATCTCCACATGTTGTATTTTTTAAAGATATTTTATGTGAGTATTTGTTCTTTAAACCTACGTTAGATGTATATGACGCCAGTTTAATAATTTCTTTATCAATCATTTCTTTGCTGAAAATAATAATAAAAAATACCCGAAAAGTGTAGATAGTAGTGAACCAGTTAAAACCCCGATTTTTACTCCATCCATGTATTCTAAATTATTCACAAATGCTAAATTTCCTACAAACAAACTCATTGTAAATCCAATACCTGTTAATATTGATACTCCATATAGGGCTAGCCATGTTGATCCGGATGGTTTGTCGGCGAATTTAAGTTTAACTGATATGTAAGAGAGGGCAAAAACACCAATTTGTTTTCCAAAAAATAGACCTAAAACAATTCCTAGAGGGACTGGGTTTAATAGCGTTGCAAAAGTTAAACCCTCAAGTGAAACCCCTGCATTCGCAAATGCGAAAATTGGCATTATTGCAAAAGCCACATATGGTGACAAACCATGCTCTAGTTTAAGCAACATCGACTTTTTAGTATTCTTTATGTTGTGAGGAATTGTTAAGGCCAATAAAACACCAGCAATCGTAGCATGTATTCCCGATTGATGAGTGAAATCCCATAAAAACATTCCAATAATCAAAAAAGGTATAAAACTTTTTACTTTATATTTATTCAATCCGAACAAAACTATTAAAGAAATTAACATTAGAATTAAATATTTTATCTCAATATTACCAGAATAAAAAAAAGCAATAATTACTATAGCACCCAAATCATCTATAATTGCAAGTGCTGTTAAAAAAACTTTAAGTGATATCGGAACTCTTTTACCCAATAAAGACAAAACTCCTAGCGAGAAAGCAATATCTGTAGCAGAGGGTATTGCCCAACCATTTAAAGTTGTGCCATCAGAAAAATTAACGATTATATAAAATAATGCAGGAACTGCCATTCCCCCCACTGCACCTATGATTGGTAGCATAGCTTTTTTCGGATTTGATAGTTCGCCTTGAATAAATTCTCTTTTAATTTCTAATGAAACAAAGAAAAAAAATATTGCCATTAAAACATCATTTATCCAGTGAAGGACACTTAGTTTTAATCCAAATTTTTTAGTCCCAAGCGTAATATATTTTTCTAAGGTAGAAAAGTAGATTTCGCTTAAAGCACCATTACTAATTATAAGGGCAAGTATTGCAGCAAATAATAAAACAAGCCCTGAAGCAGCCTCAAGTTTAAAAAAATATTTAAATGGTTTTGTAATATACTGGATCATTGGTAATATTTACTTCTATAGAGACCATCTTTCAATTGCCAAAATCACTTAATTAACCTATAAAACAAACGTTCGGGGCGTAGCGCAGCCTGGTAGCGCATCTGGTTTGGGACCAGAGGGTCGCAGGTTCAAATCCTGCCGCCCCGACCATTGAAATATATGAAAAAAGCAAAAATTTATATTCCGGCTAAAACTGCTATGCAATCGGGCAGGGGCAAAATTAAAGATTGGATATTAGAATTTAAAACAAAAGATCCCTCAATAAATCCTTTAATGGGTTGGGAGACCTCAACCGATACTCTTGAAGAAGTTATCTTAAAATTCCCTTCAAAAGAAAAAGCGATAGAATATGCAAAAAAAAATAACATTTCTTACAATGTTGTCGAACCAAATAAAAAAGAATTTGTAATAAAATCATACGCAGATAATTTTATTAAAGATTAAATATGTGGAGAAGTTTTTTTAGAGATAAAAGGTGGTTTTATTGGTCCTACGGAGGAGGGTTTTTTATTATTACTTTGCTAGTGCTGCAAACCTATTTGGATGTTCTTTTCAATAGTTGGTATAAGGATTTTTATGATATTCTTCAAACAGCTGAGAAACGTGAAATATCAGAGTTTTGGGAGTCAATTAAAAGGTTTTTGTATATAGCACTACCATACGTTACGCTTTTTGCTTTCACTAATTGGTTCACAAGGTTGTGGGCGTTCAGATGGAGAGAAGCAATGACGTTTTCGTATATGCCATATTGGAGAGCTACTGAAGCAAAAGTAGAAGGTTCATCTCAAAGAATTCAAGAAGACTGTATGAACTTTGCAAAAATTGTTGAGTCAATTGGATTGCAGGTTGTTAAAGCTATTATGACATTAATAGCATTTATTCCAATTTTATGGGCTCTATCCTCAAATGTTTCTGTACCTTTTTTAAATAATGTATCTGGATCTTTAGTATGGGTAGCACTAACACTTAGTTTAGGAGGCATACTTATTAGTTGGTTGGTTGGAATAAAATTGCCTGGTTTAGAATATAACAATCAAAAAGTTGAAGCCGCATTTAGAAAGGAATTAGTATACGGTGAAGACGACAGAAAAAATTATGTCCAAGCTCCTACAATTTTACAATTATTTACAGGAATAAAATTTAATTATCATAAATTATTTTTACACTATGGATATTTTGATTTATGGGCTATATGGTACAGACAATTGTTTGTAATTGTTCCATTTTTAATAATGGCACCAGGATTATTTACTGCAGCGTTCACTTTGGGTGTGATGATGCAAGTTGTAAATGCATTTGGCGAAGTAAAAGACGCTTTTTCAGTCTTTTTGTATAATTGGACAAGAATTACAGAGTTAAGATCAATACATAAGAGATTAATGGAATTCGAAACTGCCATTAATTATAATACTAATAAGTTGAGAAAACCAAGAAAATCTGATGTAAGAGTTTAATGGAACTCTATATCAAGCTAATAGACGTCATACTTCCGGTATTTTTTGTTATTGGTATAGGCTATTACCTTGGAAAAAAAGATCCTAATTTTAATACTGATTTTATAACCACATTGGCTGGTAATGTTGGTACACCTGCAATGATTTTCTACACTATTACATCTACAGGTGTAACTTTGGAAACTTTTATAGAATATTTTATCTATGCTTTAATTATAATCGGGGGATTTGCTGTAGTAGGCTTAATTGCTCTTGCATTAATGAAAAAAGACGTGGTAAGCGAACTGCCTCCGTTAATATTACCTAATACTGGCAATATGGGAATACCGATCTGTTTATTTGCTTACGGTAATGAAGGTTTAGGTATAGCTTCAGCAATTGCATCAGTGATTATCTTGCTTCACTTCACCTTAGGGGTTCTTTTAGCAAAAAAAAGTTTTTCACTGAAAATATTAATTACTAATATGCCTATTTACGGAATAATAGCGGCTGTAATAGTTTTATATTTTGATTGGAAGGTTCCTGGTTTTGTAGTGAACACTACGTTTTTATTAACCTACGCTACAATATTTTTGGTTCTTATGTCCTTGGGTATAGCATTAACAAAGCTAAAAGTTGTTTCATGGTTAAATGCATCCGTTTTAAGCATTATTAGAATTTTAATTGGCCCTCTAATTGGATTTGGTTTAATTAAATATTTAGACCTTACTGGTTTAGCGGCTGGAGTACTTTTTATTCAATCTGCAATGCCTAGTGCCATTTTAACTTACTTGGTAGGATCGATGTATTCTGAGAAAAGGGTGGTCGATAGTATTGCTAGCGTTATAGTTGTTTCCACAATAATGTCATTCATAACTATTCCTTTTGTTGTTTATATAAGTCTTAAGTATTTTCAATAAATACAGTTACTTACAATAAATAGTTAAAGTATAATATTATTTAATAGGTAAGTATTATTTATATATATATAAGAAAACTTATATAAATATTAAAAAATTTTACTTCTTAAAGATGAATAAAGAAATAAATCTTTCTTAAAAGTGGTTAAAAATAATGTTTAACCTTTAAAATTGATAAAATTTAGAATGGATATACCAATAAATAAAGTAAAATAGGGTGTTTTAGAGCAGTCAAAAAACAGTAATATTCAATATTTCAAAGAGCTTTGCATGTTAGGAATATATCGTTTAAATGTCCATAGAGGCCCTTTTTTTTGCAATTAGTGATTTTAGAGTACAACCGACCGGTGTGTGGATAAAAAATACAGTTAAATAGGGGGCAATAGACCCGATCGCCCGCCAAATAACAATTCTAGAGCGTTATACCCTCCTTTAGAAGCAAAAATCTCTTTTTTTTTACCCCTCCTTTGCCTGAATAGCCGCCAAGCGATCCGTCAGATCTAATCACTCTATGGCAAGGTATTTTGGGTGCATAGGGGTTTTTTCCTATAGCATTGGCCACAGCACGCACAGCACGCGGTTTTCCAATGGCTTTTGCCACTTCTGAGTACGTTTTTACACTTCCACTAGGTATTTTCTTTAAATAAGCCCATACTTTACGCTGAAATTCAGTTCCTACTAGTTTCATTAGTCAAATATAAAGAAAATAGTTAAAGATATGCCTATTATTAGGGCTGTTATTGAGCCTAGAGCAATCATTTTTTTGCCTTTTAAACTCGAGTTAGTCCAGAAGTATGAAATTCCGTAAACTGCTACTAAAAATATTACTATGGGAAGAATAAACTTTATCATAGCCCTTAAAATTATACGTATTGACATCTAAAATCACTTATTATATTATTTCCGATAATTAATGGTTATCGGAAAAATATGAATGATTTAACGACTGAAATAAAAAAATTAGAAATTGAGACTTTAGACAATCTAAAGCTATCAAAAGCAAAAAATACTATTCGAGCTTATAAGTCTGATTTTAGTGACTTTGCATTATTTTGCTCAAAGCACGGTTTGAAAAGCATGCCAACTGATCCTAAAATTGTATCCTTATATCTAACGCACTTATCTAAAAACTCAAAATTTAGCACTTTAAAAAGACGTTTAGCGTCTATAAATGTCATGCATAAATATAAAGGTCATTATTTAGATACCAAACATCCAATAATAGTTGAGAACTTATTAGGCATAAAAAGACAAATAGGCGTTCATCAAAAAGCAAAAAAACCGTTATTATTCAATGATTTAAAACAAATCATTAAAGTAATAAATGATTCCAAAACGAGTGAATTCAAAAAATTAAGAGACAAATCTTTGATTTTAGTAGGTTTCTCAGGAGGGTTCAGAAGATCAGAACTAGTTGCGATTACTAGAGATGATGTTGAATTTGTCAAAGAAGGAGTAAAAATTTTTGTTAAAAAATCAAAATCTGATCAATCTGGAGAAGGAATGACTAAAGCAATCCCCTCTTTTAAATATGTGGAATATTGCCCAGTAGATCATCTTAAACATTGGATGATTGAAAACAAAAATGAATTAATATTTCCTATATCCGATAAGAATGTAGCTTTAATAATAAAGAAACATGCTTTAAGCGCAGGTTTAGATGAAAAAAAATATGCTGGTCACAGTCTTAGGTCGGGCTTTGCAACTACTACAGCTGAATATGGAGCCAGTGAAAGAAACATCATGGCTATGACCGGTCACAAATCAGTTGATATGGTTAGACGATACATTAAAGAAGCTGATCTGTTTAAAAATAATGCATTAAATAAGATATCGAATGAATAAAGTTTGTCTAATTTGTCAGAAAACGTTAATTAAAACTCAAAGTAAATTCTGTAGTGATAAATGTTTTAAGACACCAAGAGAAAAAAATTGCAAAAATTGTAAAGGATTATTTATTGGAGGTCATCAGAATTCTTTCTGCTGCCATAAATGCAGAGAGTTTTATAGAAAATCAAATCCGATAAAAAATGGGGTTCCTGCTAAATATCTGAAAATCAAAAATTGCAACATGTGTAAAATAGATAAAAATTATAAAGATTATAGAAAAACTAATCCTTTAAAAACAGGACCACGTAAAGGTCAATGTATTGGATGGACTGATATAGATGGAAACAAAAGATTCTCAATTTGCACAATTTGTGAAAATTCAGGTTTTATGAAAAGATATCGTAAAAATCCATACCATCAATTATTTCATAACTTTAAGAAAAGAGCATCTCTTGCAAAAGTTCCTTTTGAACTCTCAAAAGAAAACTTGATAGAAATTTTTGAAAATAGTGGAGATTCTTGTCCGGTTTTTGGATTTAAATATGTCAAAGATGCAGATAAAAATAATCGTGACTACGCTCCTTCTTTAGATAGAATTGATCCCAAAAAAGGTTATACAAAAGAAAATACTGTAGTTGTTAGCATGCTTGCTAATAGAATTAAGACAGATGCAAAAATTGATCAAATTGGTAAAGTTTATCAATTTTATAAAAATATTGAAAAAATAAATTCTAAATAAATAAAAAATAAATTTAAAATATTAAAGTTTATAATTTGAATTTATTTTATATTTTTCTTAAGCGGATCCTCGTTGAATATTTTAAGTAGAATATTTGAATTTTTTTTTGCAGCTTCTAAATAATTTTCATAATCATTTTTAATTAAGATAATTTTTTTTATTGTTTCCTCTACACTGTCGGCTTCTTCATAAGACTTATGTACAAGAACATCTTTCATATACTCTAAATTTGAAGGTATAGTCATAGGTATTTGGTGAGTTATACTTGAGTAAATCGTAGATGGATTTCCAAGCTTTATTTCATCAGAATTGTGTAAAATTGGCATTATATCTATCTTTTGGAGGGTATCCCTAAATTCTTTATAATCCATATATTTAAGATGAACTGTTACATTAGAATTAGTTTTAGCCAATTCAAGAAGCTCATCACTAGCGGTTTTTACATCGTTATTGACCTTCGAATATTGTATTATAAATTTGAAATCCTTGGACAGTAAATTTATTTTTTTAATTATCTCTGGCAAGTAATTAAACCCCCTATTCACTCTTGCATCACCCATATAACCAATTGTTTTAAAACTATTTTTATTAGACCTATTGAAAAAAACCCATGGTATATTGCTTAAAAAAATTCCTTTGTTTGAATTTAGTCTATCTTGAAGGGTAATTAAATTTTTTTTTGTTAGCACATATAAATAAATTTTTTTATTAATGAGAAAAGTTTTCATCCTGTTTAGAAAATAGTAAAATCCCCCAAACTTCCTATCAACTGGCGTATATAAGATTCTTAAATGAATTTTCGGCATTTTCTCAATTCGGGCTAAAAAATTGGCTAATGACATATGCTTATTTCTAGTTGTCTGAAAAAAAATATGATCTTCTTCTGTGAAATTTAGCTTTTTAAGAAAGAAATAAATCTCTGAAAAATATCTTGGTAAAATAAATCTGTTAGACACTAGTGCGCTTAAATAATTTAAAATTTTTTTTTGTATTATAAAATGAGGAATTAAAATTATTGCAAACAAAATTCTTTTAAAAAAAGATAATATTTCTTGTAAATAATGTAAGAACTTATTTTCTTTTTTTTCAAAATTATTCCTTTTAAGAATTTTATGTGTTTTTAAATCACTTGGGATGAACGTGCCTTCATTATCAAATGTCTTATTTAAAATAGCGTGTATTATAAAATCTTTTTTAAAAAAAAAAAATGACTCGAGTAAATTATCTAAATAATGACCACCTGGCCCTCTCATTTCTGTTTCCAATAATAGTAATTTTTTTTTATTCACTTTAGATTTTATATTTTAAAAAACCTTTATCTCTTTTAAGATTTATACTTATCGAAGTTTTTAATCTATTTTTAGGTTTTATATCATTTATTAATATTCTTTCTCCATAGGGTAAATTATAAATAATTTGATCAAATCTTATTTTGTTTTTTTGTAAAAAACTTTTAGTTTTTCTAAGATATTTTTTTTTTCTACTTGTCGTAATAATTACTTTGTCTTTTTTAGGTATTTTCTTAAAAAAATCCTTTACACCTTTTAGCAGTGTATCTTTCTTATCTGTAATATATCCGTTGTGTTTAAGAATAGTTCCATCAAGATCAATAAACCAAGTGTGATTTAAATTTTTGGATAATCTTATTTTTTTCATTTATTTAAAGCTCTATTCATCCAGTAGATACCATTGTAAAAACTGGCTAAAATTGAGTCTATATCGTCTTTGACATATCCACTCAACGATAACCATATTAGAGAATGAATAATTTCTATTCTTCTTAAATTTGATTTAAAATGAGATTTGAATATCTGCTCAACATTTCCAGGAAAAATATTATCTATCATAATTTCAATACTATTATTATTAATATATAATTTAAACTTTCTCCTATTAAACAAGTCATAGTTTCCTATGAGTGAGTAATAAACTTTTGAAAAATCATAAAAACTATCTCCCATAATACTTGGTTTATTAGCAAAATATCCTCTTGGATCAAAAAATTTTGGTCTTAAATTGTTTTGAATTAAGAGATTAGAGAGTGTTGGATCACCATGAATTACACTAAATTTTTTATTATATAACTCTTCACTTACATTCTTTAAAATATCAATATTTCTTTTATAGAAAAAATTTTTACATTTTGTACCATTAACAGTAAAAGTTTCAGCAGATGAAAAGTTAGGAATTATTTTAGATACAGATTTTAATCTTTTAAGTGTTTTATTAATATAAACTTCATTAAGATCATCTTTATTGGATACCGATTTTTTCTTGGAATGTAAATTATCTAAACTCGATAGTATATTTTCAACTATCTTATTAAATTTTGCAGTATTAAGCTCATTCATCTCAAATAAATGTTTTCCCTTTATTTTTTCCATTTTAAAAGGTTTTTTTGAAAAAATCTTAGGAATATCCTTAAATCCTAATTTTGAAACTTCATTGTACCAATTGATCTCTTTTTCAATTAAATGATTATAATTTTTGTCGATTGATTTTTTTATTATATATTTTTTTGCAATTTTAATATTATTAAAAAATCTACCAAAACCAATTTTGTTATATGATTTTTCTATAGTTGAAAAATCACCTAATTCTTTTAATGAATTAACTTTTACATGATGGAAATTTTTAATATTTAATGAGTACCACTTAACAAACTCTCCTGATTTAGGAATTTTTTTAAGTAATTTTTTATCTTTAAAATAAAAAATACCAGGAATGCCGTTATTATTTGATGTTTTTTCTATTAATTTATTGTTTTTTAGTGACCACCTGCAAGTGAATGAAGAGGTTGTAATTATTGTTGGACTTTTTTTTATAACTGGAAGTTTCTTTACGATAAGATCTGACCATAATATTAATATTTCTTTCTTTTCATTTATGTCCTTTAACGCATCTTTGATACCAGAACAGGTACCTTTCTCTATTGTTTTATAAATCTTAAAATTTACTGGAGGCGCATTAATTTTAAAATATCTTTTAATTTTATCTATTTGATAATCACCAACAATATAGAAATTAGACTTTTGAAAAAGATCAAATAAATAAAATATTACTGGTTTTCCCTCATAAGAAACTAAACACTTAGGCTTATTCCAAGTAAAATGTCTCAGTCTAGACCCGCTACCTCCTGCTTGAACAATTATTTCATATTTTTTTTGTTTAATATTCATCTATAGTTAGTTTTTAAAATTCAATTTTAAATAATAAAACTTTAGTTTGCATATAATAAGTTCTAAGAAATAAGATATATTTTTTTTTGGTTCATTTAATTCTGATACGTAAGGACTGTTTGCTCTTAGATAGTGTTTTCTAAAAAATTTAGTGCTAATTCCCCACTTTCTTAAAAAAATTTTCGCACTTTTACTCCCTAGGTCTTTAAAATTAAAATTTTCAAACTTACTGGGATCTCTTAAAGTTTTTGATTCAAAATGGTAGACTTTTGAGTTACCTACCATCTTAAAAATTCGAATACCAAGATTCCATAATTTAAGACTAAAGTCAGGGTCAGAACCTGCTCCAGGGAAAAACTCCTCACTAAAACCTCCAGCTTTTAGCCACAAATCCTTATGAACAATATGTGGTGCCCATGTTGAGCCTTGTAAATTTGGAAACTCTTTTTTAGTAAGATTTGATAATAATTTAGTTTCATTAAAGTCATCAAAATTTTTACCACAATCGTAATCTCTGAATCCAAAAGTATTTATTTGAGTGCTTGAAAAATAAAATTTATCGTGTCCTAATGAAGTTATTTCATTATATAGAGCTTCGTCCCAATTTGGACAAAAATAAAAATCATCGTGAGAATAAACAATATAATTATTAGTAGCTTTTTTTGATGCATTATTTACCCCTTCACAAAGACCAGAATTATAACTAGTAAAAGTGTATTCTATATTATTTTTTTCTAAAAAATTTTTAGTTTCATCTTTACCAACATTTACATGAACAATGATTTGATGATTAAACTTTGAATTTTTTTTAATACTATTTATACAAATTTTCAAATAATTGTAGTTATTTAATGTTGGTATAATAATTGAAAACATCTAAAATCTCAAAAGTATAATCTTTTTTAGTAAATTAAATAAATATAATGTAAGGGTATATAATTTAAATATTATTTTATATTTTAAAAAATATTGAAATTTTTTTTCAGGATTTCTTTTTAATTTCGTTAAAAATCTCTTATTCTCATAAGAATTGTTTAAAACTAGATTACTTTCAATATTATTAATATCTTTCCTAATAACAATCATATTATGAAAAAAAGAAACACTTTTTATTAACCCGTCATAAACTGATTTTGATTTAAAAGGGTTTGCTATCTCTTTGTAATTTATTTTGTCTGCTAAATTTTTAAAAAAATTAATTTGTGTATTTGAATATTTTAAATCAAAAGGATTTCCCCCAAAAAAATGGTTATAACTGGTTTGTGTATCTTCGATAAAATATAAACCTTTAAGAGAAAGTGATTTAAACAATAATTTAAATGAACGTATTACATCAGCTGGATAATGGCTTCCATCATCTATTATAATATCAAATTTTTTATATTTATTGATAATGAAATTAATAAAAACATTATCTGACTGAGAGCCTTGATATATATGAATATTTTTTCTGTTTAGATTTTTCTTCTTTAAATCAATTTTTTTTATATCAATACCAACAATTACTGATTTTTTGAAATATTCAGACCAGGCTTTAATTGAGGCACCGTCTGATACTCCTATTTCTAAAATATTTAATCTTTTGTTTTTAATTTTATTTAAAAACGGATCATAAATTTCATGATAATTGTGTCTGAACTTATCAGACTTATGCTTAATAAATAATTTTTCTAAAGACATAATTATATCTTTTTTTCCCAGAAATATTCTTTAGAATTAACTTTAAATGTTTTATTAATTATATACTCGGCAATTATTTTTGAATTAAAAAACTTATGATATTTTTCTCTTCCCTTCTTAGCTATTTTTTTCCTCAATCTATCATTTTTATTAAATTTGATTATTTTTTTAGCTAAATCATTAATGTTTTTGTAAGTTACAATTTCATCTTTATTTAAAAAATTTGAAAATTTTGTTTTCTCATCTACTAAAACTAATAAACCATTACCAATTAATTGTGCGAAACGATCACTGCTATAATATTTAGCTGCTTTACCTTGACTTAGATTTAATCCCATTTTAGATTTTGATATTTTGTTTATGAAATTATCCGCCCAAACAGGCTGAAGATTGTCCATTCCATAAAGATCGTATTTGATATTTGGTGTAAGTTTTTTTAGTTTTTCAATGAAAATTTCTCTTTCATCAAACTTACCTTTTTTTAAAACACCTCGGTGTACTCCATGACTCATTGCGAAAAAAACATCATTATTCAAATAATGATTTTGATCATTTTTTAATTTTTCAAATGACTCATCAACAGGGTTTGGTAGATAATAAATAGGTTTTTCCTTTAACAGTTTAAGGCTCTTTGGATCGCTAGTGCAGAAATTTGCATCCATTAAGTCTAATTTATGTTTAAATCTATTTAGATTTTTAATCCATTTATTATCCATCCTATCCAAAAACCACTGACAAAATTTAATACCTGGATAAGTTTTTTTTATAAATTGAATTGTTTCTCTTTTTATTAGGTCTGCGTGGCCAAATACTATCAAATCTGGTAAATAATTACTTATTACTTCGATTAATTTATTATTTAGTTTTTTTGAACCATCAAGATCGTTTATTTTTCTATAATAACTAACAATGTCTCTATCGCTAAATTCTAAGACACTATGATTAAGTCTTACCAAACCATTATTAATTCTTTTGCCAGTATTATAGAAAAGTCTTCCATTATGTCTTTCATTAAAATTAGTTACATGTAAAATTTTAAGTTTTCTTGAATTATTAAGTTTTTTCTTGAATTTATCTTGTAAAATTTCTTTTCTGTAATCATCAATTTGAATTGTCGCATTTTGATGCGTTAGATTAAAATTTTGTACGGAAAGTTTTTGAATTTCATTTCTGTATTTTTTATTTTTAATTAAATTAGAAATTGCTTCATAAACATTTTTTTTTGTTAGATCTTTTATTATTACTCCATTAGTAATTGTTTCAGGTAGACCGCCTCTATTTGTGATTATCACTGCACACCCACAACTCGCAGACTCTAAACTTGTACGTCCAAAAGGCTCTTCCCATCTAGAGCAAACCACAGATATATTTGTTTTTTTAAATATCTTGATAACTTCTTCATGTTTCTTAAAACCTAAGACATTTAGTCTTTTGTGTTTAAATTCAATTTTTTCTCTTTCTTCATCGCCTATTACAATGGCACTCCAATTTTTGTATACATTTAG
>CACEAQ010000003.1 GCA_902557605.1 uncultured Pelagibacteraceae bacterium | reverse complement strand
ATATCGGTTTATATGAAAATAAAATTAAAAAAATAGGTAATATAGAGGAAAATAATTCTAAAGTTTACGAGGCATCTGGCAAAGTAGTATTGCCAGGGATCATTGACACCCAAGTACATTTTAGAGAACCTGGATCTACTAATGCAGAAGATTTAGAAAGCGGGAGCAGAGCTGCAGTTCTTGGCGGCGTAACTTCTTTGTTTGAAATGCCTAATACCAATCCTCCAACAGCAAATTTAGCAGAGTTTGAAAAAAAATTAAAAGCCGCAAAAAACAGAATGCATAGTAATTACGCATTTTATTTTGGAGCAACTCCACAAAATACTGAACAACTTGCACAACTTAAAAACGTTGAGGGCTGTTGTGGAGTTAAACTTTTTGCAGGATCTTCGACAGGCAATCTTTTAGTGGACAAAGAGGCGGATATCGAAAAAGTGATTTCTAGTAGTGACAGAATAGTTTCAATTCACTCTGAGGATGAAGATATAATTAAATTAAGAAAAAAATTTATTAGACAAGGAGACGTTCACTCTCATACTGAATGGAGAAATGTAGAATGTGCGATGTCCTCAACTCGTAGAGTTGTAAAAATTGCAGAAAGATATAATAAAAAAATTCATGTCTTACATGTTACTACTAAAGAAGAGGTCGATTTTTTAGCTATGCATAAAAAAAACGTTACTTTTGAAACAACTCCTCAACATCTAACTTTGTATGCACCAGATTGTTACGATAAATTAGGAACTTACGCTCAAATGAACCCACCTTTAAGATCGAAAGATCATTACGATCGTTTGTGGGTTGCTATAAAAAATAATGTTGTAGATGTTCTTGGGTCAGATCATGCTCCCCACTTAAAAATAAATAAAGACAAAGAATACCCGAATACTCCCTCAGGAATGCCAGGTGTTCAAACTATTTTTCCAGTTATGATTGATCATGTGAACAATGGAAAACTAGAGTTAAATCAACTCATAAATTTGATGTGTGAAAATCCATGTAAAATCTTTGGAATTAAAAATAAAGGCTTTATAAAAGAGGGTTTTGATGCAGATCTGACAATAGTTGATATGGATAAAGAAGTTACTATAAAAAATGAAATGATTGCTAGTAAATGTGGATGGACACCCTTTCATAATTATAAGGTAAAAGGTTTCCCTGTAGGTACTGTCGTAAACGGTATTTTAGTAATGTCTGAGGGAAAAATTTTAGTTGAGTCGAAAGGCCAACCTTTAAAGTTTTAGAATATTATTATCTTTCAAGTCTTGTTTAATTTCATCTAGAATAGCTGGATCATCTATAGTTGCTGGCATTTTATAAGGTTCATTATCTGCAATTTTTCTTACTGTTCCTCTAAGCACCTTTCCTGATCTAGTTTTTGGCAATCTCTTTACTACAATCGCTATTTTGAATGCCGCAACAGGACCAACCTTTTCTCTTACCATTTTTACACATTCGCTAATTATATCTTTTTTATCTTTAGTTACCCCAGCTTTAAGTGCAAGCAAACCGATAGGTATTTGACCTTTAAGTTTATCAGCAATTCCTATTACTGCGCACTCCGCAACATTTGTATGTTCTGCTAAAACTTCTTCAATAGCTCCGGTTGATAATCTATGACCTGCAACATTAATTATATCGTCTGTTCTAGACATGATCCAAACATAACCATCTTCATCAATGTGTCCCGCATCGTAAGTTTGATAATATCCTGGGTAAGTAGTCATATAATTCTCTTTATATCTTTTATCCGCTCCCCAAAGAGTTGGAAAAGTTCCTGGCGGAAGAGGGAGCTTGACAACAATATCACCCATTTTCCCTGGACCCACTTCTTTACCATCAGAATTTAAAACTTTTAAATCATAACCTGGCACCGGTTTAAAAGCTGATCCGTACTTTACAGGAAAATTTTCTATTCCTGTGCAACTTGATGTTATTGCCCAACTTGTTTCAGTTTGCCACCAATGATCGATTACAGGTGAGTTAGAAAGTTTTTCAAACCATTTTATTGTATCAGGGTCAGCTCTTTCACCAGCAAGAAATAGTTTATCAAACTTACTCAAGTCGTATTTTTTAAAAAATTCTCCGTTAGGATCCTCTTTTTTTATAGCTCTAATTGCTGTTGGTGCTGTAAAAAGAGATTTTACTTTATGCTCTGAAATTACTCTCCAAAAAACTCCTGCATCAGGAGTTCCCACCGGTTTTCCCTCAAACAAAACTGTCGTACAACCATAAAATAATGGACCATATACTATATAAGAGTGTCCAACTATCCAACCAATATCACTAGCAGACCACCACACATCCTCTGGTTTGATATTGTAAATATTTCTCATAGTCCATTTTAATGCAACTATATGTCCACCTATATCACGAACTATTCCTTTTGGAAGTCCCGTAGTTCCTGATGTGTAAAGAATATAAGCGTAATCATTTGCATTCATTTTTTCACATTCTGCAGGCTTAACATCTTTGTGAGCATCATCCCAGGTAATATCAATCGCAGGATTTAATTCTGCCTTATCCTTCTCTCTTTGAAAAATTATACATTTTTTTATTTTATGATTTGCTAATTCTAATGCTTTATTAACTAAAGGTTTATAATGAACAGTTCGCCCAGGCTCATAACCGCAAGAGGCGGTAACAAGTATTTTAGCTTTAGAGTCATCAATCCTGCTTGCTAGTTCGTTTGCCGCAAAGCCCCCGAATACAACTGAGTGCACTGCACCTATTCTCCCACAAGCAAGCATAGCTACTACTGCCTCTGGTATCATGGGCATATAGATTATAACCCTATCTCCTTTGCTTACGCCTTGTTTTTTTAAAGCTCCAGCAAATAAAGCGACTTTTTCTTTCAACTTATTATAAGTTATATTTTCTTTTGAACCAGTTATGGGACTATCATAAATAATCGCAAGCTTTTCACCTTTACCTTGGCTGATATGGAGATCTAAAGCGTTGTAACAAGTATTTGTTACTCCGTCTTCGAACCACTTGTAAAAGGGTGGATTTTGGGAATTTAAAATTTTTGTAGGTTTTTTATACCAAAATATATCATTAGAGATTTCTTTCCAAAAATCCTCTCGATTTTTGATAGATTTTTGGTAAATTTCGTTATATTTTTGAGTCAATTTTAACTCCTGGAATTTCTTTCATTTTTAAGAGTATTTCATAAATATCCCCAAAAAAAAATAGAAAATCCAATAAATATGCGGTTTTTTTGCAAAAAAAACACTTCACTGTAACTTTGTTTTTTACTAAGGTCCACCACATATTATTCGGTGGTGAGTTTATTTATCACTCGTCCGAGTAGTTTATATATAAACTAAACGAAAACTAAACAAACGAGGGAGGTTTTCATGAGAAAATTAGGTCTTCTTGCTTTAGCAGCTGTTGCCTTTTTAGGTATAACAAGCTCAGCTAACGCAGCGACTGCATTGTTACAGACAAATGATTTCGTAGGAATTTCATTCTGGCTTGTATCAATGGGTATGATCGCAACAACTGTGTTTTTCTTTGCAGAAAGAGGAACTGTTGCTGCATCATGGAGAACATCTTTAACAGTAGCTGGACTTGTAACTGGTGTTGCATTCGTTCACTACATGTATATGAGAGAAGTTTGGGTGAGCACAGGTGACTCTCCAACGGTATATAGATATATCGATTGGTTAATCACTGTACCTCTTCAAATGATCGAATTCTATCTAATCTTGGCAGCTGTAAGAAAGGTGCCAACTTCTATATTCTGGAAGCTATTAATTGGTTCATTAGTAATGTTAATCGGTGGATACTTAGGTGAAGCTGGTTATATTCAACCATTTGTAGGTTTCGTAATTGGAATGGCTGGATGGATTTATATCTTGTTTGAAATATTCTCAGGTGAAGCTGGAACTATGGCAGCTAAAGCTGGTAACAAAGCTATGGCTACTGCTTTCAGTGCTATGAGAATAATCGTTACTATTGGTTGGGCGATTTATCCTTTAGGATATATTTTTGGATACCTAACTGGTGGTGTTGATGCAAACGCTTTAAACGTAATATACAATTTAGCTGACTTTATTAACAAGATCGCTTTTGGTCTAGTAATCTGGGCAGCAGCAATGCAAAACACAAGATTATCATCTAGATAATAGATAATAAAATTGAAAAGGGCGGGTATGTCTCACATACTTGCCCTTTTTTTTTGATAAAAAAAGATTATGGAAATTTCAAAACCTTATAAAGGAAAAGGAAAAAGAAGGCTTAAGAAAATGCCCTTTACAGTTAAAGGGTATATACTTTATTACGCTTTTTTTTGGGCGGTAATTATTTCAATTTATTTAGCGTATTATTAATATATGCCAAAAATTACTTACAAAACCTATCAAGGGAATTCAAAAACTATAGAAGTTGAAAATGGTTTGTCAGTCATGGAGGGTGCAATTCAAAATGAAATACCAGGCATTGATGCTGATTGTGGAGGATCAATGGCTTGCGCAACATGCCATGTATATGTTGACGATAAATGGTTTGATAAAATTCCAAAAGCAGAAGATGCAGAAGTAGATATGATTGATATGGCATTTGAACCAAAAAAAAACAGCAGATTAAGCTGCCAAATAATAGTTGGTAATGAATTAGACGGTCTAGAAGTAATTACACCAGAGAAGCAAACTTAATGAAAAAAACTGACGTAATAATAATCGGCGCTGGTCCCGTTGGACTTTTTGGAGTTCACCAATTAGGCATCAAAGGTCTTAAGTCTATAGTAATAGACAATCTTGATAAACCTGGTGGACAATGCATCGAACTTTATCCAGATAAGCCTATTTACGATATTCCTGCAGTTCCAGAATGCACTGGAGAACAATTGACAAAAAGACTTCTTGATCAGATAAAACCATTTAATACTGAGATACATTTAAATGAAAGAGTCGATGAAGTGCGCCAAGAAAAAGAAAACTGGATTGTTAAAACTAATAATAAAAAAGAATTTATAGCGCCAAATATTATAATTGCGGGCGGAGTAGGCTCTTTCGAACCTAGAAAGATCTCTCTAAAAGAGGCAGAAAAACTTGAGGACCAATCTGTATTTTATTCAGTAAGAAATAAAGATCATTTTAAAAATAAAAAAATTGCAATTTTTGGCGGAGGAGACTCAGCTCTAGATTGGGCATTAGAGCTTTCAAAATATTCAAAAGTTACACTTGTCCATAGGAGAAATGAATTTAGAGGTGCGCAACATACTTTATCAGAATTAAGAAAATTAGAAAAAGCTGGAAAAATTATGATTAAAACACCTTGCCAAATAATTTCTTTAGATAATGAAAAAGAATTAAAGTCTATTACAATTAGATTTGATGATGAAAAAACAGAAGTAATTCCGACTGATATAATGCTTGGGTTTTTCGGCTTGATAATGAAATTAGGTCCAATTGCTAAATGGGGCTTGAACATGGATAAAAAAACTATTGAGGTAAATCCAGAAAACTTTGAGACCAATAAAAAAGGTATATTTGCAGCTGGCGACATATGTTCTTACCCAGGAAAACTTAAATTAATCCTCTCAGGATTTCATGAAGTAGCTCTTGCTTCCGTTGAGTGTTTTAAAAGAGCGAGACCTAACGAAAAATATAGATTTGAATTCACCACTTCTTCTAAAACTATACAAGATAGACTTGGAAAAAAATGATCGAATTACTTACCGCCAACACTCCAAACGGTAAGAAAATATCAATAATGCTGGAAGAGATAAGTTTTGAATATAAAGTAACAAAAATTAATATAAATAATAATGAGCAATTTAAACCGGAGTTTAAAAAAATAAGTCCCTTTAGCAAAATACCGGTCATTGTAGACCATGAAAACAATCAAAGCTTGTTCGAGTCAGGTGCGATATTAATTTATTTGGCTGAAAAGAGCGGAAAATTTTATGATAAAAACCAAAAAACAATTATTAATCAATGGTTAATGGGTCAAATGGCTTATGTAGGACCTATGTTAGGTCAACATCATCAATTTCACCATTATAACCCTGGTAAAAGTGAATTTGGAGAAAATAGATATTTTAAGATTTCTGAAAGAATTTATAAAGAACTAGATGAAAGACTCTCTAAATCAAAATTTTTAGCCTGTGATAATTACACTATTGCTGATATCGCAACCTTTCCTTGGATAGCAAGGCATGAATGGCATGATATAGGTCTTAAGAGATTTAATAATCTCACAAGATGGTATGAGGAAATATCTAATAGAAAAGCAGTTATAAAAGGTTACGATTTGCTTAAAAAAGGAGAAGAAATTCCTAAAGTTTAATCATCAATAAAAATTTTTTCATCTCTTTCATGTTTTTCTTGTGCCTCTATAGATAAAGTGGCCACTGGTCTAGCCATTAATCTTTTAAGACCAATAGGCTCACCCGTTTCTTCACAATATCCATAAGTGCCTTCCTTAATTCTTTGTAAAGCAGAATTTATCTTAGAGATAAGCTTTCTACTTCTATTCAAAGCTTTCATCTCAACAGATTTATCAGTATAAGAAGATGCTTGATCAACAATATCAGCAGATGAAACGTTATCATCATTTGAATTTAGCAAATTTCCCAGGTTATTTGATTTTATTATATCTCTTTTCCAGTTTAATAATTCGTCTGTAAAAAATTTTTTGTGTTTAGCACACATGTATTTTTCTTTTGAATTAGGAATATATTTTTTTTTATTAGTTGCTTTTTTTGCCATTTTTCAAACTGAGCGAGTATATGTTTGATTTTAGTCGTGTCAATAGCTTATAAATTGTAATAATTATAATTAATTATGAATTTAAAAAAAGACATCAACAAACTATTATACATCTTTCTTTTTTCCCATTTAATCATCTGGACCTTGGCACCAGCTTTGACAAATGTAAATTTGCCACTGGATACAATTGAGGCATTAGCATGGTCTAGTCAATTAGAGTGGGGTTATAATAAACACCCACCTTTTAGCGCTTTTGTAGTGGGAGTAGTTTATTTCGTATTTGGCACAAATGATTGGGCATATTATTTGCTAAGTCAATTATTTGTTTTAACTGCATTTTTTTATATTTGGAAACTTTCTAAAGATTTTTTTGATAATTCTTTTTTTCCTGTATTATCGGTATTAATTCTAGAGAGTATTTTTTATTTTAATTATACAACTCCAGAATTTAATGTTTATATTTGTCAGTTGCCGTTAAAATCAATAGCAGTTTATTATTTTTGGAAAAGTGTTACTAAAAATAATGTTACTGACTGGTTATTAACTGGGTTGTTCTGTTCACTTGGAGTTTTAACACATTATTCATTTTTATTTTTACTTTTATCAATGCTAGTATTTTTTTTATTTTTTTTAAAAAAAAATAATCAGGTATCGAAAAACTTTTTTTTATCTATGTCTTTATTTTTAATACTGTGCTTACCACATATATTTTGGCTTTTTAAAAACGATTTTTTAACTATAAACTATGCTTTCGCTAGAACAGATGTTGTAAATAAAGAATGGTTCGATCATTTTATCAATCCATTAATTTTTTTTTCTAAACAGATAGGCATGATGTTATTTTTTTTCCTAACATTTTTTTCTATTTTTTCATTTAGTAGAAAAAGTTTATTTTTTAAAAAAATTAATAAAAAAGAGGCTTTTTTAATTTGCATAGGTTTACTTCCGTTGGTATTGGTTTTTCTTACCGCGCTCATTACCGGAGCAAAGATAAGGACTATGTGGATGTCTACATTTTATTTATTTAATGGACTCGTAATTTTTTACTTCTTTCAAAAAGGTGTAAAAATTAAAAAAATAAATAATTTCATTTATATAATAACATTTATTTTTTTAGCTTCACCAAGTGCATATATTTATATTTCTTTATCTAATGAATTCAAAAGAACTGATTATCCTGGCAAAGAAATAGCTAGACTTGTTCAGAATAAATGGGACCAAAATTTTGTAAATGAAATTAAATTAGTCATTGGAGACGAGTGGTCGGCTGGTAATTTATCCTACCATTTACCTTCAAGGCCAATTTGGATTAATGAACTTAAAAACTATGTTCCAAAAATAAAAGAAAACCAAGGAGTTATTTATACAGGAAATCCAAAAATTCTTAAACAGATTTGCCCAGGTGTATTTGGCACTATCCAACCAGTAGGGTATTGCATGATAGGAAAAAAATGAAAAAAATTATTCTTTTAATACCCGTTTTTAACGATTGGGACTCATTAAAAAAATTAATTACAGAAATAGATTTTAATATTAACGGTATAAAAAACTTTGAATTTGAGTGTTTAGTAGTGAACGACTCTTCCAGTATCCAACAACCAGAAATTCAACTACCTTCAAATTTAAAATCCATCAAAATTTTAAATATGAAAAAAAATAGAGGCCATGCTAGATGTAATGCATTTGGAATAAGGTATATTTCTCAAAAAGAGCATTTTGATTATATAATCTTAATGGATGGAGATGGCGAAGATAGACCAAATGAATTAAAATCCATAATTAATAAAATTTCAGAAAAACCTGATACCTCTGTTGTTGCAAAAAGAATTAAAAGAGCTGAAGGACCAATATTTCAATTTTTATATAAAACACATAAAATAATTACTTATATATTTACTGGTGAGTTAATAAATTTTGGAAACTATAGCTGCTTAATCAAAAAAGATGTCAAAAAACTTTCAACAATAGCAAGTTTATGGAGTAGCTATTCAGGTACAGTTAAGAAGAATTTATTAAACTTAAGTGAAGTAGACTCTATTAGGGGTTCACGATATTATGGACCTTCAAAAATGTCACTTTTAAAATTAATTATTCATTCTCTGTCCATAATTGCGGTTTTCAAATATCAAGTTTTAACAAGGTCGTTTTTGACTATTTTGGCTTTATTGACTTTTTCTTTTTTTTCAAACTTGTTCGTAAACATAATAAATTTTTTGGTATTACTTCTGTTTATTTTTAATGCAACGATTTTAATAGTTTCTTTAAGAGAGAAGAAAAGTGAACTTTTAAACAGCCAAGAAAATTTAGATACTGTAAAAATAATAAAACACTAATTAGTTGAAAAAAGAGTCTCTAAAGGAATCAAAAGGGAGTCAAAAGGTGAACATTTGTTTAATAATTTGAACTATTGTGGATATGGCTAAACATGAGTAATCTCTGATGATTTTAATAACATGATAAAACTTAAATGTCATTGTAGCTATGTAGAAGCCGAAGTAAATATCTTGAAATTAGATAAAATTTTAAGATGCACTTGCTCTATCTGTAAAAGAAAAGGAACTTTCATGTCTTTGGTTAAAAATGAGGATTTTAGGATTATAAAAGGGGAGGATAAATTAAGTATTTATCAATTTCACACAAAAGTAGCAAAACACTATTTTTGTTCAAACTGTGGAATATACACACATCATAATCCTAGATCTAATCCAAAGATGACAGGTTTTAACTTAGGTTGCATTGATGATATTGATACTTTTTCGCTTAATGAAGTATCAATAATCGATGGAAAAAATCATCCTTTAGACAAGAAATAACATCAAATGTATATCTCTAAATTGGTTTACCAAAAAATAAAAAATAAATATCTCAAATTTTTGAAGTCTCAAGAAGTTTTGTCAGAACCTTTTAGAGATAAAATTGGTCAATTAAATAAATTTTATCTGCCAATAAGTAATGAAATTTTTAAAATTTTTTCTAAAAATAAAAAAACAAAAATTATTGGATTAACTGGAGGTCAAGGGTCAGGAAAATCAACAATATCAAATATATTAAAAATTATTTTAAAAGAAGGATATAAATTGAATACAATTACTTTTTCCATAGATGATTTTTATAAAACCTTAAACGATAGGAGAAAAATGTCTAAAAAAATAAGCCCGCTATTTTTAACTAGAGGTGTTCCTGGCACCCACGATACAAAACTTTTATTAGCTTGTTTGAAAAAGTTAAAAAAACAGAAATTTGAAAAGCTGGAAATACCTAAATTTGATAAAGCGATTGATAATCGTTTACCCAAAGCCTATTGGGAGAAAGTTAAATTAAAGCCCGACATAGTTATATTTGAAGGCTGGTGTGTTGGCGCATCTTCACAAAAAAAAAAAGATTTATTAGCTCCAATAAATATATTAGAAAAAGAAAAAGATAAAAAAAGAGTTTGGAGAGAAAGAGTTAATAAAGAGCTTAAAAGCAAGTACAAAAAAATTTTTAAACAAATTGATAAAATTATTTTTTTAAAAGTACCAAGTTTTAACCATGTTTTTAAATGGAGATTTTTACAAGAAAAAAAACTCAATGCTACTTCCAAAGGAAAAAAAATTATGAATAAAAATGAAATAAAAAGATTTATCATGCACTATGAGAGGACCACGAAACAAATGCTTAAAGATTTAAATAAGAAAGCAAATTTTATAATTAAAATTGATAAAAATCATAAACTTAAATCAATCAGGCTTAATTAAATGAAAAAATTATTAATTTTTTTTAGTTTATTAGTATTTTCTAACTTAAGTGCAGATGAAAATTTAAAGTTTTTTATAAATAAAGCTTTAGAAAATAATTTGCAATTAAATGCAGAGAGAAAAAACCTTGACACTGCTAAGCAAAAAAAAAATATATCGAGAAGTGAATTTTTACCCAGCATTACTCTATCAGGAAACCAAACAAGTACGACCTCTACAAATAGAATTAATCAAAGTGGTGAAAATTTAGTTGATACAAATCTTGATACAGAAACAACTTCAATCTCGGTTGAACAAAAAATTTTTTCCGGCTTTAAGGGAGTGAACACATTTAAAAAAACCGAGCTAGAAACTCAAAAAGCCAAACTAGAATTAAATAAAGTTGAACAACAAACTATATACGACGTAGCATTTGCATATTTTGATCTGATTTTTAAATTTCAAAGTGAAAAATTTAATAATTCAAATGTAAACTTATTTGAAAGACAAGTTGAGTCTGATAGTGCTCGTTTACAAAAAGGTGAAATTACTTTAACTGATTTAGCTCAATCCGAGTCTTCCTTAGCAGGAGCCAATGCAAAATTAATAAAATCTAAGACTGAACTACTTGCTTCAAAAACAAATTTTAAAAGAGTTACTGGAGAAAATTCACCAGAATTTCAAGAATTATCGGGAAATATTATTTTATCATTACCTAATTCTTTAGAATCTTCTCTGGAATTATCAAATTTAAAAAATTTGAATCTACTAATTTCAAATTTAGAATTTCAAATATCAAAAAAAGAACTCAATATTGAAAGGGCTAGATTGTCCCCATCCGCATCAATAAAAGTTTCAAAAACTGAAAACAAAGATTTAAGTTCAACTATTGACGAACAAAACGATGAAAGTGTTAAAGCTACAATAACTTGGCCTATCATTAAAGGTGGTGAGAATATTTCATCAATTAAAAAATCAACTTTTAATAAACAACGTGCTCAATTGATTCTACAAGATACTAAAAATAAAATAATCACAGAAACAACAAACTCTTGGTCTAATTATCAGTCTTCAAAAGGTGTATTAGATGCCACTAGAGCCCAGTTAAAAGCTGCTGAAATAGCTAATGAGGGCATAACACTAGAGTATGACTCCAGTAATACAAGAACTACTCTAGAGGTTATCCAGTCTAGAAGCCTCCTTCTGGACGCTAAAATAGCCTTCGCTAAAGCCCAGAGAGACTATAATGTCTCTCAATTTGAGTTAGCCAAGCAGATTGGAACTTTATCCTTAAAATCTCTTAATTAAATTCATCATTTAAAGCATATTTTAAATAACTTGATAAAAAGAACAAAATGTGTACATTTATTATAATGATTCGAACAAAAAAAAAGGACAAAAATGACAAAAAATAACTTAAAAGTAGTAAAAACAGATAATAAAAAACAACAAGAATTAAAAGAGAAAAACAAATCTTTAGAGGCTGCAATTAGCCAAATAGATCAAAATTTTGGAAAAGGATCCGTAATGAGGCTTGGACAACAACAAGCTTTAGACGTTGAGGCAATATCGACTGGTTCACTCAGCCTAGATTTGGCTTTAGGTATAGGCGGTCTACCTAAAGGAAGAATTATTGAAATATATGGGCCCGAGTCTTCAGGAAAAACTACATTGGCCTTACAAGTGGTAGCAGAGGCCCAAAAAGCTGGCGGAATATGCGCTTTTGTCGATGCTGAACATGCGATGGACCCAGTCTATGCTAAAAAATTAGGTGTAAAAACTGAGGAGTTGTTAATCTCTCAACCTGATACAGGAGAGCAGGCTCTAGAAATAACTGATACATTAATAAAATCAGGGTCAATTTCTGTTTTAGTAGTGGACTCTGTAGCAGCATTAACACCAAAAGCGGAGTTGGAAGGAGAAATGGGCGATCATCATGTTGGATTACAGTCTAGATTAATGAGTCAAGCTCTGAGAAAAATTACTGGTTCAGTATCCAAATCTAACACAATGGTGATATTTATTAATCAAATAAGAATGAAAATTGGTGTTATGTTTGGTAATCCAGAAACTACATCTGGCGGAAATGCACTAAAATTCTATTCATCAGTAAGAATGGATATAAGAAGAATAGGTGCAATCAAAGAAAAAGATCAAATTATTGGTAACTCTACTAGGGTGAAGGTTATAAAAAATAAAGTTGCCCCACCATTTAAAGTTGTAGAATTTGATTTAATGTACGGCAAAGGAATAAGTAAATTAGGTGAATTAATTGACCTTGGAACAAAAGCAGGAGTAGTCGAAAAATCAGGCGCTTGGTATGCTTATAAAGGAGAAAAGATAGGCCAAGGTAGAGAAAACGCTAAAATTTATCTTCAAAAAAATCCGAACGTTGCCGCAGAAATAGAAAAAATTATTAGAGATGAAGCCTCAGCGATAAGTAAAGAGCTAGAGGGCAATCCATCAGCGAAAGAAAAAATTAGCGATAAAAAAGAGGAAGAATAATTCCTCTGCCATCATTACAACGGGAGGTTTAAATCAACCCTCCCGTTTCTCATGAAACCTCAACTAGAAATTGATAGAATCCATATTTGGTGGTCAAAAAAAAAGTGTCAAAAATACAAGTGTACAATCTAGTTCAGATTGGTTTTAATTAATAATTAAAACAAAAAGGGGGAAAAATGAGTACACAACAAGCATCAAGCTCGAAAGTGTCTTCATCTTTAGATACCTCTCATTTGAAGGTTAAATTTCCATTTAAAGCAAAATATGGAAACTACATAAACGGAAAATTTGTAGAACCTAAATCAGGAAAGTATTTTGATAATACTACTCCTATCACTAATGAAGTTATCTGTAAGGTGCCACGATCGAATGAAAAAGACGTTGATTTTGCTCTTGACGCAGCCCACGCAGCATTTCCTGCTTGGGGGAAAACATCAATCACTGAGAGATCAAATATACTCTTAAAGATTGCTGATGTTATAGAGAAAAATCTGAACGTTTTAGCTACAGCAGAGTGTTTAGACAATGGTAAGCCAATCAGAGAATGTATGGCTGCAGATTTACCTTTGGTAATTGATCATTGGAGATATTTTGCAGGAGTAATAAGAGCAGAAGAGGGTTCAGTTGCTGAAATCAGCAACAGCGAATATTCTTACCATATACCAGAACCATTAGGTGTAGTTGGTCAGATTATTCCTTGGAACTTCCCATTATTAATGGCTACATGGAAACTAGCTCCAGCATTGGCTGCAGGAAACTGTGTAGTATTAAAACCAGCTGAACAAACACCAGCATCAATCATGCTTTTAATGGAACTGATAGGAGATCTATTACCAGCAGGTGTTGTTAATGTTGTAAGCGGATATGGTCTTGAAGCAGGTAAACCTTTGGCTTCTTCAAAAAGAATCAAGAAGATTGCTTTTACAGGTGAAACTACGACTGGACGTTTGATCATGCAGTATGCATCTCAAAACTTAATACCAATCACTTTGGAATTAGGCGGTAAATCGCCTAATATTTTCTTTGAAGATGTAATGGCCAAAGATGACGACTTCTTTGACAAATGTTTAGAAGGTTTTGCTATGTTTACGCTTAACCAAGGAGAGGTTTGTACTTGTCCGAGCAGGGCTTTAATTCAAAAATCTATCTATGATAAATTTATGGAGAAAGCGATTGCGAGAACTAAAGCTGTAAAACAAGACAATCCTTTAAAAATGGAAACTATGATTGGAGCACAAGCTTCATTAGAACAGATGGAAAAAATTAAGTCTTACTTAGACTTAGGTAAAAAAGAAGGTGCCAAAGTTCTATGTGGTGGAAGTGCTGCAAAAATCAATAGTGGTCTTGAAAAAGGAAACTATATCCAACCTACTATTTTCGAAGGTAAAAACAATATGCGAATATTCCAAGAGGAGATTTTTGGTCCTGTTGTATCAGTTACAACATTCAAAGATGAGAAAGAAGCATTAGAAATAGCTAATGACACTCTTTATGGATTAGGCGCAGGTGTTTGGACTAGAGACGGAAACATTGCATACAGAATGGGCAGAGGTATTGAAGCAGGTAGAGTTTGGACAAACTGTTACCATGCATACCCAGCTCACGCTGCATTTGGCGGATACAAACAATCTGGTATCGGAAGAGAAACTCACAAAATGATGTTAAATCATTACAGACAAGTGAAGAACTTACACGTGTCTTACAGTGAGAAAAAATTAGGCTTCTTTTAACCAATAATATATAATGGCCCATGATTCTAAATCATGGGCCGAAACATACAAATGAAAGTATCATTCACATTATCTGCGAAAAAACTTCTTAACGAGATTAAGGAAGTTCACGGTGACGATCTTTTATTTCATCAATCAGGAGGATGTTGTGATGGTAGTGCTCCAATGTGTTTTCCAGCCAAAGAATATCAAGTAGGTAACAGTGATGTAAAACTAGGAGAGGTAGACGGGACCCCATTTTATATGAATGAGGATCAATACGAAAAGTGGAAACACACAGATCTTACAATTGATGCAGTTAAAGGAATTGGAGGCATGTTTTCATTAGATAATGGCACTGGACAAAGATTTCTTACAAAATCTGAAATATGCGTTGTTGTAGACAACGATAAAAAGCAGACTAATTAATCTCTTTATAGACAAGTTCTAAAATATCTGTATTTAATTAAATATGGGCCAAATTTTACTTACCGATGTCAGAAAAAAATTCTTAGATTATTTTGAAAAAAACAATCATAAGATCGTAGAATCAAGCAATTTAGTTCCAAACAATGATCCTACCTTGATGTTTACCAACTCAGGTATGGTTCAATTTAAAAATGTTTTCACAGGTTTAGAAAAAAGAGATTATAAAACAGCTACAACATCTCAAAAATGTGTAAGAGCAGGAGGAAAACATAATGATTTAGAAAACGTTGGTTACACTCCTAGACATCACACTTTTTTTGAAATGTTGGGAAATTTCTCCTTCGGAGATTATTTTAAAGAACAAGCCATTCATCATGCTTGGAGTCTTTTAACTAAAGACTTTAATTTACCTAAAGAAAAATTATTAGTTACCGTTTTTTATGAAGATAATGATGCATTTAATCTTTGGAAAAAAATTGCTGGATTAAATGAAAGCAAAATAATAAAAATTTCAACATCTGATAATTTTTGGTCAATGGGAGATACAGGACCCTGTGGTCCTTGTTCTGAAATTTTTTATGATCATGGCGAAAAGTTGAAAGGTGGTCCACCTGGAAGTCTTGACGAAGACGGTGACAGATTTATAGAAATTTGGAACCTTGTATTTATGCAGTACGAACAAATATCAAAAGAAAAAAGAATTGAACTGCCAAAACCCTCAGTGGATACAGGTATGGGACTTGAAAGGATGACAGCAGTTTTACAAGGTACTCACGATAACTATAAAATTGATCACTTTCAAAAAATAATGGCTGCTTCATCTGATTTAACAAAGACTTCAATCGACAGCAAAACAATAGCAAGCCACAGAGTAATCGCTGATCACTTAAGAGCAAGTAGTTTTTTAATAGCTGAAGGAATATTACCTTCTAATGAAGGTCGTGGATATGTTTTAAGAAGAATTATGAGAAGAGGGATGAGACACGCTCATTCTTTAGGTAGCAAAAATCCAATTTTTTATAAACTTTTTGAAGTTTTGCTAAACGAGATGCAGAACAGTTATCCAGAATTAATAAATGGTAGAGAGTTGATAGTTGAAACTCTTAAAAACGAGGAAGAGAAATTTTCCTCTCTTTTAGTGCGTGGCATGAAAATACTCGATGAAAATTTAAATAAAGTCCAAAATAAAACCTTTCCAGGTTTAGAAGCCTTTAAATTATATGATACCTATGGCTTCCCTTTAGATCTGACCGCTGACATCTTAAGAAGTAAAAACATCAAAGTAGATAGTGACGGATTCGAGAGGGAGATGGAAAAAAGTAAAAATTTAGCGAGAGCCAATTGGAAAGGATCCGGAGATAAGTCTGTTGAGGAAAGGTGGTTTAAAGTAAGAGAGGAAATTAGCCCTACTGAATTTTTAGGTTATGAATTTGATAAAGCTGAAGGTGTAATAATAAAAATTTCAAAAAAAGGAAAATTCGTTGACTCTGCTAGTACTGGAGATGAAATAGAAGTCATAACTAATCAAACTCCATTTTACGGAGAGTCTGGTGGCCAAGTAGGCGATCAGGGTTATATTTTTAACTCAAATTGTAAAATTAAAATTAATGATACACAAAAAAAAATGGGAGATTTATTTGTTCATTATGGAAAAGTTGAAAAGGGTTCAATTTCTATTGGGCAAAGCGTTAATTTAGAAATTAATGTTTTAAAAAGAAATAATTCAAAAGCTTATCATTCAGCAACTCATTTATTGCATGAGTCATTAAGAAGAACCTTAGGAAAGCATGTGACACAAAAAGGATCATTAGTCTCTCCTGAAAGGTTAAGATTTGATTTTAGTCATAACAAACCTATTGAAAAAGAGGAAATGACCAAAATAAATAATATAGTTAATGAAATAGTAGATGGTTCATCTGATGTGCAAACAAGAATAATGACCCCAAAGGAGGCAGTTGGCATGGGTGCTCTTGCATTATTTGGTGAAAAGTATGGCGAGGAAGTAAGAGTGGTGTTTATGGGAAAAGAAAATAATGGTTTCTTCTCAACAGAATTATGTGGGGGAACTCATGTTAAAAACACCAGAGAAGTTGGTAAGTTTAAAGTAATAAGTCAATCATCTATTGCATCAGGAGTTAGAAGGGTTGAGGCATTAAGGGACAAGCAATTAGAAGAATACGAAAAAACACAAAAAGAAGATAAATCCCTGAAAGAATCTAATCTAAAAAAAGATATAAAATTAATTGAAAATGAGCTGCAAAAATTGAAAATTGAACCTGATTTTAATGAAAATTTAGATTTGTCAGAAAATTTAAAAAATTTGAATAAACAGCTTAATAAAGTAAAAATTGAAGGTATCAAGAAAGATAAAAGTAAAAATATTATTAAGGATAAAAAAATTGGGAATATATTAATTCGAGAACAAATTTTAAAAGATTTTCCTCCAAAAGAACTTAGAAGTATAATTGATCAAGGAAAAAAAGATATTAAATCTGGAATAATAATTAGCATTTCGACGTTTGAAGATAAGGTCGGTTTAGCTGTAGGAATTTCTCAAGACTTAACGTCAAAATATAATGCTGTCCATTTAGTAAAAGCCGCGTCTACTATTTTAGGTGGTAAAGGCGGTGGTGGTAGAAAAGATTTTGCTCAAGCCGGTGGTGTAGATCAAAACAAAATTGAGGAAGCTTTTAAAGAAATATCAAAAAAAATTAGTTAAGTTTTTTCTTTAAATTTCCATCAATAGCCTCTAAGAATTGATTTGTAGTTAGATATTTATTTGATTTATCTATTAAAATTGCCAAATCTTTTGTCATTGAACCACTTTCAACTGTTTTAATACATACTTCTTCAACATTATTAGAAAATTTAATTAGTTCCTCGTTTTCATCAAGTTTTCCTCTGTGAGCTAAACCCCTGGTCCACGCAAATATAGATGCTATTGGGTTTGTAGAAGTTTCTTTACCTTGTTGGTGCATTCTATAATGTCTAGTAACAGTTCCATGAGCAGCTTCTGACTCTACTGTTTTACCATCTGGTGTCATCAACACACTTGTCATGAGACCTAAAGATCCAAATCCTTGAGCAACAGTATCAGATTGTACATCACCATCGTAATTCTTACACGCCCAAACATATCCACCATTCCATTTCATAGCGCATGCTACCATGTCATCAATTAATCTGTGTTCGTATGTAATATTTGCTTTCTTAAACTTATCATAAAACTCTTTTTCAAAAACATCTTGAAAAAGATCTTTAAATCTTCCATCGTAAGCTTTAAGGATTGTATTTTTAGTAGATAAATAAACTGGCCATTTCCTTCCAAGACCGTAATTCATGCATGCTCTTGCAAAATTTTTAATAGAATCATCTAAATTGTACATTGTAAGAGCAGTTCCAGGCCCAGGAAAATCAAAAACTTTAAATTCTTTCTTATCTTTTCCATCTTTTGAAGTCCATTTGACTTCCAAATTTCCTTCACCTGGTATAAGAAAATCAGTGGCTCGGTACTGATCACCGAAAGCATGTCTTCCAATTACTATTGGCTTCGTCCAACCGGGAACTAGTTTGGGAACATTTTTGCAAATAATCGGCTCTCTAAAAACCGTTCCGCCTAAGATATTTCTAATAGTACCATTTGGCGATCTCCACATTTTTTTTAGTTTAAACTCTTCTACTCGGGCCTCGTCGGGTGTAATAGTCGCACATTTTACACCAACTCCGTGTTGTTTGATTGCATTTGCCGCATCCACCGTGATTTGGTCATTAGTTTTATCTCGACTCTCCATACCAAGATCATAGTATTTAAGATCTAACTCGAGATATGGCTTAATTAGCTTATCTTTTATGAATGACCATATAATTCTGGTCATTTCATCACCATCAAGTTCTACTACTGGATTTTTAACTTTTATTTTTGCCATAAAATATTGATTGAATAACTGTGATTTTTATACATATTAGAAAAAATTTAGCAAACTTAAAATTATGATTAATACAATTTTTCCAAAGATCCACAAAGAAGGCTATAAATTCTTAGCTATTTCAATATTAGCTACTTTTTTGATTTTATTTTTCTCAAAATTTTTAGGTTTAATCTTTATATTAATTACTTTTTGGGTTTACTATTTTTTTCGTGATCCTGAGCGCATCTCAATTAATGATGATACTTTTTTAGTAAGTCCAGCCGATGGTTTAATAACAGATATATCTGAGAAATCTGGGCCTGAGGAATTAAGACTTGAAAATACAACGTTCACAAAAGTAAGTATATTTATGAACGTATTTAATTGTCATGTAAATAGAATTCCAATTAGCGGGAAAGTTGAAGAAATTTATTATAAACCTGGTAAGTTTCTTAATGCCTCTTTAGACAAAGCTAGTGAAGAAAATGAAAGAAATTATTTTAAGATTAATACTAATAAGAATGGGGAGGAAATTATAATTGTTCAAATTGCTGGATTAGTGGCTAGAAGAATTGTTTGTGAGGTTGAGCAAGGACAAGACTTAAAGCAAGGTGAT
Source organism: uncultured Pelagibacteraceae bacterium (assembly GCA_902557605.1). Lineage (GTDB taxonomy): Bacteria > Pseudomonadota > Alphaproteobacteria > Pelagibacterales > Pelagibacteraceae > Pelagilacustribacter. Next base: position 28,153 of record CACEAQ010000003.1, on the reverse strand, counting down.
AGAATTGGAATGATAAGATTTGGCAGTAGGGTAGATATATACTTTAAAAATAAAAAAGTTTTAGCTAAACTAGGACAAAATGTAGTTGCGGGCGAAAGTCTAATTGCTTCAGAATAATGGAACCAGATAAAAAGTTCAAAATAGTTTCTTCAAAAAAAACAAGATATCTTTTACCGAATATACTTACTCTAGGTGGAGTTTGTCTTGGAATTAGTTCCATAAAATTCGCTATCGATGGAAATTTTAGTTTGGCAGTAACATTAATACTTCTTTCAGCAATACTAGATGCTTTAGATGGAAGAGTAGCTAGATTAATTAAAGGAACTTCTGAATTTGGAAAAGAGCTTGACTCCTTGACAGATTTTGTAAGTTTTGGAATTGCACCAGTTTTAATTTTATATTTTTGGGAGCTCGTTAATTACGGTAAACTAGGATGGGCTATAGCTTTAACTTATTCAGTTTGTTGCGTCTTAAGATTAGCAAGATTTAATTTAACAAAAGTTGAAAGTCACCAAGACTGGAAAAATAATTTTTTTGAAGGAATACCTTCACCCGCAGGAGGTCTTCTTATATTAATGCCTTTGATTTATGAGTTATCAGATTTAAACTATAAGTTTGATTTAAAAAACCTAACACCGTTTCTTACAATCTTAATTGCTTTATTACTTGTGAGTAAAATCCCGACTCTCTCACTAAAAAAAATTTCTATTTCCTCTAAAACAACTGTTTTTTTATTACTTGCTGCTGGAATTATATTTATTTCTTTATTATTTTATACCTTCGAAACTCTTTTAATTTTTGGTTTAATTTATTTAATTTCAATTCCAATAAGTATTTTTATTTTTTTAAAACAACAAAAAAAATATTTAACAAAAATATCTGATGATGATCATGAAGATATTTTGTAATGAAGAAATCTAGAAGAGTAAAAAAAAGCAATAATTGGAGAATTAAACAACATAGAGATCAATTTTTTAAAAAATCAAAAACTTTGGGATACAGGTCTAGAGCTTCTTTTAAATTATTAGAATTAAACAACAAATTTAAATTTTTAAAAAAAAATACAAGTCTTCTAGATTTAGGTTCATATCCAGGCGGTTGGTCTCAGGTAGCTAGCAATTTAATAACTAGTGGAAAAATTTTATCAATAGATACAAAGCCTATGAAGCCAATTGATAATGTTGAATTTATAAAATGTGATATTTTTGAAGATAAATCAAAAGATAAAATTAATAATTTTTTCAAAGGAAAAATTGATGTAATTATTTCAGATATGGCTGCAGATACCACCGGAAATAAATCCTTAGACTCAATAAGGACTAATCAATTATGCTCAGAAGTCCTTAATTTTTCCACTAAGTCACTTAAGCCTGATGGTATAATTGTATCAAAGATTTTTATGGGAGAAGACTTTATCGAAGTGAAGAATTTGGCCAAATCTTTATTTAAAAACGTGAATTTTTTTAAACCTAAGTCTAGCAGAAATGAGTCTAAAGAAACTTATTTACATTGTAAGATTTTAAAGACTTTATAATTTTTAAAAATTGTTTATAAGTATATATGGGTACAATTAGAGAATCCTTAACTTTTGATGATATTTTATTAGTTCCTCAATACTCCGAAGTTTTGCCCTCTGATACAGATATTTCGTTACAGTTAACAAAGACAATAAAGTTGAGAGTGCCATTTTTATCATCTGCAATGGATACTGTTACAGAGTCAAGTATGGCAATTGCAATTGCTAAGGAGGGAGGTCTTGGTATAATTCACAGAAACCTAAATATAAAAAAACAAACAAAAGAAGTTGTCAAAGTAAAAAGAAAAAAATTGTTAGTTGGAGCCGCAGTTGGAACCAGTAATGATGATATCGAAAGAGTTAAATCACTGATTGATAATGGTTGTGATTTAATCGTTGTAGATACAGCACATGGTCATAGTAAAAAAGTTCTTAACACTCTTTCGAAACTAAAAAAAATTAATAAAAAAACTCCTTTATGTGTTGGAAATATAGCTACAGAAGACGCAGCAAAAAAATTATACAATTCTGGTGCAGATATAATTAAAGTAGGAATAGGACCAGGCTCTATTTGCACTACTAGAATGGTTGCCGGTATCGGAGTTCCTCAAATATCAGCAATAATGGATGTAAAGAAAGCTCTCAAAAAAACAAATATAAAAATTATTTCTGATGGTGGTATAAAATTTTCGGGTGATATTGTTAAAGCGATAGCTGCAGGAGCCGACGCAATTATGATGGGATCTATATTTGCTGGTACTGATGAAAGTCCGGGGCAAAAATTTAAGATAAAAGGTAAAACTTATAAGAGATATAGAGGCATGGGCTCAATAGGTGCTATGTCAGCAGGTTCTGCTAACAGATATTTTCAAAAAAATTTTAAAAATAAATCTAAATTTGTACCTGAAGGTGTTGAAGGTAGAGTAGAATATAAGGGCAATGTATCAAAAATTATTTTTCAACTAAAAGGTGGCTTACGATCATCGATGGGTTACATTGGGGCAAAAAGTCTTAGTCAAATAACAAAAAATTCTAAATTTATCAAAATTACAAAAGCTGGATTTTACGAAAGCATGGTGCACAGTGTTGAAATGACACAAAAAACAATTAATTATAAATTATGATATCAAAAATCTTCAAATTAATTATTTTCATTTTACTATTTCTACCAAATATATCTTTTGCAAACACAAAGTTCTTTAATGATGGATTAAGTTTATATAATAAAAATAAATTTGTTGAAGCAAAATTTAAATTTGAACAAGATATAGTCTTTAATCCTAAGAATGAGATGTCATATTTATATTTGTCAAAAATATTTAAAAATTTAGACAAAAAAAAATTAGAGGAACAAAATTTGAATACAGTCATCCTATTAAACCCTAAAAATGAGGAAGCAATATACAATTTAGCGAAACTGAAGCTGGAAGCATCAGATTACAAGAAAAGTAAAAAATTAAATGATATGTTGATGAAGATATGTGATAAATTTTGTGATCAAAGTCAAAAATTAAAAAACGAAATTGAAAATTTATCAAAAAAATAAATGCAATTTCAAAATAATCATGAAATAATAGCAATAGTAGATTTTGGTTCACAGGTTACTAAATTGATAGCAAGAAGAGTAAGAGAGCTTGGGGTTTACTCTGAAATTTTTACTCCAAAACAAATCAAAAAAATTAAAGATTATAAAAGGATTAAGGGCATAATACTTTCCGGTGGACCTTCAACAGTTACCACTCAGAAGTTTCAAAGTATTCCAAGAAAAATCTTTAGAGAAAAAATTCCGGTACTTGGAATATGTTATGGACTACAGTTAATTGCAAAAATATATGGAGGTACAATTAAATCATCAAAAAAAAGAAGAGAATTTGGAAGAGCTTTTATATATAAAAAAAAAAAATCAATTCTTACAAAAAAATTTTTTTCAAAAAAAAACAAAAGTGTATGGATGAGCCATGAGGATGCAGTAATAAAGTTGCCTAAAAAGTTTAAAGCAATCGCTTATACTAAAAATTCAAAATTGACAATTATAGAAAATAGCAAAGAACATATATATGGAGTCCAATTCCACCCAGAGGTAACTCACACTGAAAATGGAAAACAAATATTTAAAAATTTTTTATTCTCGATTTGTAAAATAAAAAAAAACTGGAATGTTACCTTTCAAAAAAATAGAATAATAAGAAAAATAAAAAGTACAGTTAAAAACGATAAAGTAATTTGTGCGTTATCAGGTGGAGTAGATAGCAGCGTTGTTGCTCTTTTAATAAATCAAGCAATTAGAAAAAATTTAATTTGTATAATGGTTAATACGGGATTAATGAGAAAAAATGAATTTAAATATACCTATAAAATATTTAAAAAAAAATATAAATTAAATGTAAAACTAATTGATGCCTCAAAAATTTTTTTTAAAAAATTAAAAAATATTTCGGACCCTGAAAAAAAAAGGAAAATAATAGGAAATCTATTTATTAAGATTTTTGAAAAAGAGCAAAAAAAAATTAAAAATATAAAATTTCTCGCTCAGGGCACCCTTTATCCAGATATTATTGAAAGTAAATCTGCTACAGGAAGCAAGTCATCAAAGATCAAATCACATCATAATGTCGGAGGTCTACCAAAAAAAATGAATTTAAAATTAATTGAACCCTTGAAAGAATTTTTTAAAGATGAGGTAAGGTTGCTAGGTAACTCACTAGGTCTTTTAAAAAGTATTTGTTATAAACATCCTTTTCCAGGTCCTGGATTAGGAATAAGAATTCTTGGAAAAATTACACCAGAAAAAATTAAAATATTACAAGAAGCTGATAATATTTTCATAAATGAATTAAATAAAAATAATTTATACGATAAAATTTGGCAAGCTTATGCTGCTTTATTGCCAATTAAAACGGTAGGCGTCATGGGCGACTCCAGAACTTATGAATACACTTGCCTTTTAAGAGCTGTAACATCTGAAGATGGGATGACAGCTGATTATTATAATTTACCTAAAGCTTTTTTAGATCAAATTTCTAATAAAATAATTAATAACGTGAAAGGTATAAACAGAGTTGTTTATGATATAAGTTCCAAACCACCAAGTACGATTGAATTAGAATAAAATTATTGAATGAATAAAAAAATAAAAAAAATCATCAGTAAAAAAAATAAGTCAAAAATAGTAAGTTTGACAGCTTACTCAAAAAATATTGCAAAAATTTTAGACAAGTACTGTGATATAGTTTTGGTAGGTGACTCTCTGGCAAATGTTTTATACGGTCATAAAGACACTCATAAGATTAGCTTAGACAATATTATCCAACACACATTAAGTGTTAAGAAAGGATTAAAAAAACCTCTATTAGTTGTGGATATGCCCAAGGGAACTTATGCAAATAAACGACTAGCTAAAAAAAATGCAAGACTAATTTTAAAATTAACAAAATGTGATGCGGTTAAGTTGGAGAGTAATAGTAAAAACTACGCTATAATTAAAGAACTTGTAGATGACAAAATATCGGTTATGGGACATATAGGTTACACGCCTCAATTCAAAAAAAAATTTAAAATTGAAGGAGATACAAAAACAAAAGCTCTACATCTTTTAAAAGAAGCTAAGTTAATTGAAAAGGCTGGAGCTTTTTCAATAGTTCTAGAGTGTATTGCCCCTAAGGCTGCAGAATTGATTACTAAAAAAATAAATATACCTACTATAGGAATAGGCTCTTCAATTTATTGTGATGGGCAAATTTTAGTAACCGACGATATGTTAGGACTAAGCGGTTTTTACCCAAAATTTGTTAAAAAATATGTCCATCTAAATAGATTGATAGAAAAAGCTGTAAAAAAATATACAAGAGATGTAAAAATAAGTAAGTTTCCTGGCAAAAAAAACTTTTTAAATGGATCAAGAATTAAATAAAAAAATTGAAAGAAGTAATAAATTAGTATTTTTTTTCAAAGAAAATAAAACTAAAGTCTCTATATTTACAGGTTTAATAATATTAGTATTATTAACTACTGTTTCCACTCAAGTTTTTAACAATAAAAAAAATGTTAAAATTTCCGAACAGTATATAACTGCAAGCTTACATCTCTCATCACAGGAATTAGAAAAATCAAGAGAAATTTACGAAAATATAATAATGAGTAAAAACCAATTTTATTCTCTGTTATCTTTAAATACAATTTTGGAAAAAGACTTAGAACAAGATTTTGAAAAAATAATGAATTATTTTGAAATAGTAGAAAACTTAGGCCATTCTAAAGAAAAAAAAGATTTGATACTTTTGAAAAAAGCTCTTTATTTGATTGACAACTCAAAGAAAAAAGAAGGAAACAATATTTTGAATAACTTAATAAGCAACGACTCCACATTTAAATCTTTAGCTGAAGAAATTTTAAAAAAATAATTCTCTTAAGATGAAAGTTTTACCAATAATTTTTCTTTTATTATTTCTTCAAAACTGTTCTTTTGACAATAAATCAGGTATTTGGACAAATGAAAATACAACTAAAGAAAATAATAATACATTTAATGATTACAAGATTTTATCTGAGTCTGACAATTCTTTTGATAAAGTAATAGATATAGATAAAAATTTCAAATTTAAAGATTATAAAACAATAAAAAACAAAGAGTGGTCCGATATTTTTTATTCACAATCAAATAATATTGAAAACTTTTTTTACAATGAGACCAAAAACACTCTACTTAGAACAAAAAAAATATCAAATTACAAAATAGATCCAAAAATATTGATGGTGAAAAATGATATAATAATGAGCGATGAAAAAGGCAATATAATCGTTTTTTCAACCGAAAAAAAAAGAATTATTAGTAAATTTAATTTTTACAAAAAGAAATATAAAGAAATTAAAAAGAGGTTAAATTTATCGACAAAAAAAAATATAATTTATACTTCAGATAACCTTGGCTATCTATATGCTTATAATTATGTAACAAATAGACTTGTCTGGGCTAAAAATTTTAAAATTCCATTTAGGTCAAACCTCAAAATCTTTGACGGAAAATTAATTGCAGCTAACCAAAATAATATCCTATATTTCCTTGACATTAAAAATGGAGATATAATCAAAATTGTTCCAACTGAGGAGACAATTATCAAAAATTTTTTTATTAATAATTTATCTATTAATAATGAATATTCTTTTTTTCTTAATACCTATGGATCTTTATATGGCATTGATCATACAACAATGAGACCTAACTGGTTTATAAACTTGAATCAATCACTTGATATTAATCCAAGTAATTTGTTTAAAGGACAAGCTCTTATTTCTAACGAAAAATACGTTGTTGCGTCATCTAATAATTTTACTTATGTAATAGATATTAATTCAGGTGCAGTTTTGTACAAGAAAAACTTTTCTCAATCTTTAAAACCTTTTATTTTTGACAACTTTCTTTTTTCTGTAACACACAAAAATTTTTTAATTTCTATGGATTTAAGTAATGGGAAAATTATCTATTCTTATAATTTAGAAAATCAACTAGCAAAATTTTTAGACTCAAAAAAAAGAAAGATTAATATCAAACATATGTCATTAGTAAATAATAAAATTTTAATTTTTTTGAATAATTCTTATGTAATTAAATTGAGACTTAGCGGTGAAATAGAGGAAATTTATAAATTTAAAAACAAAATATATTCATCACCAATATTTGTTGATGGGTCTATGATTTATATTAATAAAAGTAATAAAATTACAATTATAAATTAATTATTAGATTTTCCACTTAATAAGGAAAGTTGTTTTATCCTCATACCTTCTAAATTATCAGATGGTTTTATAGGGTAATCGCCTGTAAAATAATGGTCACTAAATTGAGGATAAACAGAGTTTCTTGCCTCACCTTTTAAAGCTTTATAAAGTCCATTAAGACTAAGGAATTTTAAACTTTTAGCTTTTATAAAATTACATATTTCATCATTTGATTTTGTATGTGCAAGTAATTCCTCTTTAGTGGGCATATCAACCCCGTAGAAATCAGGATATTTTATTTCTGGGCAAGCAATTCTAACATGTACCTCGCTAGCCCCACTCTCGTAAAGCATTTTAACAATTTTACTACAAGTAGTTCCTCTTACTAAAGAGTCATCTATAAGAATTATAGATTTATCCTTCACAATTGTTCTAGTAGGACTTAATTTTAATTTAACTCCTAAGCTTCTTATATTTTGTTTTGGTTCAATAAATGTTCTTCCAACATAATGATTTCTTATTAATCCAAGTTGAAATTTTTTCTTAGATTGGTCAGCAAATCCTAGAGCTGCAGGGACACCAGAGTCAGGTACAGGCACGACAAAATCTGCATCGATATCTGACTCTCTAGCAAGCTCTGCTCCGAGATTTTTTCTATATTCGTATGCGCATTTTTTTTGAATTAAGCTATCGGGTCTGGCAAAATAAATATATTCAAAAACACATGGTCTAGGTTTTTGTTTTGGAAAAGGTTTTATACTAGTTAAAATATCATTTTCTATTATGACTATCTCACCATTTTCAACTTCTCTTACAAAAGAAGCTCCTACTATATCTAAAGCACAAGTCTCAGAAGCAAAGATATAAGAGTTTTTTAATTTCCCTATCACTAATGGTCTAATCCCAAAAGGATCTCTTACACCCACAAGCTTCTTATTAGTCATTAATACTAGCGCATATCCACCTTGAATTTGGAAAAGTACATCGATTAATTTATCAATAAATTTATTTCTTTTTGATTTAGCTATCAACTGAACAATGGTTTCAGTATCACTTGTAGTCCTAAATATCGCCCCATCTTTTACAAGCGACTCTCTTAAAATTAATGCGTTGGTTAAATTTCCATTATGCGCAATACTTAATCCTCCCATATGTAAATCAGCAAAAAAAGGTTGTATATTTCTCAAAGAGGTTTCACCAGTTGTAGAATATCTATTATGACCAATTGCGAAACTACCTGGTAATTTTTTTAAAGTATCAGAATCAGTGAAATGATCGCCAACTAAGCCGTGCCTTTTTTCAGAATGGTAATTTTTTCCGTCAAAAGAAACTATTCCACAACCTTCTTGACCTCTATGTTGTAAAGCATGAAGACCTAATGCGACTAATGCAGATGCATCCGCGTGATTAGATATTCCGAATATTCCACATTCCTCTTTTAGTCTATCTAAATCAAATTTTTTCAATTTTTTCTTTCGTATCAATGAAATCCTCGTTTGAGGGAAATTCATCAATTAAAATTTCACTTCCCTTTTTAATTAGGTCATAACTGATTGCATCTTTAGTCGATATACCCCAATTTTGTAAAGGATAAAACCAATTTAAAATAGAAAATATACACACAGATACAACGTATCCTTTAAAAAAACCAAATAAAAGCCCAAAAGATTTGTCAATCGAACCCATTCCTGTCCAGATTACAGCTCTACCCAAAGCTTTCCCAATAAGTATTGTAAAAAAAAGTGTAAATATAAAAATCAAAATTCCTAGACCAAAATTATTTATAAAATCTGATTCAATATAATCACTGACGTAAGGTTGAAGTTTTGGAACAAATATTATTGTTACAATAGTCGATAAAACCCATTTCATAAAAGAAATTAGGCTTAAAGAAAATCCTTTAATAAAACATTGAATAATACAGTAAGTAAAAATTATAAGTACAATAATATCAAATACATTAATTATATTTGATAAATTTTCAAAAAAACTATTATTCATTACGATTTAAAACTTTTTTATCGAATGGTCTGTAAATTAATAGTAATTTAGGTAGTAAAGTTAAGACCGAAATCATTGCTAAAAGCATTGCGATTCCAGTAAAAACACCAAAATAAATAGTAGGTATAAAATTTGATAAAACTAAAATTGAAAATCCAAAAACTATGGTAATAGATGTATTCAAAATAGCTATACCAACAGTTTTATGACATCTATCTAATGTTTGTTCATAGTTTTTTAATTCTTTGAATTCTTCTCTAAACCTGTAAATATAATGAATACTATTATCTACTGCTATTCCAATTGTTATAGCGGCTATGGTAATAGTCATCATATCCAATGGTATACCCATAAGACCTATAATTCCTAAGATGAAAAATGCTGCAATAAAATTAGGCACTACACCAATTATCGACAAAGTTATATTTTTAAATAATATGAAAAACATTGCAAAAATTCCTAATATAACTATTCCGAGTGTGAGAATTTGAGATTTGAATAGACTCTGTAATAAATTATTAAAAAGTATCAAAACCCCTGTTAACTTATATTCTTCTTTTTTGAGACCAAGTTTTTTATTTAAATCTGTTTCAATTTTTTTAATAAGCTCGTTTCTTCTCAAATTTTTAAGGGAGTCTTTTACTCTAAGTGTTATTCTGGCCTCATCTGATTTTACAGAAATATATGGCGAGATGATTTCTTTTTTTATCTCATTGGGAATTTTACTATAAAGAACAGCTATTTCTAAACTTTGCAGTTCTTTCTTGTTTAAATCTTCCGCCACTCTTAAAATTGACCCAAACGATAAAACTTTTCCAATTTCAGGCAAAGAATCTAAATAGTCGTGAACTTTTAAAATTTTATCCATTTTGTCTCTAGTAAACCAATATTTTGATTTTTCCTCATTATTTTCTTCTTCCTCCTCCCATTCGGAAAATTCATCATCCTCTTTCTGATTTTTTTGTTTCATAGGAAATTTCAAAATTACATTTAGTGGAGTCGTTCCACCTAATTCATCGTCAATTTTTTTCATACCTTTATATATCTCAGTCTCTTTGTTAAAATAATTTATAAAACTGTTCTCAACTTCTAATTTGGATATTCCAACTATGCTTAAAAATATAATTAAAAATGATGTTAAAAAAATTATAAAAGTATTTTTTTTTGCTATATATGCAAAAGCTGAAGTTATTAATGACTTTTCAGTATTTCTTATATTAACATTATTTTCAGATGAAAAAGTATTGATTAAGGACGGTAAAAGAAGAAATGTGACTACTAACGAAACAATTAAACCCAAAGTCATCATCCACCCAAAATCTATAATTGGTTTGATTCCACTGAAGATTAAAGATAAAAAAGCACAAATCGTAGTTAAAACAGTGTAAAGAATTGGAAGCATCATTTTGAAACTAGCTTTTACAACTGCTTCATCTTTTTTAAGTTGTGGAAATTCTTTTTTTAATTGTAAAAATCTTACTGTAACATGAATATTCATTGCCATATTTAAAATCAACATTAATGCAATAAAATTTGATGAGATAACAGTAACTTTCCAACCTATTAAACCTAATAAACCTACCATTAATATCACAGATGTAGCACAGCCTAATAATGGCATCATAACCCATTTAATATCTCTAAAAATAAACCACAAAGTTAAAATTATAAATATGAATACGCCTATTCCAAAAACGATTATGTCGCTTTTAATAAAACTCATCATATCGTCTGCAATCATGGGAATGCCACCTAAATGAATTTTCGCATTTTCTCCGTACTTATTAATAACATCTCTTATTTCTGAAATATTTTGACTGTTCCTAGCATTGTACAAATTTTTATAATCTTCATACTCTAATAGAAATTTTTTATAATTTACTTTTTCCTCTTTTGATAAACCTGTCTCTTCTATTTGATTAAAGTACGTTTCTTTAATCTTTATAAATTCAGCTAGCCTTTCATCTTTTTTTAAGTAGACAACTATACCCGAGGTTTTACCATCTTCACTTATTACATAATTTTTATAAATTGGACTATTCAAAATCTCCTCAAAACCTCTTTTTCTATCAATTTCTGGATATGCCAAAGTTTTGTAGTTTTTAAGTCTGTCCATAAGACCTTCATCCGTGCTCTTCAATAATGGCACATCAATTAATGTAATTACGCTATCCACCCAAGTTAATTTTTCTATTTTAGATTTTAATAATTGTAAGTTAAGTATTGTCTCTTTTTCGATGAAACTTGATACAGGTGAGTAAGTAAGGACTAAAAAATCTTTAGACTTATACCTTTCATTCACTTCTCTTAGAAACTTCAAATCTTTATCACCCTCAAGCAAAAGAGCATCTGAGGATGCATCAAGATTAAAATTTTTTGCTTGATATAGTGAAAAAACAACTATACCAGCTATGAAAAAAAGTGTAATTTTTGAAAAATCAATTACAATTTTTTTATAAATATAAGATAGCATTGGGATATTTCAGATATATCTTAATTTTTTGATAACTAAAGAAAAAACTGAGTCTAATTTTTGTTTAAATCTTTAAATTTTGTATAAATTCCCTCAAACTCCACTTTAATAGTGCCTGTGGGACCGTGTCTTTGCTTTCCTAAAATAATATCAGCTAAACCATTAACGTCATTCATTTTTGATTGCCATTCAGCGTGTTCGATTGAACCTAACTTTGGCTGTTTTCGCTCTAAATAATAAGCTTCTCTGTATACAAACATAACAACATCCGCATCTTGCTCGATTGATCCTGACTCTCTTAAATCAGCTAATTGCGGCAGCTTATCATCTCTTTGTTCAACAGCTCTAGATAATTGAGAGAGCGCTAATACTGGCACAGACAATTCTTTTGCCAATGCTTTTAGTCCTTGGGTAATTTCAGAAATTTCTTGAACTCGTCCATCATTTTTATTTGAGCTTGATCTCATTAATTGAATATAGTCTACGACAATCAAACTTAATCCAAAAAGTCTTTTTATTCTTCTTGCTCGATTACTTAATGTTGCAATAGTAATAGCTGGTGTTTCATCGATATAAAGCGGAAGGTTATAAATATTTCTTGATGTATCTATATATCTATTAATTTCTTCTTCAGTCACTTTTCCACGTCTAATATCATCTGATTTTATTCTTGCTTGTTCTGACAAAATCCTAGTGGAAAGTTGCTCAGAGGACATTTCTAAAGAAAAAAAGGCTATTGAAGATTTTTCCTGACGATCTAAAATATTTTGAGCAGCATTAAAAGCTATATTAGTTGCTAGCGCTGTTTTACCCATCGAGGGTCTTCCTGCTAAGATAATCAAATCAGACTTATGCAATCCTCCTAATTTTTCGTCTAAGTCAGTTAATCCAGTTGGAACCCCAACTATTCCTTGATCATTTTGCATTGCAAGTGTGGCTAGTTGAATAGTTTGATCAAGCGCTTGATTAAATTTAAGAAAAGATTGTGAGAAACTACCTCTTTCTGCTAAATCGAATAATGATTTTTCAGTATTCTCAATAATATCCTCCGCACTCTGCTCTTGAGTATTAGCATTTATTGTATCTGATGATAATTTATCAGAGATTAAAACTAATTCTCTTCTTACATACATTTCATGAACAATTTTCGCATAGTCCAAAGCTTGTTTTGGTGAGCTTGAAAATCTTGTTAATTTCACTAAATATTCAGTTCCCCCAACTTCATTGAGTAAATTATCTTTTTCGAAAAAATTTTTAAGTGTAATTGGATTTGCTATTACTCCTTTATTATTCAGGCTTTCAATAACCTCATAAATTTTTTGATGAGCGGGATCATAAAATATGGATGGGTTTACTATATTAGAAATTTCATCAATTATATCATTGTTAACTAATACTGAGCCGATTAAAGCTTGTTCAGCTTCTAAGTTAGAGGGTTGTTTGTTACTAGAACTATTATGTATTGATTTAATTTCTTCCACACAATGATATTAGATTAGGTTACTTTTTGATAAAGCAAAAAGTTACGCACTCTTTTTTTTTCTCTGTGGAAAAGTTATTTAGATTGTATTTTGTCTATGTTAATAATAACAGAAGCTTTCACCTCAGAGTGGAAGTTTATTTCAGCTTTAAATATTCCAATCTTATTTAATTCATCTTTGAGAATAATTTGCGATGGACTGACTTCAGCCTTAGTTTTCTCTTTTATTATATTAGTAATTTCTTTTGGTTTAATGGAACCGTAAAGATCACCATTTTCCTTACTTTCTTTATAAAAAGTAAATTTTTGATTATTAACAAGTTTAGCAGTTTCTTTAAATTTATTTTTAATTTCGGTGTTTTTTTTAATTAACTCGTTCTTTTTCTTATTAACAATTTCAGAATTTTCCTTATTATATCTTAAAGCTTTGCCTTGCTTTAATAAAAAGTTTCTACCGTATCCATCTTTGACTTTTACTTTATCCCCAATGTTTCCGAGATTTAAAACATTTTCTAAAAGTATTAATTCCATTATACTAAACCCAATATTTTTGCTTTTTTAATTTCTCTAGTAAGTTTTTTTTGTTTGTTATAAGACACAGATGTTATTTTTGATGAAATAATTTTTCCATTATCAGATAGATACTTCTTTAATAAATTAACATTTTTATAATCAATTATTGGTGCATTTTTTATTGAAAGTGGACATTTTTTAGAAAATTTCCCATCATTTTTTTGAAATAGGCTCAATTTATTAAGCGAGTTGGTGCTTCTTTTTTGAAATTTTTTACTTTTTCTTTTCATCTTTTATTTTTTTGAAAAATTCATTTTTGATATCGAGTTTTTTATATTTGACAGTTAAGAATCTTATAACTGCATTATCAATTTTTGCTCTTTTATTAATTTCTTCCAAAGTATTTTTGTTTCCTTCAAATTTATAATGAATATAAAAGCCTTTTTTATAGTTTTTAATTCGGTTAGCTAAATTCAAAAGACCCCATTCTTCAACTTTAATTATCTTACCAGAAGATTTGTTTATTAAGTCACTGTATTTATTCTTCACAGCATTTAATTCTTTTTCTGCTAAATCCTGTTTTGCAATTATAGTATTTTCGTAAAAAGCCATAGTTTATTTACAAAGAATTATATTTAATAGTTTATAAAGGATGGTTTATACTATAATTATTTATTATAGCAATAGTAATAATTATTAAAAAATTAATATAAAATGAATAGTTTGATATTTCCTGGACAAGGCTCCCAAATTGTTGGAATGGGAAATGAATTTTATAATAGTTTCACAGAAGTTAAAAAGATTTTCGAGGAAGCAGATGAAAAATTAAAATTTCATTTATCAAAAATAATACTTCAAGGCCCAGAGGATAAATTACAACTTACTCAGAATACCCAACCAGCTATTTTAACAGTGAGTTACTCAATTTTTCAAATTTTAAAGAAAGAATTTGATTTTAGCTTCGAAGATTTTAAATTTTTCGCAGGACATTCACTTGGAGAATACAGTGCTTTGGTTTGTGCAAACTCTTTACAGTTTACTGATGCAATTTATTTATTAAGCGAAAGAGGAAAGGCTATGCAAAATGCTGTCCCACTCGGTAAAGGAAGCATGATTGCAGTGTTGGGCTTAAAAATAGAAGAATTAAAAGAAATGTTAAATAAAAGAGATGATAAAAATGGTGTCTGCGAAATAGCAAATGATAATGCAGATGGTCAAATTATTATAAGTGGAGAAAAATCAAGTGTAGAGATGTTTCAAAATAACTTGAAAGAAAAAAAAATCAAATCAATTCCTCTCAAAGTGAGCGCTCCATTTCATTGTTCTTTAATGAAACCAGCAGCAGAAGTGATGAAGAATAAGATTAATAGTATTGCTTTCAACAGACCTACTTTAGCAATAGTTAATAATGTAAACGCAAAATCAGAGGATAACCCAGAAAAAATAAAAAAACTTCTGATTGATCAAATTTTTTCTACTGTTAGATGGCGGGATACTCTCATATTTATGTCTGATAAAGGAGTAAAGAATTTTATAGAAATAGGACCGGGAAAAGCATTATCTGGAATGGTTAAAAGAACTATTAAAAATGTAAATAGCTTTTCAATTAACTCAATTACTGATATTAAAAATTTGTCAAATGAATTTAAAAAATAAAAAAGTTTTAATAACTGGAGCTACTGGTGGCATTGGCAATTGTTTAGTCAAAAAATTTGAAAATTTAGGTGCCAAAATAATTGCAACTGGTACAAATGATGAAAAATTAAATAACTTAAAAAAAAAATTTAAAGATGTAGAAATTGAAAAGTTCAAATTAGATGAGCATGCTAAGATTGAACAGTTTTTAGAAAAAATAGATACAAAATTAGATGGTCTTGATATTTTAATAAATAATGCAGGTATCACCCTTGATAACCTATCAATAAGATTAACAGAGGAAAATTGGAAAAAAGTTTTAGACATAAATTTAACATCTACTTTTCTAATGTGTAAGTTTGCAATTAAAAAAATGTTAAAAAAAAAATATGGGAAAATTATAAATATAACCTCAATAGTTGGTCATACTGGAAATCTTGGGCAGGCTAATTATTCAGCATCAAAAGCTGGCATAGTTGCTTTTTCTAAAAGCTTAGCTATTGAATATGCAAGAAAAAATATAAATATTAATTGTGTATCCCCAGGATTTATTAAAACAGAAATGACAGATAAAATTAACGAGGAATTTAAAAACCAATTGATCAGTAAAATTCCCTCAGGAAATCTAGGAACTGGAGAAGATGTTTCAAATTGTGTAGCCTTTCTGGCTTCAGATTTAGCAAGCTACATCAATGGAGAAACCATACATGTTAATGGCGGAATGTATATGGCTTGACAATTCTGTTTAATAATCTAATAAGAAATTAAATATATAGGAAAGGAATTCATGTCAGACGATGTAAAAAGTAAAATAAAAAAAATAGTTGCAGATCATTTAGGTATAGAAGAAGAAAAGGTAACTGAAGAGGCAAGTTTTATTGATGACCTTGGAGCAGATAGCTTGGATACAGTGGAATTAGTTATGGCTTTTGAAGAGGAATTTGGATCAGAAATTTCAGACAGTGAAGCTGAGAAAATACTTACAGTCGGAGATGCAATTAAATTTATTGAGAGTAAATCAAGCTAAATAAATTTCATAATATTTCATGCTACCTGGAAGAGATAATTTTATGGTCATACTTTCTTCTCCATCAGGTGTGGGAAAAACAACTTTAGTAAAAAAGATTCAGCAAAAATATCAATCTTTTAAAATTTCAGTTTCGATGACCACAAGGGCTCCAAGATCTAATGAAGTAAATGGTGTAGATTATCAATTTACCTCAAAAAAAGAATTTGAAAATCTTATTAACCAGAAAAAGTTTTATGAGTATGCAAAAATTTTTGAAAATTATTATGGTACCTTAAAAAAAACTGTAGATGACACTATAAAAGAAAACGATATTTTGTTCGATATTGATTGGCAAGGCACAAAACAATTATCAAAATTTTCTAACTTAAAATTAATAAAAATTTTTTTAATCCCTCAAGATAAAAATGAACTAAAAAAAAGACTTATAAAAAGGGACCAAAATACAGAAGAAGAAGTGAGCAAGAGATACGACTCATTTGATGAAGATGTAAAGCATTGGAAAGATTACGATTATATTTTAATCAATAAGAATCTGGATATATGTTTTAAACAAATTGAAAATATAATATCAACTTATAAAAAAAATGATATTTTCAATGATCTTCATATAGCTCAGTAATTTTATAGTAGATATCTGGTTCAATTTCTGAAGGTCTTGACTTAAGGTTTAAATTTTTAATTTCATCAATTTTTTTATTATTAATTATCCTTTTAATATTTTTATTGATCATTTTTCTTTTATTAGAAAAAAGAATATTTGTTACTTTTTCTAGATTTCTTAAGTTTTTTATTTTGGAAATTTTCGGAATTTTAGGTTTGAAATGAATTATCATTGAATTAATTTTAGGTTTAGGAAAAAAACAATTAGGCGAAACCAAAAATTTTTTAGATGCTTCTAACCTGTAATTTGAAATAATAGAGATTCTACTATAATTTTTTGTTGTAAATTTACCTAAAATTTTTTCACCTAATTCTTTTTGAAACATTAAAATTAGATCGGTAAAGTTAGGGGGCCAATTTTTAAATTTTATAAATTTAACAAGAATTTGAGATGAAATGTTATATGGCAAGTTCCCAAAGACTACTGTATCTTTTCTACAATTTTTTTCTAAGTTGAATTTAAGAATATCAGAATTACGAATATTTAAATTTTTTATACTAGCATAATTTTTAACAAGAATATCATAAAGGTTCTTATCTTTCTCAATTAACAAAAAACTTTTGGGTTTTTTTTTTATTATTTCTTTGGTAAGTGAACCTGTCCCTGGTCCAATCTCAATAATATTTTTATCTTCAATCTCAACAAGATTTATAATTTTACTTATTATATTTTTATCAATTAAAAAATTTTGTCCCAATGATTTTTTTGGGAATTTCATAAGCTGAACTTATCTAAAAATTGAATACATTTTAGCAAACTTGAGAAATTAGCTGCATTTTTTCCAATAAGATCTTTCGCCGTTCCATGGTCAGGTGATACTCGAAGATAGTTTAATCCTAAAGTGATATTGATAGCGTCAAACTTAAAAATTGTTTTAAAAGGGGAGAGAACCTGATCATGATAAATTCCAACTATCACATCATATTTTTTATACTCACTAATGAATACTGTATCAGAAACCAAAGGCCCATCTATTTTTATACCTTTTCTTTTTAAATTTTTAATAGATGGTAAAATTATTTTTTTTTCTTCCGATCCACTTTCCATTTCCGCGTTATGAGGGTTTAACCCCAGGAGACCTATTTTAGGTTTTTTTTTAAATATTAACCTAAAATTTTTACTTATCGAACTTATTTTTGTTATAATTAAACTCTTTTTGATTTTCTTATTTATATCTTTGATTTTTATATGAGTTGTAATTGGACATACTGAAAGTTTTTTGTTCCAGATAAGCATTGCTTCAGTGTCTTTTTTAATCTTATTTTTTTCAGCTAGAAATTCTGTGACACCTATATTTTTTTTTTTAAGCAGCCTTTTATCTATAGGGCAATTAATTATACCTTTGATCTTTTTATTGATTGCAAGATTGTGGGCATAATCAAAAGCCTTTAAAACAAATTCGGACGCATTTTTTTTATTTACATTAAATGGATTTTTAAAATTTAACTTTATATCAATTACTTTTAAAGAATTATTCCTTACTTTTTGGTTGACATTATCTACCTTCACTAAGTTTATATTCATATTTAATTTTGATATTTGTTTTTTGAATAATTTATAGTTTGATATTAAGAAGATTTTTCTTTTTAAAGAACTATTAAGTTTTTTCCAACTTTTACATATTATTTCTGAATTAATACTATTTGGATCTCCTCCAAGTATTAAAATTTTATCTTTCATTTATATTCAATTAAACTTGTGTTTTTGAGTTTAGACAAATGACTGTTTGAGTATAAGTTAAACAATTCATTTTTTCTTTTATTTATTATTCTTTTTTTCAGATCATCTTCGTTTATGAGCTTTGTTTTCAACTCCCTTTTGTTATTGATTTTTAAAAAAAGTGTAGTATTTGATGTAATTATTGGTTTACTAACCTCTCCTATATTCATATTTACTAATACGCTATACATTTGTTTGGATAACGATTTACTATTTACCCAGCCTAAATTTCCTTTATTTGATGCTGTTGGTGAAATGCTATATTTAGTAGCTATAGCTTCAAAACCTTCATCAGCAATAAGTTGACTTATTTCTTTAATTTTTTTTTGAGTTAAATCATTTGTTTCAGCGTTTAAAATTTCTATTTCTGAAATTTGCAACTCTTTGATAATTTCATTTTGCGATTTTTTAATTTCTTTAAGTTCCTCTTCAACAGATTTTTCATCTATTTCAATTTTACTAGCATAAATTTTATATATAAATTTTTGCCAATTAAGTGTAGTTTCAATTTCTCTAAAAAATAATTCATAGTCTAGATTATTATCCTTAAATCGATTTTGAAGTCCTAAAACATCGGTTGAAGATAATTTATTTATGTATGAAGTTACTTGAGCATTATCACTTTTAAATTGATATTTTTTAAGTTCAATTTCTTTCAATTTTTGTTGAATAAGTGCCTCCAAGGCTTGTTTTTTTAATTTATTTATATTTTCTTGATTGATTTCCTGTTTACTTAAAATTAAAGAACTTAAAATTTTATTTTTAATTTCAAAACTTGTTATAATTTCGTTTTCAACTTTAACTATGATATTGCTTTTATATTTTGCATGCAAACTATTAATAGAAATTAATGATATGAAAAAGATGGTTAAAAATATTTTCATTAGTTAAAAGAAGGTGAATTTATATTTCCAAAAGGTGTCAAAGTGATTTTAAACATAAGTGAATTATCTGGTTCTAATTCTGAGTCATTATAAAATTCCCTTCTATAAACTAATCCTGCTCTTAAACAGTCATTAACATATTCATAACTAAGGTTATAAAAATCTGCAGAATTAGTAATTAAATTTCTTTTTGTTTCAAAAGAAATAATATTATTTTCAATATTTTCTAATTGAATTTTTGTTTTAAAATATTCTTGGTTGCCGATATGTTTTTTTTCTTGTAAAAAATCAAAATTAATATTTAATTTATCAAAATTCATAGCAGTTCCAATCTCATTATAATTAAGATCGCTATAATTTTGATCTAATGAAAAATTATAATTTATGTCAATTTTATCATTTATTGCTAGTTTAGCACTACCAACCAGGTCAGAGAGCTTTTCATCTAAACTTGTTTTAGAATGCATCTTTTTATTTTCCTTTTCATTAACAATTTGTGCAACTGAAAAGTCAAAATCTCTATTTGTGTTTTCGATCTTGTAATCAAATCCAAAAGTTCCACTTAGGCCAGTTTCAAAATTATTTATATTATCAAGTCTTTCTAAACTAAATGCAGAAATTGGATTAAGTCTTAAACCAGTATTCTCCTGTCTCATATTTCCAGGTGCATATCTTATCATAAATTTAGGAGTTAAGAAGTGCGATGAACTATTCACCTTTTTTTCTAAGTTCAATTCAGTTAACAAACCGAGCGCTCCATGAATTTCAGAGGTCGAGTCTTTTTTATAAAGATCAACATTTTTTGCCTCATAATTAATATTTCTTAAATGTCCAAAAATTTTCGATCTTACTCCAGTATCAAAATTGAACTCTTTAGAGTCCCAATTAAAATCATTAACCAAAAAATTGGTTGTTTTGTTAGTATCATAATTATGAATTTTTAAATTAGATTGAAGATCCAAACTTCCAAAATTATCATTCGAAAATAGATTTTTATTTAATGTTAATTCTGGCAGAATATACTCATATTTATCGTTATAACTTTCTTTGAGTGTCTCGTAAACACTTGCATTTAAATTAAAAAAAATATTTTCATTTTCGTGAGTAAAATTCAAAGAGTTTTTTAGAAAAGTTTCACTATAGTCAATCAAGTTTGATTTAATTTTATATAGTTTGAGATATTTATCATTAGAAACATCTTGTACAGATAATGTTAAATTACTTTCGGAATTATTTTTACCTTTGAAACTTTTTACAAATTTAGAAAAAAAATGAGACTTTTGTCCTGCTTTTTTTGAAACACTTGTTTTTTTATATCCTTCAGTATAACCAAAATCTGCTAAAAGACTCGCATCTTTAAAAGCTTGATGAAATTGCCCCATGTATAGAGGATTTTCATTTTCATAAATTCTACTAATAAAAGTAAAATTTTTATCTTTAGCAACATTGAAAAAATACGGAATAGAAACTCCAGATCCTAAATTTTTTGAATCAGAAAAAGAAGGTATTAAAAATCCAGATCTTCTATCAACTGTCGGATCTGGATGCGACAACTTTGGTATATAAAAAATTGGAACATTATAAACTTTTATTAATGCATTATCATAATATATTGTTTTCTTTTTGTTATCGTGCAACATTTCAGAAGCTTGTATTGTCCATGGTGGACATTTATCATTTTTTCTATAGTCACATAAAGTAAAAATACTTTTAGTAAATATTTTTTTATCATTATTAATATTCACCGAATTAGCAAAGACTCTAGGTTTATTTTTCTGATTAATTTTGAAATTTGAATCTTTAAGGTATGATTTTATATCTGTCCCTAGTATCTCCCTTTTTTTTGTATCTATATAAACTTGAGAAAACTCATAAGTATTGGTTTTTTTATCTTTTATTTTTATGTTACCTACTGATTTAAAAATATTACTTTCAGCGTGGTATTCGAAGTTATCTAAATTTATTATATTTCCTTCTTGATCTACAATAGTTGCTTTATAGTCTGATTTGATAAATTTTTCTGCATTATCTAAAAATATGTTTGAACCTTCGAGATCATAATTTTGAGATGTAATTATTTTGGTAGGGCCCTTACTTAAAAAATTTTTCTTTTTTTCATCATACTCTGCATAATCTGTTCTAATAATGTTTCCAAGATTATCTTCAGCGACTATGTTCTTTTTAAAAATTAAAAATCTATTTTTTTTATTATATTTCAAATAGTCGCTCTTAATAACTTTATCTTCAGTTCTCACAACAACTTCATTCTCAAAGATCGAAGTTGTTTGATCTTTATCTAATGTGATATTTTTTGCTTCTATTTGTACATTTTCGGCTTTAAGCGTCGTTTGAAATAAAAATATAATTATAACTAAAAATTTATTTTTCATTTATCTGTAAAACTCCAATAAATGTGAAAAGACTTAATGCTATAATAGGAGACCATAAAGCAAGAGTAATTGGTATTCTCCCAGTCTGTCCCAAGGCTAAGGATAAATCTTTAAAATAGTAGACAAAAACACTTATAAATATTCCTAATAATATCAACTTAAAATTATCAGACCTCTTCAAAGTATTCATAGTAATTATCGATGCAATAGCTGTCATCAAGAACAAAAAGAAGGGCAAAGTTAACATCGAATGCAAACTCTGATTTAAAAATTTTTTATTATAACCGTTCTTAAGTAATTCTTGGTAATCAATCGCGAGGTCTAAAAAAGACATTGTATCAAAATTTTTAAATAAACTTGTTATTTTTTCGTAATTATAGATTGAATTAATTTGATATTTTTCAAGAAATTCTTTTTCAAAAATTCCATCTTTACGCTTAAATATTATTACATCATCTAAATCCCAATTATTATTTTTTATATTTGCTGTTCCTGCATAAATTTTTTTCTCTAAATTATAGCTTTGATTTAATTGAAAAATTGTAACACTATTTAGATTAATTCCGTCTGGCTTAGAGGCGGTGATTATTCGCGTGCCATTATTTAAATTTTCTTTAATCCATAGACCATTTTTATTTACTGCTACAAGGTGATCAACATCTCTTGCATATTGAGATTTTGTAATTTCATAATACTTAACCATTGATGATGTTATTGGACTTACAATAATTAAAATTAACCATCCCAATGTAAAAGAAGTTAAAGCTAGAATAAAAAAGATTTTTATATTTGAATATCCATAAACTTTTAAAGTTAAAAGGTCTTTATTATTTCTAATTGATCTCATAAACCATAGACTAGAAATAAAAATAATAAATGGTAATAATTTTGTTATCATGCTTGGTATGAAAATACTTGTAAGCATTAAAGGCATGAGTATGCTCACATTAAGATTTTTAAAAAATTCTATTTCTTCAAATAAAGTCAGAATAAACCCAAAAGAATACATAATTAAAATTGAATACATTAATGTTTTTAAAAAATTTTTCAGAAGATAATTCAAGATAATTTTATTCATAATTATTTTGTCTCTCTTGAGAACTTAAATATTAGTAAAAAGTATAAAAATACAATTAAAATAAAAGGCGATGCAATATAACCAATACTATAAATAATTTTTATCCCTGTGTATTTAATAATTAATTCGCTCAAGACTAGTAGAATAAAGCTATACAAAAAAATCGAAATTTTATTATAATAAACTTTATTATTTCTTATTAGCAGCAAGGAGCAAATTAACGATACAACAGGAAGGTAAAATGGTAAAATTACTCTCCTAATTAAGTTCGGAGGAATTTCCTTGTTTGACTGTTCATTACAAATTCCTGTATTTAAATTTTCTAAATTTAAACATTTTAGAAGTTCTTTGGTACTTGTTTCTTGAATTTTAGGATGTGTAATTGTATTAGTTGCTAAATTTCTTAAATCAATATTTAGTTGATCAAATTTAATAATATCATTTTTTTCCAAATTTCTTTTTTCAGAAGTAATTATTTGTCCATTAAATAAAAATATCTTTCTTTTATCAACAATTCCTTTTTCTGCAACGACAGTTGTATTAGTGATATCAGAAACTTCGGAAAGCAGGTTTTTTAAATTATTTCCTACATCATGTAAAAAAATATTTTGTATTTCATTTTTAATTTTTTTTTCTGCTATAAATGTAAATCCTTGAAAAGAGTCACTAAATTGTTGTGTTCTTATAGTTGGTAGAAAAGAGTTAAATTGATCCTGGCTTAATAAGTTTCTTGATTTATTTAAAGCTAACGGAGTTAATAAAATCGAAAATAATAAATAAAAAATCAATAATATTAAAGATGTAAAAAAAAATAAATTTACTACTTTTATTTTCTCAACTCCTGATGTCCATAAAATTATAAATTCACTATCATCAATGTGCTTTAAGATAAATATCATAAGAGAAATCAAAAATGAAAGGGGTATAAATTTAGGTACTATTCCAAAAATATTTAAAACTGAATAATGTAAGTATTTTAAAACAGGGTAACCGTCATTTACAATCAAATCTAAAAAATTCACCGCCCTTACCGTCAAGGCTATTAAAGACAAACCTATCAAAACAATAAAAAAAGTTTTGAAAATCTCTAATATAAAGTTTTGATAAATCTTGTTTTGAAGCATTTTGATATATTGTATATAAATAATGCATCCATAAAATAAATTCAACTAATGGTTTAACTATGACTAAATTTTCATTGAAAATTTGTACATTTAGACTTAAATCACTGACATAAATAGGTTTTTTCAAAATTATGACTGTTAAAATTAATTACTTAAAAAAAAGAACCAACAAATCTTCTGGCAATATTATTTTATTTTCCAATGACAAGTTTAAAATAAAAAGTCTTGTAAAATATCTATCTGCATCAGAACATAAGTATATAAATGATTTATTAAACACAAGCGACTTAAAGAAAAATTTATTTGTATTTGATATAAACGCAAAAAAAAAGATAGTTTTAATTTCAGTTAAAAATAACCTTAATACTTCCGAAATAGAAAATTTAGGCGCAGAATTTTATGGAAAAATAAATACCGGAGTAAAAAGTGAATACTTTATAATTTCGGATAGCATTGAAAGTAAAAATGAAAATTTTCTTGGATATTTTCTTCATGGTATAAAATTGAAATCTTATGAATTTAAAAAATATAAAACAAAAAAAGACTTAAGAGAAATATCGATTAATGTTTTAGGAATAAGAAATATACCATCAATAAGATCTCAATTAAAATTCAAAGCATTAGAGGAGGGTACTTTTTATGCTAGAGACTTGGTCTCAGAACCAGGAAATATTTTACATCCAGATGAATATGCAAAAAGATTGAATAGTTTAAAAAAAGATGGATTGAAAATAAATATATACGATGAAAAAAAATTAAAAAAGTTGGGCATGCAAGCGTTGTTAGGAGTGGGCCAAGGCAGTGTTAGAGGATCTTATTTAGTTACAATAGAGTGGAATGGAGCAAAAAATAATTCTAAACCCGTTGCTTTTGTTGGTAAGGGTGTTTGTTTTGATACTGGGGGATATTCTTTGAAGCCAGCTAAATTTATGGAAGACATGACTTATGATATGGCGGGATCAGCCTCAGTAGTAGGGCTGATGAAGAATTTGGCACTTAGAAAAGCAAAAATTAATGCTGTGGGTGTAGTTGGTCTTGTAGAAAATATGGTTAGTGGAAATGCACAAAGGCCTGGAGATATTGTAAAATCATATAGTGGCAAAACTATTGAAATACTTAATACAGATGCTGAAGGTCGATTGGTTCTTGCAGATGCTTTAACATTTACAGAAAAAAAATTTAAACCTAAATTTATAATAGATTTAGCTACATTGACTGGCGCAATAATTGTTTGCTTGGGCTCAGAATACGCAGGTCTTTTTTCTAATAATGATAATTTATCTAAGCAAATCTTTAGCGCAGGAGAAAAAGTTAATGAAAAGGTATGGAGAATGCCTCTTCACAAAAATTATGACAAACTAATGAACTCGAAAAATGCCGATGTGCAAAATATTAATTATGTGGGTGGTGCAGGTTCAACAACAGCTGCTCAGTTTTTACAAAGATTTATTTTAAATAAAACTCCTTGGGCTCATTTAGACATTGCTGGGATGGCTTTTTCAAAATATGGTGGAGCTTTGAATTCAGGAGGCGCTACTGGTTTTGGTGTCAGGCTTTTAAATCAGTTAATAGAAGATCACTATGAATAACCGTGAACAGACACTTTCAATAATAAAGCCAGACGCTGTTGAAAGAAATTTAATTGATGATATTAAAAAAATATTTATTTCGAACAATATAAATATTAAAAACTCAAAGAAAATTCATATCACAAAAGATGAGGCTGCTGAATTTTATAAAGTTCACCAATCTAAACCTTTTTATAACGATTTATGCGCCTATCTCTCTTCAGGGCCAATAGTAGTGATGATTTTGGAAGGCGAAAATGCTATTCTGGCCAACAGAAAAATTATGGGAGCTACAGACCCAAGAAAAGCAGAGGAAAACACTATAAGAAAGTTATATGGCATATCCATTGACAAAAACTCTGTGCATGGCTCGGACTCAAAAGAAAATGCAAAAAAAGAAATTGATTTTTTTTTTAAAGACTAATCATATCTATAGAGATTTATAATTGCCTCTGCATAAGTTTTGTATTCAAGCTTTTGAGTTTTTCTCTCAAGATCTTTTGCATCATCTTTTGAACTAATATAAAAACCTTTTTGAGCAATTATTTTCCCATCATCGAGTTTTTCATTCACAATATGAACTGTGCATCCAGTCATTATCTCACTGTTTTTTAGTACTCTAGAATAAGTATTTAGGCCTTTGTATTTTGGAAGTAGAGAAGGGTGGATATTAATTATAAGTTTTCCAAAAGATTTTATAAAATTTTTGGAAATAATTTTCATGTAACCAGCTAGGCATATTAAAGAAATTTTAAATCTCTTAATTTCTTTAATTATTTTTCTCTCAAAGATTTTATTATTTGAGTCAACAATCAAAAATGGTATTGAATTTTTTTTGGCATGTTTTATGCCGTATGCACTTTCATTATTACAAATGATTAATTTAATATTTATAGGAAAATTATAATCTCTTGATTTGTTGATCAAACTTTTAAGATTCGATCCTCTTCCAGAAATAAATACACATGCATTTTTTTTTACCATTTAAAAGAATTTATTAGATTAATCTTATATTTATTTTTTGAAATATATCCTATTTGATAAGGTTTATAGTTTTTTGAAAAGTGTTTTTGAATATTTTTAATATTATTTTTGTGAGTTATTATACAAAACCCTACACCACAATTAAATGTTCTCATCATTTCTTGATCAGAGATATCATGATTTTTTATCCATTTGAAAATTTTTTTTATTTTTATTTTTCCTAAATCAATATTTATAGATAAATTGTCAGGTACAGATCTCATTAAATTTTCTACTAACCCCCCACCAGTGATATGTGCCGCAGCGCTAACTAAATTTTTTTCAACTAATTTCAAAATTTCTCTAGTATAAATTTTTGTTGGTTTTAATAGATCTTCTTTTAATTTTTTTGTAATTTTTCTTTTTTTTAAGATTGATCTTACTAAAGAAAAACCATTAGAATGAACCCCAGAAGATGGAACTGCTAAAATAACATTATTTATTTTTACATTTTTTTTGTTCAGTAATTTTTTTTTGGAAGCTAAACCAACGCTAAATCCTGCTAAATCAAATTTATCTTTAGAGTATATGCCAGGCATTTCTGCAGTCTCTCCTCCAATTAAATTACAGTCTGATAAATTACATCCTCTAACGATACCATTAATAATTTTTTTTGATTTTTTTAGATTCAATTTTCCCACTGCAATGTAGTCTAAAAAAAATAATGGTTTAGCTCCTTGCACGATTAAATCATTTACACACATCGCAACAAGGTCAATACCAATTGTATCAAATTTTTTAAACCTATTAGCTAAATCAATTTTAGTACCCACACCATCTGTACAGGAAACAATTACAGGATCTTTAATTTTAGAATTACT
Source organism: uncultured Pelagibacteraceae bacterium (assembly GCA_902557605.1). GTDB lineage: Bacteria > Pseudomonadota > Alphaproteobacteria > Pelagibacterales > Pelagibacteraceae > Pelagilacustribacter. Next base: position 522 of record CACEAQ010000003.1, on the reverse strand, counting down.
GATATCATAAAGAGATCCAAATCCACCGATATTTTCCTCATCGAATTGATTATACCTTTTTTTGCCCTTTTTTTTAGATAATGTGGAAATATGCTTAACAAATTTATTAGCTAAAGAAATATTTACGCCACTTTTTTTGTAACTATTTTCTATTTTTTTCATTTGTAAAAATGATATTTATTTTTTATGAAAAGTTTTAAATTAATTATTATTATATTAGTTATTTTTTTGAAAACTGGAAATGTTTTGTCTGATAATAACTTATTTCATGTTAATAATGTTGAAATATTATACACTACTCCCATCAATAATGAAGAAAAAGCAAAACAAGCTATTCGAAAAGGTTTTAAAGAATTAACAACAAAACTTCTTTTGGATGAAGATGCAATAAAACTTAAACAATTAAAGTATTATGAAATAAGAAATTTGGTATCTTACTATCAAATAATCGAAGAAGCTGAGTTAGATTTAGATAAAGAAAAAAAACAATCAAGTAAATACAATATTTTATTTGATAAGAAT
>CACEAQ010000002.1 GCA_902557605.1 uncultured Pelagibacteraceae bacterium | reverse complement strand
AAAGACCTCTTGTTGTAAACGAAAATATGCTTGCATCTAAAGCTTTAGCGATTATGAATGAAAAAAAAATTACTAGTTTGCTTGTAGTTGCTGATAAAGATTTTAAGAAAGTGAATAAGAAACTTAAAGGAATTATTCATATACACTTTCTCTTAAAGACTGGAGTCTAAAATGGAAAGAAAGAAAAAACTAAGATTAATACAATTAGGTTTATTTATTCTCGGATCAATAATTGTTTTTTATACTTATTCTGATAAGGGAAGACCTCCAAATCAAGAAATTATCTCAAAAGAGACTCAAGAAAAAATTAAAAAACAAATAACAGATCAATCAGAAGAGGGAGATGTATTTTATAATATTGAATACTCAGGTTTAGATCTTAATGGCAACAGATATATATTGAAATCTAAAGAAGCAATTAATAATAAAAATACTCAAGAATTAGTTAGCATGAAATTTGTTGAGGCTATTTTTTATTTTAAAGATGACACAACACTTTACGTATGGTCGGATTTTGGTAAATATAATAACAAATCTTTAGACATGGTATTTGAGGGAAATGTAAAAGCAAAATATCTTGATAGTGACTTATTTGCCCAAAAAGCACAATATTCGAACTCAGACAGTTTTTTGGTTATTTCGAAAAATGTAAAAGTTACAGATATAAGAGGAACAATATTTGCTGATGAACTTTTATTTGATATAAAAAAGAAAAAATTAAATATTGCTTCGTTTGATGATAAAAAAATTAATGCTAATATAAACTTAAAATGAAAAAAGGATTTAGAATATTAAAATTTAAGAAAGACAAACCAATTTTTGAAGTAAAAGATGTTAGTAAAGCCTTCGATGGAAGACCAATACTAAAAAAACTTTCATTGAAAGTTTTTCCTGGAGAATGTGTTGGAATTTTAGGGCCAAATGGTTGTGGAAAAACTACTTTATTCTCAATGTGTATAGGTGAACAGCAAGTTGAAGGTGGAAAAATCTTTTTAAATGGAAAAGCAATTGAACAAATTCCAATTCATTTAAGATCTAAAGAAGGTTTAGGTTATCTACCACAACAAAGAAGTGTATTTAATATGTCAGTATATGAAAACATAATGGGTATCGCGCAAATATCTATTAGTGGAGCAGATAACCAAAAATCGGTTACTGAAAAACTTTTAGATGAATTTAACTTGCAACATTTAAGAACATTAAATGCTTCTGTTCTATCGGGTGGTGAAATAAGAAGATTAATGATGGCTAGGGTAATGATAAATAGACCAAAAATAGTTTTACTAGATGAACCGCTTGCTGCCCTGGATCCTCTTGTTATTCAAGATATTCAAAAATATATTTTAAAAATTCAGTCAAGTGGAACAGCAATCCTCGTGACCGATCATAACGTTAAAAATTTATTCGATATTACCGACAGAAGTTACGTGCTTGGTGAACAAACGGTAATAGCAGAAGGTACCTCAAGAGAATTATTGAAATCTACAAAGGCAATTGAACATTATTTTGGCTCTCAATTTTCTTAAAAATGGTAACACCAAAAAGATTTCATCTTGCTCTAAAACATAAAATCACTCCTTTTAAAAAAACTATTAAAGTAGATCCAGATAAATCAATGTCTATTAGAAGCTTTTTGATTGGTTCAATAAGTCATGAAACTTCCGAAGCAAAAAATGTGCTTGAGTCAGAGGATGTTATCTCAACAATAAATGCATTAAAAAAATTAGGTGTAAAAATACAAAAACAAAAAACGAATAGATATTTAATCTTTGGTAAGGGATTGGGCTCTTTAAGAGCAAAAAAAAATACTAAATTAAATTTTGGAAATTCAGGAACATTAGCTAGATTGTTAATTGGTATATTATCAACAACACCAGATATAACTGTCGAAATTAAGGGTGACAGATCGTTAAATAAGAGAAATATGAAAAAATTAATAGAACTTATGTCAGAGTTTGGAGCAACATTTCTTCCAAAAAAAAAATATAACTTTCCCTTAAAAATGATTTCAACTGACATGCCAATTGGCATTAAGTATGAGGCAGGTGTATCTGCACAATTAAAAAGTGCAGTAATATTTGCTGGTCTCAATTCTTTTGGAAATACAGAAATTACTGAACGTAAAAAAAGTCGAGACCATACTGAAAACATTTTAAAAAATAACACTCAAGCAATTAAAATTAAAAAAGGAAGAAAAAAAATAATTGAAGTTTTTGGAAAAAGATCTCTTAATCCAATTAAACTTGATATTCCTGGAGATCCATCTGCAGCAGCTTTTTTTGTGGCATTGACACTCTTAAACAAAAGTTCGTCAATTATAATTAAAGACGTAGGTTTAAATAAAACTAGAACAGGTTTTTACCAGCTTTTAAAAAAACAGGGTGCTAGAATAAAGTTTAAAAAATTAAAAATTGTGCAAAATGAATTAAGAGGAGATATTTTAGTTAAGAGTTCAAAGTTAAAAGCTATTCGTGCATCGAAAAGTTATTATGTAAACTCAACTGACGAATATCCAATTCTTTTTATTATTGCAGGGCTGATCAAAGGAACATCTATATTCAAGGGTTTAGAAGATCTAGCTAACAAAGAAAGTAATAGGATAAAGGAAATGCAAAAAGTACTAGACCAAATAGGTGTAAAAAGTTTTGCTAAAAACGGTGAAATTAAGATATTTGGACAAGGAATGATTGATGGCAGAAAAAAAAGAATAATTGTTCCAAATTTAGGAGATCATCGTATTTGCATGTCTTCATTTATCTTATCTATTTTAACCGGAGCAAAGACAAATATAAAAAATTTTGAAACTGTTTTTACCTCATCGCCGTCATTTTTAAAAATAGCTAAATTTTTAGGAGCAAAATTTGAAATTAAAAGATAAATCTATTAAAATATCTTGTGATGGAGGTGCAGCTACGGGAAAATCCACTGGTGCAAGATTAATATCGAAAAAATATCGACTTAAATTTTTATCATCTGGATTGTTGTATAGATATGCAAGTTACGAAATACTTAAAAATAATCCAAAAAATAAAATCACTTTTTTAAAAAAAAAATTTAGAAAAATTGATCTAAATAAGATTAACAATAAAAATTTACATACTCCACTAATTTCAGAATATAGTGCTAAGATTGCAAAAATTTCTAATGTTAGAAATATTTTAAAAAGGGTTCAAATTGATTTTGCAAAGAGAAATAAAAATTGCTGTATTGAAGGGAGAGATATTTCAACAAAAATTATTCCTAATTCGGATATAAAGTTTTTTTTTAAATGTAATCTAAATATTGCAGCTTATAGGCGATACAAAGAATTAAGAAAAAAGAAAATAAAAATTAGCCTAAAGCACGTTAAAAAGTCCCTAAGAATAAGAAATATTTCTGATATAAAAAGAAAAAACTCCCCTTTACTTAAACATAGAGATTCGATAGAAATCGACACCGGAAAATTAGATAAACATGCAATGGTTGCTAAAATGTCTAACTACGTTGAAAGAGTAATTAAAAATAAATATGGAAACAGAACAAGAAATAAAAAATAAGTCTCCACTTCGTAAAGAATTTCAAAATTTACTCGATAAAGATTTTAAAGACAGAAAATTAAAAGAAAACGAAATTGTTCAAGCCATAGTCACCGAAATTACAAAAAATTTTGTGGTAGTTGACTGCAAAGCTAAAATGGAAGGTATGATCCCCATTGAGGAATTCAAAAATGATAAAGAATTTGAAAAACTTAAGGTTGGATCACAAATTGATGTTTACCTAGAGAGAATAGAAAGTTTCAAAGGGGAAATTATAATTTCAAGAGATAAAGCTAGAAAAATGAAAGCTTGGAAGAAGATGGAAAAAGTTTTTGAAACACAAGAGGAGATGACAGGTTATATTACTGGAAAGGTTAAAGGTGGATTTATCGCCACTGTTGAAGGCCTGCCTTGTTTTATGCCCTCGTCTCAAATTGATGTGAGACCTTTAAAAAGAATTGATCATCTAATGAATACACCGGTAAAAGTTATAGCAACAAGAATAGATAAAAACAGAGGTAACGTTTGCGTATCAAGAAGAGCGGTTCTAGAAAAAAGCAAGAATGCTGAGATAACCGAAGCTTTAAAAAATATTAAGGAAGGTGACATCGTTGAAAATGCAATAGTTAAAGCAACTACCGACTGGGGAATATTTCTTGATATTAATGGAATTGATGTTCTCTTACATGTATCTGATTTAAGTCATGGACGCGTGAAAAAACCATCTGATCTAGTGACTATAGGTCAGAAACTTAAAGTAAAAATAACTAAAATTGATGAAAAAACAAATAGAGTTTCAGCTTCTGTAAAAGCCTTAATTGAAGACCCATATGAAAACATAGAAAAAAAATATAAGGTTGGAGAAGTTTATGAAGGAACAGTGACAAAAATTATGGATTATGGTGCATTTTGTAAAATAGACGAAGGTATAGAAGGACTAATTCATAATTCAGAATTAGACTGGAAAAATAAAAATATTAAACCAAGTAAGATTCTATCCGTTTCCCAAAAAATAAAATTTAAAATCATAAATATTGAGAAAGAGACTAAAAGAATTTCTTTATCTTATAAGGCGACTTTAGAAAATCCTTGGGAGAAAATAAATAATAAAATTGGAACAGAGGTTAAAGTAAAGGTAAATAATATTACTGATAAAGCAATTTTCGCTGAAATGGTGGAAACAGGATTATCTGGAATGCTTCATTATAAAGAAATATCATATGATGAAAATATTGAGGATTTAAAAAAGTTTAAAAAGAACGAATTATTGAATGTTAAATTACTTGAAATTAAAGACGATAAAATAAGATTTTCAAAAAGAGCCCTTGATAAAGATCCTCTAGATTGGTTTTCTGATAATAAGAAGAAAGTTGGAGACGTCATAACTACAAGAATACACGAAGTTTTAAAAACTGGAGTTAAAGTATCAATCGACAAAGATAAGAAATTGATTGTAATTATAAGAAAAGCTGACTTAGCAAAAGACTCTGCTGATGCTAGACCAGAAGTATTTTCTCCAGGAAACGCGCTTGATGCAAAAATTACTGAACTAGACTTTAAAGCAAGAAGAATTAAGTTAAGTGTAAAGGCAGCTCAAATAGATGAAGAAAAATCTTTAATTGCAAAATTTGGAGAAGGTGCAACTAAGTCGGGCGCTACTCTTAAAGGTATTTTTGAAAAAGCTATTGGAAAAAAAGATAAAAAAAAGAAGTAATTGTCAAAAACTGCGATAATTAAACAACTTAAAGAAAAAAACCCAAATATTGATTTATTATTTTTAGAAACCTCTTTTAACGTTTTGTGTAACTCGATTGAAGACGCGCTTTTAAATAACAAAAAAGTTGAGATTCGAGGTTTTGGTACCTTTTTTGTAAAAAAGATAAAAGAAAAATATTCTGCAAGAAATCCAAAAACTGGAGAAATAATTTATGTTCCAAAAAAAAATAATGTAAGATTTCGACCTAGTAAAAAGTTAAAAGAATTTATAAATAAATGAAAACACCTAAAATTTTTATAGCTTGTGATGTAAATAATGTAAAAAAAATAAAAAAAATAATTAAGGAAACAAGTAATTTAAAATTAAAATTTGGATATAAATTTGGTTTAGAATTTTTAAATTCGAAAAACGGAAGAAAATTTATATCAACCCTGCGAAATAAAATTACTTTTGGCGATTACAAACTTGCCGACATACCAAATACTTGTGCATCTTCGATTAAAGCAGTTAAAGATCTAAAATTTAATTATATTACAATTCATATTAATTCAGGCAAAGAAGCTCTTGTAGGTGCTAAAAAAGTTTCAGGCTCAACTAAATTAGTAGGTGTTACCACGCTCACTTCTTTAAATAATAGATCACTAAGAGAAATTGGTTATGATAAGAATTTAAAAAAAATTGTATTACATCAAGCAAAACTTGCAGCTGAAACTAAATTAGATGCAATAGTTTGTAGTCCTCATGAAACAAAAATAGTCAGAAAAGTGTTTAAGAAAGAAATAATTACTCCAGGAATTAGATTAATTAAAGACAATAAACAAGATCAAAAGAGAGTAATGACACCTAAAAAAGCTTTTCAAAATGGGGCGACCTCTTTGGTCATGGGCCGAAGTCTTATAAAAGGTAACATAAAAAAAAATATTCAGAGACTGATAAAAGAATTAAAATAGCATGAAAGTTAAAATCTGTGGTTTGAATCCAGCTAGAGACGTGCAAATTTGTATAGATCTTGGAGTAAGTTTTTTAGGTTTTGTTTTTTACAAAAAGTCACCAAGAAATATAAATTTAACCGATGTGAAAAAGTTGGAGAAATATGATAAAAGAAATTCATCATTTGTAGCAGTTACGGTAAACCCGTCAAATGAGTTTATAAAAAACATTATTTTAAAAAATTTTGAGTATATTCAACTTCATGGTTCAGAGACAAACGAGAGAATAAAAGAAATTAAATCAATGGGGGTAAAAATAATTAAGACTGTCAAAATTAGTAAAGAGTCGGAAATACAAAATTATAAAATATATAAAGATGCTGATATAATTTTATTCGATACTCCAGGAATGGAAAGATCTATCGAATTTCCCAAAGATTTAATTTTTAAACTTCCAAAAGGTGAAAGATATGCTCTAGCAGGCTCGGTCTCAATTGATAATATTGAAAATATAAAGAAATTAGGAGTTACCTTTTGTGACTTGTCGAGTAATTTGGAATTAGATAAGCAAATAGGGTACAAAGATCATCAAAAAATAAATAAATTTATAAAAAAAGTAAATGAGCTTGAAAATTAGAAGAAATATACCGCTTATAGATCAACATGATAAAAATTTTATGTACGGGGGAAAATTTGGTGGAAATTTTATCCCTGAAACACTTAAGAAACCGCTTGATGATCTCACTAAATTATTTGCAAAATTAAGAAAAGATAAAAAATTCTTAAAAGAAAGAGATTTGTATTTTAAAGATTACGTAGGTTCCCCTACACCATTCATAAAACTAGAAAATTTAACGGATTATCTAGGTGGAGCACAGGTATATGCAAAAGTGGTTTCAGAAGCTAACGGAGGAGCACACAAGATTTATGGAGCCACAGTCCACTGTCTTATAGCAAAAAAGGCTGGAAAAAAATATATAATTGGAGATACCGGCGCTGGATATGCGGGAAAAATGCTTTCAATGGCTGCAAAAAAATTTGGTCTCAAATGTAAAATTTTTATGGGGGCTAAAGATATCAAAAGGCAAAGACCTAATGTGGAAGCAATTAAAAAGAATGGAGCTGAGATTGTTCCAGTTACTACAGGAAGTCAAACTTTAGTAGATGCCGTAAGTGAATGCATGAGGTACTGGGTGTCTAATTGCGATACTACTCATATGTGTGTTGGCTCAACAGTAGGTCCAAATATATTTATTAAGATCTGTGCTTGGAGTACTGCTCAAATTTCTAGAGAATTGATTGTGCAAGTTAAAGAGGAATTTGGAAAGATACCGAATAAATTGAAATTGATTAATTGTGTTGGTGGTGGAAGTTCAGCAGCAGGTTTTTGGAATGAGTTTATAAATACGAGTGCTGAATTTATTGGTGTCGAGGCTGGAGGTCCAAAAAATAGTAAACTACATGCTGCTCCATTAACTTTCGGCTCTAAAATTGGAATTCTACATGGAGCTGCTCAATATGTTATACAAGATAAAGAAGGTCAGATAGGCTCGACAGAATCAATATCTGCAGGATTAGACTATCCGGGCATTTCACCCTTACATTGTTTTCTCAAAGACTCAAAAAGAGCTAGTTACACTTCTGCGAGTGATGAAGAGGCATTGGAGGCTTACAAATTAGTTTCAAGGCTTGAGAATATTTCACCGTCTCTTGAGCCATCACACGCATTTGCAGAAGCAATTAAACTAGCGCCAAAATTGAAACCTTTTGAAGTAATTATTGTCAACTCTTGCGGAGATAGTCTTAAAGACAAAGATATTATTAAACAAAAATTGGGTTCTTACGTGCGATGAATTCAAATATTTCTTTAGCTTTTCAAGCTTGTAGAAGAGAAAAAAGACCAGCGCTAATCACTTATACTGTAGCTGGTGATAATACTAAAAATAACTCTTTGAAAATATTAAATAAGATTTCTAAATATGCTGATATTCTTGAGTTAGGTTTTCCTCATAATACACCTATAGCTGATGGAGGACAAATTCAGGGAAGCTCACACCGTGCTCTTAAGAAAGGAATTAAGCTTAAAGATGTATTTCAAATAGTTAAAAAATTCAAAAAAAAAAATCCAGCTAAACCTCTAATACTTATGGGATATTACAATGTTATTTATCAAAGTGGAGAAAATAATTTTTTGAAAGATTGTAGTCTCTCTGGGGTCGATGGTTTGATTATCGTTGATCTGCCTTATCCAGAAAACCATGAATTTGCGAAAAAATGTAAAAAAAAATCAATTAATTTTATACAACTGCTCTCTCCAACTACTTCTAAAGAAAGAATGAAAAAAATAATAAGAGACTCACATGATATGATTTATTATATATCAATGCTGTCAACCACGGGCGGTAAACTTAAGATCTCACCGAAAGAAATTCTTAAAAATTATAATAAGATTAAGAGAATCAATCCGAAAAAAAATTTAGTTATAGGCTTTGGAATAACAGACAAGACTATTTCAGCCTTAAAATCTGCTAATGGGTTAGTTGTAGGAAGTTTGTTGTGTAAAACTATAGCTAATTCGCTCAAAATGGGACAAAATCCTGTCACAAAATTAGATAAAGTTGTGTACAATCTAAAGAAAAAAATTTTATGAATTGGATAACAAAATTTATTAAACCTAAGATTAAATCTCTTTTTGAAAAAAGGTCATCTAAAATTGAGGAAAATCTTTGGAGCACATGTAGTTGTAAAAATCTAATTTATAAAGAAGATTTAAAATCAAACTTAAAAGTATGCCCTAAATGTGGGGAGCACCACAAACTTACTTGTAAAGAAAGATTTGAAACCTTTTTTGATCAAAAGGAATTTGAAACAATTGAAACTCCTCTTCCAAAAGATGATCCTTTAAATTTTGAAGATAAAAAAAAATATACGGATCGATTAAGAGCTGCGAGAAAATTAACTGGACAAGAAGATGCTGTTTTAATTGCCAAAGGTAAAGTTCAAAATATTGATGTAGTTGTAGGAGCTCAAGATTTCAGATTTATTGGTGGATCATTTGGTGCAGCTTCTGGAGAAGCATTTATTGCTGGAGCTCAATGTTCAATAGAAAATAAGATACCCTACATTTTTTTTAGCTGTTCTGGAGGACAGCGTATGCACGAAAGCTCAATTGCTTTGATGCAAATGTCTAGAACCGCTTTAGCAGTTAATGAACTTAAGAAAAAAAATATTCCATTCATAGTAATTTTAACAAACCCAACAACTGGTGGCGTGACCGCTTCTTGGGCAATGTTAGGAGATATATTAATAAGTGAACCAAAAAGCGTAATTGGATTTGCTGGTCGAAGAGTAATACAAGACACAGTCAGAGAAACTTTGCCAGACGACTTTCAAACTGCAGAATATGTCAAAGACCACGGTGGATTAGATTTAATAGTTGAGCGAAAATATTTAAGCTCAACAATTGGAACTTTATTGAGTGTGCTATTGAAAAAAACTGAGGCTCAGGCTAAAAAAGAGTCCAATGTCACAATCGATCAATCTTTACAAACAGCTAGCTAATCACAAACTATTTAATAAATCAGTAAAATTTGGACTGAAAAGAATTAAGTTAGCTTTAGATTTATTAGGAAACCCAGAAAAAAGTCTCAAAAATGTTATTTCGGTAATAGGTGAGTCTGGAAAATTCACTACTTTAAATTCTTTAAAATCATTTATAGAAGCAAACAATCAAACAGTGACTGCCCATATATCTCCATCAATAAGAGATATTAAAGAGAGATTTTATATGAATAAAAAAAATTTATCTTATAAAAATATTAAAAAGACTATAAAGCAAATTGAAAAGTTGAATATTCCTCTAACAATTTTCGAGTGTCTTACTCTGGTTTATATAATTAATGCTTCAAAAATTAATGTGGATTATAACATCCAAGAAACAGGTGCTCTCTGGAGATTAGATTCTAATAATGTCCATGACTTTCCAAAACTTCAAATTTGTACAAACATCAATAAACAACACTTGAATTTTTTAAAAAGGAAAACTTTGAATGAAGTTATAAAAGAGGATGTGGGATCTCTGAGTAATTTTACTAATATTTATATAGGTAAGCAAAGACCTTATATTTTAAAAAGAATTAAGACATACTTAAAAAATAATAAAAGTAAAATAGTTTATCCGAATACTTGGAAAATAATTAAGAAGAATAATTTTTTTTATTATCAAGATAAAAAGTTTAAAATAAAACTTAACACAAAAAATGTTTATTCGAGAGGAATGTTTGAAAATGTTTGTTTAGCAATAAAGGTAGCACTAGATCTTAATATTAATAAGAAAATTATCGAAAAAACTTTACCTTTGCTATCTTTCGAAGGTCGTTTTCAATTTTTAAATAAGGGTAAGATTAAAAAAAAGCTACACAAGAATGAAATCATTATGATTGATGGTGCACATGCTGTTGCTGATGCAAAAAATTTAGCAACTTATTTAAAAACAGTAAAAACTTCAAAATATGGTATTTGGGCTATGACTAAAAACAAACAGCCAGACTTATTTATAAAAGAGTTTAAGGGACTCTTTAAAAAAATTGTTACTATGCCAATTGAAAATGAACCTAATTCTGTCTCAGCTAAAGAGCTTAATAAAATAGCAACTAAAAATAAATTCAATTCAGAAAAAAGTAAAAATTTTATGGATGCCTTAAAGAAAGTAAGTAGCAAAGAAAAAAAAATTATTGTTTGTTTTGGTAGTCTTTATAATTGTGGAAATATTTTGAATAAAAATTAAATATGCGGCTTTATGAATTCAAGCATATCTTTTTCACTTGAAGCACCTACTTTTGTACCTAAAAGCTTACCCTCTTTAAATAAAAGAATTGTTGGCACACCTCTCACTGAATACTTAGTTGGCTCATTAGGCTGACTTTCAATATCGTGATAATAACAATCAATTTTATCTGACATGTCATTTGAAATTTTTTCCACTATTGGTTTAAGCTGTTGACATGGTCCACACCACGATGCTGAAAATTGAATTAGTGAAAGTTTGCTTCCACCTATTTGATCACTAAATTTTTCATCTGTAGAATCTTTGAATGCCATAGCCTTTAATTAAGTATTTTTCATTTTTTGTCAACTATGCAGATGAATAATATTTTTCTAAATCTTCAACGTATGCGTTAATATCATCTAATATTTTAAGTTTCTCTGGTTGGTTTTCTTTCTCAAATTTTGCTCTTAAAGTATCTATCTCTGAATAAGTTCTTGGAATTGTATTCCAGTTTTCATTATTAGTGCTTAATAGTTTTTTTGAAATATCTTTATGAATCAAATTAAAGTCAGGTTTAGTTAAAATTTCAGGTTTCTCCATGTAAAGAAGTTTTTTTCCAAAGTACTGTAACCTCTCATCTTTAAATTTAGAGATAACTTGAAGTTTTTTATCCCAATCAACACTGTGAAACTCTGGCATTATTTTATTATCTTCTGTTGAAGTAAATTTAGCGTAAATACTTTCCTCATTATATAAATCTTCTTGTGACTTTGTTTGTTCTTTTTCATCAATTTCAGATCGTTTTACTGAGGAAACCTTTTCCGCAAAAGCTTCGTTGTTTTTTATCATTTTAGCTCTTTCCTCTAATTTTTTTGTACCAATAAGTTTGTACTCATCAAATTGATTTCCGTAAGATGGATTCATAATAACTGGATGTTTATTGTGTCTAACAGTTCTAATGAATTTTGGTTGTTTTTTCATTGCTGCAGTTAATTCTTTAATTGGCATTTTCAAATATGGAGAAGGATCATGTCTCAAATCAAAACATAATGGCCATTGATATTGAGGATGCTGACAAATAAAAGTTTGAACATAAGGTCTACTTCTTCCATAAAAATATTCATTTGTACAAAAAAGTAATTCTTTTTTAATTAATTCTAAAGACTGATTTTTATCCATAGTTAACATGCTTGCTTTCCAAACATTTGGAGCTTTTTTAGAAATTATTTTTGCTATTCCAATAGTTGCTATTACATCACCAATTGCACTATGTGCATCTCCGTGTTCAATTCCATTTAAAGGTGCCATTTGATCTAATTTGTAAACATCGTTCCCTTTTTCGTTTACAGAATTTTTAAGTGTATTTGGGTAATATAAGTTAGCGGCCCTTGCCAAACTTAAGATGTCTCCTCTAGTGTTTCCGTTTGTGCTAGTAATATAAGGATATTCTAATGTTTGAAATAAAGTGCACCTTAAGAATTCCTCATCAAACTCAATACTATTGAACCCAATATAAGTAGCCTTGCCCCATCTTTTAAGTGTTTCAACAAACTGCCTAATCATTTCATAATGAGAAAGGTTAGATTTTTTAAGCATTGAGGGTGAGGTCTTGTTCACGATCAGCGCCATTGCTTCTGGAATTATTCCAGGACTTAATCTACACCTAGCATCAAAACGATCTAGTTCATCTAAATTGTCATTTGTTAATACAGCGCCAATTTGAATTATTTGGCCCCAATATTTATTAGATGAACTGGTCTCAAAATCGTAAAAGACAAAGTTAGACATAATTAATGTTTACTTTAAAACTTTTATCTTTTCTGGATTTTCTTTCAAGGAATCTGTTACTTGCTCTGGATCTTTTATATTCCCAAGCGTATTCATTATAGATCTCGCGTCTCTACCAAAACCATCGGTTGCAGCCATGGCCTGTTCTAATTTCTTTCTTAAGTCTTTAATCCCATCAAAATGTTTTTCAAACCTAGAGCTTACATTTCTTAAGTCACTATAGATTTGAGTTGCATGCTGTTGAACTTTTAGTGTTTGAAATCCTAAATGATAAGATTGTAACAAAGCAGATAAAGTATTAGGACCAGAAACTGTTACTTTATATTTTGTTCTAAGCTCTTGTAATAAAAGTTCTTTTGTTTTTGGATCTCTATAGCTTGAAAGTTCTGAGAATAATCCTTCAGTAGGAACGTAAACGATCGCAAAATCTGTACTTTTAGGAGGCGCTATGTATTTAGAGTTTACCATTTTAGCTTTCAATCTAAAAGCTGCAGCTAAATCTTTTCTCGCCTCTGTTTGAGCCTCTTTGTTATTAGAATTGTAAGCGTCATCAATTGCTTTATATTTTTCTACAGGCCAATGACTGTCTATGGGTAATAAAACATCTTGAAGTTTTATAGCAAATTCAACTGTTTCTGACGTATCATCTTTCATTTTTGCATTAGCAATAAATTGAGATGCTGGTAATAAATCTTTAAGAAGAGCACCTAATCCAAATTCTGCAAGTGTCCCATAGGTTTTAACTCCACTTAAAATTCTACTAAAGTTATCTTGACTTTTATTGAGCTCACTTACTTGCTGATTAAAAACTGAAACTTTTTCATCAACTTTAGTCAAAGCTCCAGTCATATCTTTAGCAATTTCTTTACTCATAGAGCCAAAAGATTGACCAAAGGTTTCTTTAAATGAATTGAATTCATCTTTAAAAGTCTGCTCTGGGTTTATTGGTTTTTCAGGCTTATTTCTTATTAAGAAAAAAATAACTGCAAGATTAATAACAACCAATAATACGATTAAAACTATAATTAACGAATCCATAGGTTAATATACCACATTAAGAATTAATATATTTCAAAATATTTTTTGCTGGCAAAGTTCTTCTAACCCAGTGGCTTGGAATACTTTCTGGTTTTAATGCTGCAAAATATGCTCCAACAAAATTTGCTCTTGAACAATTGCAACCACCAGCTTTAATCGTTTTTGTAATAGCAGATTTATAACTGTTGGATGTTATAATCGCGTGAATTGATCCCATAAATGTACCAGGATAACTACAAGCTTTTCCAAACTTTCTTACAGTCAATATATGATTTTGGTTTTTTAGTTTTAAAACTTTTTTAATGTTTGTAATTACGTCTTTAAAATATTTATTTTTTTTGTATTTTTTAACAAAAGATTGAACAGGATTTCTATTTTTTTTATTAGCTAAATCTATGATCTTTAACTTAGATAAAGCATATTTTTCATTTATTCTTGAATTAGCTACAGATTTAATAACCTTTTTAATTTCTTTTTCTTTATCGTTGAAAAGAAAATAAGGCAAAGCAGCACAATAACCATCGGACTCGTTTACTTTAGTACCACCAGTGATAATTTTCTTAGATTTGATATTTTGTATAGTCTCTAAGATATTCTGATGAATCCATGGACCATTCATAGGTTTTTTCCATTTCACTTTTTTATATTTTTTTCTCAGTTTTAAATTTTTCCAATAATTTGAGCCTGGACCAAAGTTTTTAATTACATTTTTTTTGAAATTTTTAAGAACATCTTTTTTTTTCTTTGAAGAAAGCAAAGTCCTAAACATTACCTGTCCAACGTCATTATATCCAGAGACATTTCCAGTTTTAATGTTATAGAAAGGACTTTTATTTTTTTTCAAAAAAGCTATTTCTTTTTTTCCCTTAATGTATTTCTTTAGCTTTTTTGGATCGTACACCCAATGTAAAGGTCTAGTTGCTGCATCCGCCACTGTTGCGCCTAAAAAAATATGTAAATTATCCATTAAGTATAGCTTTACTATTCGCTAACGATCCACAAGATGCATTTATGTCTCTACCCCTACTTTTTCTGAACAAAGAAAGGAATCCAGCTTCTTGAATTGTTTTAGAAAACCTATCAATATTTTCTTGAGTTGCTGGTTTGAAATCTTTATTTGATAAAGGATTAAACTCAATTAAATTCAATTTTGAGGGAACTTTTTTCATAATCTTAATTAATTCTCTAGCATGTTCATCCGTTAGGTTTTCATCTAAACATATCCATTCGATAAAAATTGGCAATTTTGTTTTTTCATAATATTTTTTTAGTTTTGGTAATAATGAATTAATTGAATATTTATCATTAATTGGCATTAATTCTGATCTGTGTTTTGGTATAGAACTATGTAAACTCCACGCAAGATAAACATCTAATTCATTTGCAGCCCATTCAATAGCATCTAAATTATCTTTTTTAGTTCCTACTCCTACTGTACTTACTGTAATTCTAGTTCTTCCGAACTCCAAGCCATCTTTATTTTTTGAATTGTCTATAGCAACTTTAACATTATCTAAGTTCAGAAAAGGCGAGCCTTCACCCATCAATACTTGATTGGTTATTTTTTTTTGTGTTGACCAATCATTAATATAATCTTTACTTAAAATTATTTGTGATATTATTTCCCCTGGTGATAAGTTCCTTACTAATTTTTTTGAAATTTGAGCTGTTGCACAAAATTCGCAAGAGAGATAACAACCCACTGATACAGATAAACATATTGTATATCTGCTTTGAGATTTATCAGGAATGAGGACTGTCTCAACATTGCGTTTATCTTTAAGCTCTAAAAGAAATTTTATTGTCCCGTCTTTAGATTTTTGAACATCTATAATTTTTGGTTTTTCTAAACTAATCAAATCTTTGATCTTACCTCTAAGTTCAACTCCGAATGTGGTAAGCTCATCAAAACTTTTAATATTTTTTTTATAAACTGCATTAAAAAGTTGTTGAGACCTCATCTTTGCTTTTTTTGGCTCTACTTCTCCTTTTTCAATTAAAAAAGCTTTTAGTTGATCAAAATTAAGATCATAAAAATTTTGTTTTTCCATTAAGAGGATATTAAAGACTTGAGTGGGGATTTTAAAGTCCCCACCCTATAAAAGTTTAAAGCTGATTTTTATCGGTTTTTAAATGCTTCAAAATTTTTCCGGAATTTTTTCCGTTTTTAACCATATAACCAGCCGTTCCATTGGCGTTAGCCTCGGGGGCTTTTTGGTTTTTACTTAACTGCATTGAGAGTTTCTGCTCAGCTTTTTTAACGGCAGAATTTCCATACAGTTTGCTAAATCTATTCATAGCAACTCCTTTCATTTCTACCGACTTTGCAACCCTTTATAGGTCCGGCATGTCGAATGCCGAGTCTTTTTTCCCATGACAGATGGGTAAGTAAACTTTAATATAAGGTTTATATTTGTCAATGGATAATAAGCTTTTAGGAGTAATCATTATAGGTTTTGGTCTATTAGTTCTTTTCAGCGAACAAGAATACTCGTGGGTTATATCAGCCATTGCAGTGGGGATAGGTTCGGGATTTCTAATACGAAAAAACGAAAAAAATGATATAGACAAATAAAGATGTCTAAAAAAATTTTTATTGTTTATGGCCATCACGACATAAAAAAATCATTTAATGCTTCCGTAAGAGATACTTTTGTCGAAGAAGCAAAAAAATTAGGTTATCAAATTGATTTAATTAATTTACATGAAGAAAAACCGATTCCTTTTTTTGATGGTTCTGGCCCTAATGATCAAATTTTAGATTATAGAAAAAGACTAGAAGCTAGTGATGTATTATTTATGATTTCACCTTGTTATAATCTGAGAGCAACTGCAATTTTAGAAAATTGGATTGATTTGACTTTAGCTCCTAAATGGTTTTTTTCTTTTAAAAGACTTGTTGGCAATTGGGGTTACCCTGTTGCAGGTGCGATGAAAGGTAGAAAGGCTATAATGTCGATGTCTTACGGAGGAAATTGGTTTTCAATTCAAACCTGGTTTCAAAATATTCCATTTAGGAGAATTAAAGCAGGAGTTTTAAAGCTTGGTGGAATGGAAACAACCTACATAAGATTTTATGAGGTTTTACCAGGCATGACACAAGAAAAATTTAATTCACATATGGAAAAAGTTAGAAAACTAGTGCGAAATTTATAACAATTTAAATTTCAATTTAAAAAGTATATAAGACAGTTATGGAAAGTTTTAAAAATTGGATGACTGAAGCAGCTAACATCATGTTTGATGATAGTAAAAACGACTTAAGAAGCTTGCCAAAGTCTGTAAGGCTTCAAATTTTAATTGTTTTGTCTTTTGTTTGGTCCACTGTGTTTAGCCTCTATGTATTTAGCGTAACCTCTTTTATTTTTGGTTGGGCTGGAGTAGTTATGGCGCATATTGGATTAATCATAGCAGTTTACCTGACATTTAAATTTTTTCACAAAAAACAAGAACAACCAGTCAGTGTTTTTCAATCTGGGAATTATAATCCTGCAAAAATATTTGCGGTCTTTTTTATTGTTTTTTTTATCTTTATTTTTACTAAGGGTATTGATGTTCTAACAAGGACTAATAGTTACGAAACACCTTACTCTGGTCCTGAAACGACTACTGAGGAAAGAATCAAAAGATTTGTAAAATAGCGGTTCCAAGAATAAAATTAATCAATGAAATTATTAAGAGTTGGTGAATTAGGAAGTGAAATTGTTGCTGCTTTAGATGATAATAATGTCATTAGGGATTTATCAGATCATATTAAAGATTTAAATCCACAGACAATTAATGAAGAACAATTAAATAAATTAAAAAGAATTAAATTATCTGAACTAAAGGAAATTAACTCAAACATTAGAATTGGCGCTTGCATCTCAAATCCCGTAGATTTTTTAGCAATAGGTTTAAACTATAAAGCACATGCAGAAGGCACCAAATCAAAATTACCAACTGAACCAATTGTTTTTAATAAAAGTTCAGGATGTAT
The DNA here is from genome assembly GCA_902557605.1 of uncultured Pelagibacteraceae bacterium. Lineage (GTDB taxonomy): Bacteria > Pseudomonadota > Alphaproteobacteria > Pelagibacterales > Pelagibacteraceae > Pelagilacustribacter. Next base: position 66,107 of record CACEAQ010000002.1, on the reverse strand, counting down.
TCAGGGTCCTAATGATCAAATAGTAAAACCTAAATCTGCTAATAAAATGGATTACGAAGTTGAAGTTGGAATGATTATTGGTCGTGAAGGCAAATATATTTTAGAGGAAAATGCTCAAGATTATGTATTTGGCTATTGTATCGTTAATGACATATCTGAAAGGTCTTGGCAAAAAGAAAGAGGTGGTCAATGGATCAAAGGTAAATCTATAGCAGGACCAACAGGGCCCTTTCTTGTGACCAAAGATGAGATAAAAAACTTAAATAATATTAATTTAGTGTTAGATGTAAATGGCAACAGAAGACAAACTGGAAATACAGAAAGAATGATTTTTAATTTCAATTTTTTAATTTCTCACTTAAGTCAATTTATGACTTTATATCCTGGGACAATTATCACTACCGGGACACCTGCGGGTACGGCAATGGAAATGGAAAAACCTGAATTTTTAAAGCCAGGTGACAAACTTCACTTAAAAGTAGATGGACTTGGTGAGCAATTACATGAAATAATAGATGAATAAGTATGTCAAAAAGATATTCGGGTAAAAGTCAAAAAGATAGAAACTTTATGAAAAAAGCAAAGTTATCTTTAAAAGAAAAGAGAAAACTTAAAAGAGAGAGAAAAAATAAATAATGTGTGGAAGATATAGCATTCGGAAACCGGTTACTAAAACCGTTGATTTGGTAAAAACTATTATTAAGGTTGAGGATACAGATAATTATAATGCACACCCGACTCAAAAGTTACCTGTAATAAAATCCTATTCAAACGGTAAGGCTCTTGAGCTCTATGAGTGGGGATTAGTTCCGAGTTGGTCTAAAAAATTAGATAAGTTTTCTCCCCTTATTAATGCAAGAAGAGAAACCCTTATGGAAAAGGTTACTTTTAAGAATCTTATCCAGACATCAAGATGTATTATTCCAGCTGATGGGTATTATGAATGGAAAAGGGAAGATAAAACAAAAACTCCCTATTATTTTTCAAAAGAGGATGATGAATTGATGTATTTTGCCGGGATATATCAGAATGACCAGTTTTGTATAATTACAAGAGAAGCAACTGAAAAAATTAGTACCATCCATCACAGAGAGCCAATGATTATTAATCAAAGCCAGATTAATAATTATTTGAACATTAAAAAAGATGCTATGGAAATATTAAACTCTATTAAACCACCCAATTTAAAGTTTCATGAGATATCAAAAGATGTTAATAATCCGGTAAATAATGACCCAACTTTAATTAAACCTTTGAACTAAATGAATTTATCAATCTCACCGGGAAAAAATAATGTTGGAGCTTACATCAATGACATTAATTTAAAATCCCTAGATCAAGATCAAGCAACAGAAATAAAAAAGATTTTAAATAAGTATGGAGTTATATTTATAAAAGAACAAAATCTTGATCCTGAAACCTATCAAAATTTTGCAAAGAATATTGGTCAACCCGTAGTATATCCAAGACTTAAAGGTTTAGACGAAAAATTTCCATTTATAAATGTAATCGAAAGAAAGCCTGATGATAAAAATTTAAGTTTCGGCTCTAGCTGGCTTCATCAGGATACAAGTTACTTAGCTAATGATAGACCTAGATATACAATGTTAATGGGAATAGAGATACCAGTTGGCCAAGGTAATACTATATTCTCATCTGGCTTTAATGCTTATGAAAAATTACCAGACGACATTAAAGAAAAAATTAAAGACGCTACTGGAGTTTTTTCATCGGCAGGTCCGATAGCAATAACAAGACTTGAACGAGAAAAAGAAATGGGAATAAAATCTTCAGAAAGTATGGAAGCCGAACATCCAATAGTTATTACTGTGGATGGAAAAAAAACTCTTTATGTATCTCCGGGACATTTAATGAAGATTAAAAATGTAAAGAAAGACGAAGCTGAATATTTAAAAAATTATTTAGTAGATCACGTAAACAAAGAAGATTTTATATTTTCATATGAGTGGACCAAAGGTGATATCTGTCTTTGGGATAATTTGAGTATTCTACATATGGCTAGTGAAATAAAGAACTGCAGAAGAGTTATGCATAGAATAACAATTAAATAATCATTTTTTTAAAACCGTAAGGTGTCCCATTTTTCTTTTATCTTTAATTGATTTTTTGCCGTAATCGTAAAAAAATTCATTTTTACTAAATGTTTTGGATCTATAAGCTTCAATATCTTTTCCTAAGACATTAAACATTTCAGCGTTACAAATTTTTTTAACTTTTTTTACTCCAAGATTGCACACAGCTGCAACGTGTCCAGAAAATTGACTTATAGAAAACGCATTTATTGTTAGGTGGCCTGAATTATGAACTCTTGGGGCAATTTCATTGACTAACAAATTATCGTCTTGATCGATGAAATATTCAACGCACATCGTGCCAACATAATCTAATTTTTCTGAAATAAGTTTTGCATTACTCTGTGCTTTAACAAAAATTTCTTTATTTATGTCTGCAGGGATTTTTGAATGATTTAAGATTTGGTCTTTATGAATATTTTCTATAGGCTCATAAATATAAGTTTCACCATTTAAGTATCTTGTTATTACAACTGATACTTCTTTTTTTAAATTTACCTTTTTTTCTAAAATATAATCAGCAGTAAAACACCAATCTTTTTTTACATCATCAAGAGAGTTTAAAACATATTGTCCATGTCCATCATAACCAAGTGTATTTGATTTTAAAATTCCGGGCAATAAGTTTTTATTTTTTTCGACATCTCCAGCCTGTTCGATAAAAGCCCAGTCTGTAGTTTTAATACCTAAATCATTGACAAAAGTTTTTTCTAGTTTTCTATTTTGAATTATTTTATTTATTTCAGGTTTAGGTAAGACCTTTTTTTCTTTATCTATCTCTTTTAAAACATTTATTGGAATATTTTCAAATTCATAAGTTATAATATCTACTTCACTTATAAATTCTTTAATCTTGTTTTTGTTATCATATTTCGAAAAAATAAATTTATCTGAATATTTTTGCGCTGGACCATTTTCGTCATCTGATATTACTATAGTTTTTATATTAAGTTTTTTTGCAGCCTGGCATAACAATGAACCAAGTTGACCTGAACCAATAACTCCTAGGACTCTTATTGACATTTTGTTAAGGTTTTTTTTTAATAGATTTAGTTTGTAAACGTTTCCATTTTTCTAAATTTGATTTAATTTTTTCGTCAAAATTTCCAATAATTGAAGCTGCGAGTAAACCAGCATTCATTGATCCGTTTATAGCCATTGTTGCTACCGGACAACCTCGCGGCATTTGCACTATTGATAATAAGCTATCTAAACCTTTCAATTTTTTTGACTCAATCGGAACTCCAATAACTGGCAAGGAAGATAATGACGCTACCATGCCGGGTAAATGTGCTGAACCTCCTGCTCCAGCTACAATAACACCAAAACCATTTTTTGAGGCTGACTCTGCAAATTCAAACATTCTTTTTGGTGTTCTGTGCGCACTTACTATTGAAATTTGATATTTTATTTTGAGAGTATTTAAAATTTTTGCGCATTCTTTCATTATGGAATGATCTGATTGAGATCCCATAATAATTGCTACTTTATTATTCAGTTTATTACGCTTCACAAATTAATTTAACAATTATTGGTATAAAAACAATGGCCTAATTAGATTAAGCCACTGTTTTTTTAGGAGGAAAGATTATGCTCGAACTCTAAAATTTAGAAATTTTGGACTATTTTGAAGTTCGAAGAGAGAGATTTTTTTGAATTTCTTATCAATATTAGTCTTTAACTTGTTTTTTTTTGGTTGTTTAATTCGCATGATTCTTTTTAATTTATTTTTCACTTTATGAGTATTGCTGAATTTGCAAACTTGAATTGAATATAGTTTATAACGTAAATTTAGGCAGATATTTGGCGTTTCTTAGCCAAATTTAAATTTTTTCATATAAATCTTTAGAAAGTTTTTTTATTGACCCACTTCGATCTACCACTGCTAGTTCCACTTCTGCACTAACAAGAACTTCTCCGTCTCTTTTAATCTCTTGAAGCAAGCCTAGTCTAACGTTGGTTTTTTTTAAAACAACTGTTTCGACACTTAGATTATCTTCAAAAACTGCTGATTTTAGGTATTTAATGTTGCATTTCCTAACGACAAACATTATTTCGTGCTCGTTCATAAGTTCAGTTAAAGTAAGACCAAATTTTTCGTGTATTAACTCCGTTCTAGCTCTCTCGATATACTGAAGATATCTAGAGTAAAATACTCGACCAAAGTCAACGTCTTCAACATAAACTTTCAATTCATAAATGTGGCTTTTAGACATAATTTCAATCATAAGGCTAAAATTTATCTTATTCAATAAAGTTTCAATTTCTTTTTTTGGTCCAAATTATGCCAAGCAAAGCACAGACTCTAACTTTAAATTTTAATCATGAAAATATTATCTACTTTTATGTTGTTGCTTATGTTGACTAATTGTGCTGGAGGCAACATGGCCAAAGTAAAATTTGGCAAAAGATGTACAGCTGCTGATGAAAATGGTTTAAAAGAGAGCTCGTATGTTTGGGTCATTTCAAAAGAAGCACTTAAATCATTTGATAAGAGAATAAATAAATCTAATTGTTCGGATATTTAATTTCCTTTTAAATTTAATTGTCTGTGCTAATAAGGGGTATGCGAATACCCCTTATTCTGTATATATTATTTTCATTAAGTACTAATTTAAATGCTATGGAAAAAAAACCTTATCATCATATTTATAAAGATGGAAAATTATATGCTTTTAGAAATCTTGAGGGAGGTCCAAAAAGGGATCCTAATTTTAAATGGGATTGGAAAGTTTTTAGGGAGGAAAAAAAGAAACTTAAGATTGATTATCCACCTGAACATGTAATTGATAAAAAAATAGTTTTAAAAAATCTTGAAAAACATAAATCCGACTCATATGTGATGTGGCTTGATCACGCGAGCTTTATAATTAAACTTGGAAACACTACAATTATTACTGATCCAGTTTTCGAAAAAAATTATGGACCTATGGTGTTTGGGCCTAAAAAATATATAGAATCTCCTTTAACTCTTAAAGAACTTCCGAAAATAGATTTATTTTTGCTGACACACAATCATTATGACCACATGAGTATTCGCACGATAAAAAACTTTCCTTATAAGAATACTAAAGTTCTTGTGCCTCTTAAACTTGGAAAATATTTCACAAAAAATGGATATAAAAAAGATACTGTTAAAGAAATGGATTGGTTTGATAAAATTAAAATTAATGATGAAATCACAGTAACAATGCTTCCAAGTCAACATTGGTCCAAACGATGGATCTGGGGAGATGGAAATACAAATAGATCACTTTGGGGGAGCTTTTTAATTGAATACAAAAATAAAAAAATCTTTTTTGCTTGTGATACTGGACCAGCACCATTTTACAAAGAATTAGGAAAAAAATTTGGTCCTATCGATTTGGGATTTGGAAATTTAGGCGCTTATAATTTCTTTCCACTGGTTCCAGTCAAGGATAAATCTACAGCTCACGCAAATCCTGAAGAGCTTTTATCTTTAATGAAAGACTTAGAAGTAAAAAAAGTTATAGGAATGCATTGGGGAACGGCAATATTAAGTTTGGAACCGATATGGGAACCTCCCGTAAGGTTTAAAGAAAATGCCGAAAAATTCGGCTATAAAAAAGACGAAGCAATTATTTTCAAAATTGGTGAGATTAAAAAATTAAATGATCTTATCAACTAGCTTTTTTTTTATTTCGCTCTCTCTCAAGTAGAGCAGTAAGCGAGTCGACCATGAAATCTGAAGCATTAAAAATCTGATCTCTCTGAAATTCTTTTGAAATATTTTTTTCTGGATCAGTCTTGTCTTCAATAACTATTCCCTCAGTAGGAGAATCATCTTTTAAATAAATACAAATAAGCCACTCATCCTCAGGGGTATCATCCCATTTTATATATATAGCTGACTCTTCAATCCTTTTATCTATACACCTCATTATTGGAAGGTGTTTGCTTAAATATCTTTTTGAAATCATGAAACAAAGTGAATGGGAAGCTCTATAGAAAGACTCTAATGCATACTCTACCTTTTCTCTCTCCTCATTATAAACTCTCTCCTTTTCTAATAATATTTCTTTTGTATCGCTATCTTTTACCTCTATACCAAATTGAGTTAGTCTTTCTCTAATTGCTTCTTCAACTTTTTGTTGTCTTAAGGCTTTATATTTTTCTTTAATCTTATCTATTCTTAGTTTTACATCATCGTAGGACTCCCTTTGTTGACTTAAAACATATTTTGAAAGAGCTTGAACTTCTTTTTCCTCTCTACGAACAAAACTCTCAATTTTCTTTTCAAGTTTAATTTGCTCTAAAAATCTCCTTTGTTTTTCTGCCCGCTCTCTTCTAAGTTCAGCTTGATCCTCACGTAAAAATTTTTTTAGATCGATTGATAATTGGCGACTTAATTCTTTTTCTTCTTTAAGCTCCAAAGCTTTAGCTTTTAATGCTATTTCCTCTTGTTGCATAAAACGTTTCTTGGCTTCTATTTTTTCTTTCTCCATTTCTCTTATTTTTTCTTGTTTTTGCTTTTCTCTTTCCTCTTGAATGACTTTTTTAATATTTAAAACTCTATTTGAAATACTTTGAAAAAAATTCTGCAGAGATTTATCAAGATTGAAATTAAATCTTATCATTGATTTAATTTTATCACTTAAACTTAAAATTCTTGAAACCACCATCCTTGTTTTTTGAGTTTTTTTACTGTTAGATTTTGATGAATGAATTTTCTTTTTTCGAATCTTTATTTTTTTTCTTCTTTTTTTAATTATTTTTTTTATTTTTGGTTTTTTTTTTGAGACTTTTCTTCTTTTTTTAGCAGATTTTCTAGATTTAAGTCTTTTTAATCTAATTGACTTATTTTTCTTAAGTTTTTTTTTCTTTCTTTTCATGCTGTTACTTAATTTAATAACAGTTTTTATGAATATATATAGTCTCTTGTTCTATGTGCTGATTGAAAGTTCTTGACAATTTGTAATTGAAAAACAACAAGATCACGATATTTAAAGGCGGCTGCACAACTAGCTAAATAAAATTCCCACATTTTTACAAATTTTTCGTCAAACAAATCTTTAACAAGATTTTTTTTATTTAAGAACCTTTCTAGCCAGCTTTCTAAAGTTTTGTCGTAATGTCTGATAAGTGTTTCGGAGTCTGCTACTATTAATCCTGTCTTTTCTAAGGGTGTTATTATTTGGCTAAAAGATGGACAAACTCCCCCTGGAAAAATATATTTATTTATAAATTTATTAGGAGGCGATGGTTTGTCCACTACTCCAATTGTATGCAATAAAAAAAGACCATCATCTTTCAGTAATCGATTCATTGTTTTAAAAAAAGTTGAGTAAAATTTCTTACCTACATGTTCAAACATACCAACTGAGTAAATCCTATCGTAGCTTCCTTGTGCCTCTCTATAATCGAGTAGTTCAAACTTTACTTGATTGTCTAATCCAAGCTCCTTTGCCTTTTCTTTACAATATATGATTTGATTTTTGCTTAAAGAAATACCAGTTACTTCACATTTTTTTTGTTTAGCTATTTCAAGCGCCATCCCGCCCCAACCACAACCTACTTCAAGAACTTTTGAACCCTCTTTAATATCTAGTTTCTTTACAATATGGTCTATTTTATTTTGTTGAGCGTCTTCGAGAGTTTTAGTTTCATCTTTCCAATAAGCACATGAATATAATCTATGTTTTGTATCTAAGAAAATATCATAAAGTTTTTCACCTCTTTTTCCGCCAATATCATAATGATGTTCAATATTTTTTCGGGACTTACTAGGCAAATTAAAATTTGTAAGGTATCTCCAAGCTTGATAGATTTTCTTTGTTATCAAGCTCGCTCTTGAAACTTCATTTCTGCCAAGATTTTTAATCAAATCCATTAAAAAATCTTTTAACGATGCATTTTCAATAATGATCTCATTTCTCATATATGCCTCAGGAAATTCAAGTTCAGGGTCAATTAATAATTTCCATTGTAAATTATCTTTTAAAAGTTTTAATGTTACCGGTTTTTCTTTTCTAGGATTTGCGCAAATATATTTTTGTCCCTTGGCGTCAATTAATATTATGCCTCCTTCTTTATAAATTTTTGAAAATATCCTTGCTAGTATCATGAGTATGCTACTTTATTTTTTTCTAATGAAAAATTTAATCCATTCAATTTTTTCATAAGCTCTTTTTGTTTATTTTCACTTAGTAAAGTTAATGGAGGTAGTATATTCTTATAATTTTGATCTTTTAGCGAATGAAAACTATGCAATGCTGATATCAAATTATATTGATCGAAAGTTTCTCTTACTGCAATTAATTGCTCATTTTCAGTTTGATTTTTCCGATCTTCAAAATCATTAAATACTTGCCTGGCAAGTGAATGTGTAACATTTGTTACAGCTGAAATACATCCGGAGCATCCAAGTTTTAAACCTTTAAGTAATTTTGCCTCTGAACCAGGAAACATTAAAAAGTTTTTTAATCTTAATATCTCAAATAAATTATAACTTGAATCTTTGCAGCCTATTATATTTTCTGGAAATAATTTTACTAACCTTGTGACTGCTTCAGGGGAAAACTTATAACCACTTAGTTTTTCAAAATTATAAAGAATAATTTTTATTTTTGGTGCCGACTTTACAATACTTGAGTAAAAGTTTAACACCCCTTCATCGGTGTTTCCTTTATAATATGCAGGTGGCATAATTAAAAAATCCCTAAAATCATATTCCATGGCATATTTAATTAAATCTATATTTTCATTTAAGGAATTACACCCCGTACCTAAAAAGAATTGTTTTCTCATTTTGTGACTTGATATTTTTGCAATAAATTCTTTTTTTTCTGTAATAGAAATTAATTGACTTTGCCCAGTTGAACCAAAAAAAAATACTCCGTGTAAGCCACTTTTAATTGCATTAACCGCATGGTTAATAGTCAAATCGATATTTAAAGTTTTTTCCTTATTAAGGATGCTTAAACTTGCAGCGTAAACACCTTTTTTAATCATAATCTTACCTAAATTATTTTATCTAAGTTATATTAAAATTAAAATGAAAGTTTTAGTAATACAACCTAAAATTGGTATGGGGGATATGGTTATTTATCTTCCATATATTCATGCAATTTCTAAAAAGTGCAATTCACCGGTCTCTCTTTTGGTAAAAGCGAATTCAAGAGCAAGCGATCTTTTAATGGATGATGATCAAATTAATGAGATTATCACTTTAGAACGAACAAAAACAAATGCTGGGTCTCATGATGGTATATCTGGCTTTTTTAATCTTGCAAAAAAATTAAGAGAAAAAAAATTTAATAAAGTATTTATCTTCAGTAGTTCATTAAGATATTTTTTAATTTCAAAACTAGCTGGAATAAAAAAAATATCTCAATATCCGTTATTTAGAAAAAAAGATAATTTTGTGACTTCTGCAAAAATCTTTACTGAGTATGAGTTAGGTTCAATTGTTTCTACACAGCCAAACTTACAACTTAATAAAGAAAAAATAGAAAAATCTAGAAAGAAATTTGCCAAAGAATTTAAGCATATTTGTTTAGGTATTTCCGCTAGCGGTCCTACAAAAAGATGGTCTATAAAAAATTATATTAAATTATGCGAAAAGATAAATAAAATAGTGCCATCTAAATTTTACATTGCTGCTGGTAAAAATGACAAAGAGCTGATTAGTGAAATTTTTAATTCAAATATTAAAGATAAGTGTACCTCATTTAAAGACTTAAAAATTAGAGAAACGCTGCCAATCATTAAAAATTGTGATTTATATATTGGTAATGACACTGGGTGGCTTCATATCTCATCTGCATTAAATTTAAAATGTCTAGCATTATTTATGGATAGCCCAGTTCAAGCTTATGGCAAATATTCTAAAAATATCGAAATAATTGTGCCTGAGGGTGAAACCGAGGAAACAACAACTCACGACACTTTAGGAGCAGATAATATCTCTTTCGACAAAGTTTATAATAAATGTATTGAGCTTTTGTCTAACTAAAATCGGTTTTAATTATTTTTTCTTTAGCTTCATTTACTAACTGACTTAATCTAGAACTGTCCACATTTCGGTTCATGTCAGGATGAATTTTTTTTTGTAGTTGATTAGCTGCTTTTAATACTTCTTCTTTGCTTGCTCCTTTTTTAAGACCCAATAATTTATAGGCCTCTTCAGATGTAAGACTTGATGAGCCTGGTGATTTTCCGAATTCCCCTTGAGAAAACCTACCAGTATTGTTTTTCATAAACTGAATTAATCTCCATAATTGATACATTTGTAGAGCCGTAAATCCTTTTATTTTAAGTCCAGAGAGCAAGATCAACCACATTGGTAAACTAAAAATAAATTTTCCAGCTACTGTAAATAGAACGGCAAGAATTAGTGATATATAAATTGCAATTTTTTTTATGCTAGTAGCTATTTTCTTTGAACTAGCTCTCGCAAACCAGTTTAAAAACAAATAAACAATGACAAAAATGATAATTCCTAATAAAAACAAATTCATATAATTTCCAGTTATGAATATACCAAAACTTAAAAAAATTAAGACTACGAAAAATTACCACGGGATTCCACTAGAAGATGATTATTCTTGGGTAGATCAACCAAATATCCTTGATGTTTTAAAGGATCCAAAAAAATTAAATACCGAAGTCAAAGATTACATAGAAGCTAACAACAGAATAACTGAAGACTACTTTGCGGACGTTAAGGAACTACAGAAAAACTTATTTAACGAAATAAAAGGAAAAATAAAATTAGATGATACTGGATTAAAATATAAAGATAAAAGATATTATTATTGGATTAAGACAGAAGCCAAGGGTAATTATGGAAAAAGAATGAGGCAACTCATTGATGGCTCTAAGCCTGAGGAAGTTTTTTTTGATGGTGATTTGGAGAAAAAGAATTCTGGTTCAGAATACTTTGGTGTTGGAACTGTAAGCACTTCTTATTGTGATAATTTTATTGCTTATTCTCTCGATTTAAAAGGATCAGAATATTACACAATTTATTTAAGAGATCTTAGAACAGGAAAAAATGAAAAAGATATAATTGAAAATACTAGTGGTAGTGTTACTTGGGCCTTGGATAATAAAAGTTTCTTTTATTCAAAATTAGATGAATATCATAGACCAAGACAAATTTTCAAACATGTCCTTGGAACATCGACCGATAAAGATCAGCTAATATTTGAGGAAAAAGACGAAACTTTTACTTGCGGTATTGGTATTACTTCTGATGAAAAATATTTCATAATTGGAACATCCGATCACATCACAACTGAGGAATATTTTTTTCCCACAGACTCTAAAGAAATAAAACCCAGACTTTTTCAAAAAAGAAAAAATGATGTTCGTTATTCAATAGACTCTTGGCAAGGTTATTTTTATGTGCATACCAATGAAGAAGCTAGAGATTATAAGGTGCTCAGATGTAAGACTAATCAAATAGAGAAATTAGAAGTTTTTGTTCCCGCAAAAAAAGAAACCGTTATAGGTGGATTTGAATTTTTAGATGATTATATCCTTAGATCTGAAAAGTCTGATGCTATACCAAAACTTTTTGTGAGAAATCTTAACACTAACAAAGAAGAAGAAATTAAAATTTCAGATGAACCAATAGGCGTTCCTGGAATTTCTTTAATGCAAAGAGATACAAATACTTCAATGATAAGAGTAAGTTGGGAGAGTATGGCAACTCCAGGAAGGGTTTACGAGTATAATATCGTCAATAAAGAAAAAAAATTAGTTAAAGAAACAGAAATTCCGTCTGGTCATGATCCAAAAAAATATGTGGTAGAGAGAATCAAGGCTAAATCACATGATGGGCGTTTAATTCCAATTAGTTTAGTAAGATTAAAAGACTCAAAAAAGAATGGAAAATCAAAAGTATTGCTCTATAGCTACGGAGCTTATAAACACTCGGTTAATTGTTCATTTAGTGCTTCAAGATTTTGTCTTGTAGATAGAGGAATTATTTTTGCAATAGCTCATATTAGAGGTGGAGGCGACCTTGGTGATAACTGGCACGCTGAAGGTAAAAAAAAATTAAAGAAAAATACTTTTTTAGATTATGTAGCATGTGCAAATCATTTGATAAATCAAAGATATACTTATAAGGGTGGAATTTGTTTTTATGGTGGATCAGCTGGAGGTCTTACGGGTGGTGCGGTAGCTAATTTGTCTCCAGATTTATTTTTTGGAATGCTTTTGTTAGTTCCATTTGTAGACACAATGACAACTATGTTAAATGAAAAATTACCGTTAACACCAGGCGAATGGGAGATGTGGGGAAATCCAATAAAAAGTAAAGAGTACTTTGAATATATTCTATCTTACTCTCCTTATAATAATCTTGAGAAAAAAGATTATCCGTCGATGCTTATTACAACATCTCTGTTTGACAATAGAGTCCTTTACTCTGAGCCAGTAAAATATATTGCAAAACTTAGAGAAACAAAAACTGATAATAATATTCAATTATTAAAATGTAAAATGGAAGCAGCAGGTCATGGAGGAATGTCTGGCCGCGACAATGCGATCACAGAACTGGCAGAAGAATATTCTTTTATTTTAAAATCAGCAAAAATTTTTAAATAACAATCTTGAAAAAATAAAAATAATTCCCATATCTACTTTGTCAGTTGCCAAATGGGGCTGACATTAACCTTGCTAACAAAGGAGGATATATGACAAGTAAGGATCTATCGATCTTTAATTCACTTAGACCTTTTAGCATTGGATTCGATGACATGTTTGATCAATTCGAGTCGATGTTAGGGAATGGTAGTCTTGCTGTACAAAGCAATTACCCGCCATACAACATTCGAAAAGCAGGCAAAGATAAGTATGCTATTGAAGTAGCAGTTGCTGGTTTTAACAAAGATGATGTTGAAGTTGAATATGAAGATAATCTTTTAACTGTAAAAACAAAAGATGTTAAAAGAGCTAAAGAAAAAGAAGGTGATGAAGTTATTCATCGAGGAATATCGCAAAGATCTTTTGCAAGGTCGTTTACAATTGCAGATGATGTAAAAGTGAACGATGCCGAACTAAAAGATGGTTTACTCACTATTTCTTGTGAAAAAATTATCCCTGAAATTAAGAAAAAAAGACTTATTGAAATTAAATAAGTTTACCTTACTTGCGGAGTATTTGCTCCGCAAGTAATTAAAAGCAATTTTTGCTACTAAAACCAATTACAATATTCCTTGGGTTTATTTCAAACTTTCGCTCACACTTAATTTTATATTTTTTAGTAGTGTAGACGTAATTTCTGTTTCTTGTTTTTAAAAATTCAACTTTGTCAGGTTGACCATAAAAACTTTTAAGATCTTCTTCAGTTTTATTTAACCACTTGCTTAATTCCTGCTCTTCTTTGGTTGTCGTATCTTCAATTTTTTTTGAGACAGTTTGGCAGCCAGTGAAAGAAATCAAAAATAATGTGTATAAAATCGTTAAAAAAAATCTTTTCATTCTTAACCTTATTTTATAACGAAAAGTTATAAACAGATATATTTACTATTGGTTGAATCAAGGTAGATATGAACGATTTAGTTAAGATTTTAACAATTATATAGAGTAATAAACATATAACGGAGGCTTTATTTATGATGGATAAATATTTTGAGTATAGAAAACATAAAACAAATTTTAAAACTGAGGTAATAGCTGGTGTAACTACTTTTCTTACAATGGCATACATCATGTTTTTAAATCCCTTTATCTTGTCTGGTGAATTTGCTGGAACAGAAAAAGGTTTTTTTGATTTTGGTGCAGTATTTACTGCAACGATATTAGCAACGGCACTTGCATGTTTCATTATGGCATTTTACGGAAAAACTTGGCCTATAGGTTTGGCGCCAGGTATGGGTATAAATGCATTTGTTGCATACGGAGTGGTTGCAGGAATGGGGTACACCCCACAAGCAGCACTGGGCGCTGTACTAGTAGCTGGAATTATCTTCTTAGCTATATCACTTACGCCTTTAAGAGCGTGGTTGATTAACTCGATTCCGAGAAGTTTAAAACTAGGAATTGGGGCAGGGATAGGATTATTTTTAGCTATTATAGGTTTAGAAATTATGGGAGTAGTAGGAGACCACCCAGTCACACTTGTTACTTTAGGAGACATTAAGAATCCTTTAGTGCTTCTTGGTTGTTTAACTTTTGTCTTTATGATTATTTTAGAGAAAATGAAGATAAGAGGAAACATTATAATTGGTATCCTTTTATTTAGTATAATAGCTTGGGCCACTGGTTTAGCAAAATTTAATGGTGTTGTTGGTTCAATACCTCCAATGACATACTTATTTGATTTTGATCTTAAAGCAGCGCTCACTGCAGGTATGGCTTCAATAGTTTTTACTTTATTATTTATCGACTTTTTCGACACAGCAGGAACATTAACATCCGTTGCTAACGTAGCAGGTAAAGTTGATAAAAAAGGTAAAGTGCAAGACATCAACAAAGCAATGTTATCTGACAGTGTGGGAACAGTCGCTGGAGCAATGATGGGAACAACAACTGTAACTAGTTATGTTGAGTCAGGTGCAGGAGTAAAAGCCGGAGGTAGAACTGGAATGACTTCACTTGTAATAGGAGTTTTGTTCCTAGCTTGTTTATTCTTTTCGCCGCTCGCTACAAGCTTACCAAAAGAAATTGATGGTGCAGCTTTATTGTACGTAGCAATATTATTCGTGAGAAATATCACTGATATTGAGTGGGATGATATAGCTGAGTCAGGCCCGGCAGTAGTTGCAATGATAACAATGCCGCTAACATATAGCATCAGTAACGGTATCGCTCTCGCATTTATTTCATATGCATTAATTCAAATATTTACGGGAAAATTTGGTAAAACTTCTCCAGCTATTTGGGTAATCGCAGTATTTAGTGTAATTAGTTTTTACGTAGCTTAAAAATTTTAGGGCCAGTTAATTCTGGCCCTTAATTCTTTTGATGTTTATTAATTAAATCCTTAATTTTTATTTCTTCATAATGCTCAAAAGGTTGAACTATCCATGGATTACTATCTAGCCTTTGTGCACAAAAATCTGGTTCAAAAGTTGAGTCTTTTTTTTTCCAAAGTACTGCTGTCTTTATTTCTTTAATATTATCTTTGAGAGGTGGATAATTTTTCAACCAATCAATACTTTTATTTAAAGTTATACCAGTATCAGATAAGTCATCGCACAGCAAAATATTGCCTCTCATATCCTGAACAGTAGAACTCATTTCTCTCGAAAAAACTAAATCCCCTTGTTGATCTTCTGTACCCACTCCTGAATAAGATTCAACTGCTAAGTAAGCACATTTCAATTTAAACACTCGACTTAAAACATCAATGATTGGTGCTCCACCACGCATAATGCCAATTAACAAATTTGGCTTGAAGCCACTTTTATAAATTTGTATTGCTAGTTTTTCTACGATTAGATTATACTCTTTCCAATCTATGATAAGTTTATCTGCCATGAAAAAAAATAATTTATTTTAAAGGAGTTGTAAATGAAAGGATACGTAGTTTGTGTTTATAAAAGTATAATTAATGAGGAAAAATTAAAAGAATACGCTGTCAAAGCTAGAGCAGCAGTTGAAAAATATAAGGGAAAATTTTTAATTAGAGGCGGAAAATATACATCTAATGAGGGCGATAAATCTCCAAGAACAGTTGTAATTGAGTTTCCATCCTATGATGAAGCTAATAGCTTTTACAATTCAAAGGAGTATCAAGATGCACATTCTATTCTTGAAGGCTATGCAGAACGTCAACATCAAACGATTGAAGGTGTTTAATATTGGATTGGTTCATCATCAATACTGCGCCAGAGATACCACGTGGCAACTGAACAATAAGGTGAAAATTTTTTATAAAGTTTATTTAAAAAAGTTTTTGGAGGAAAATATTTTTTCTTATAATTGTTTGATATTGCTCTTAATAATCCAATATCTTGCAAAGGCCAAATATTAGATCGGTTGTAAGTGAATAGTAAAATCATTTCTGCGCTCCATCTACCTATTTGTCTTAAAGATGATAAGTATTGAATGGCTTCCTCGTCATTCATGTTTTTGATTAATTTTGGATCAAATTCTTTCTTTACAAATTTAATTGACAACTCTTTTATTCCTAAAGCTTTTTGTCTACTTAGACCACAGGATTTAAGTTGTGATATCGATAATTTTGATACTTTTAAGGGATTGATCCTTTTAGTTTTCTTTTGGAATTTTTTAAATACTGAGTTAGCAGCTGATACACTTATCTGCTGACCGACTATACTTTTACATAAAGAGTAAAAAATATCTTTTCTAGTGGTTAAAAATTTATCATTGTATTTAATGATTAGTCTTTTTAAAACTTTATCTCTTTTAGATAAAATTTTTGTTGCTTTTAACCAATAACTTGGATATTTGCTCACGGCCTAGGACTAACAACTTGTTTTTTAAGTTGAGATTCTCTCATGAAAATAATTGCAGAACTTACAATGATTAAAGCAGCACCAAAAAGAGTCAGTACTTTTGGTATTTCGCCCCAAATGAAATATCCTAACAATATTGCAAATACTAAATTTAAATATTTTGTTGGTGTAACTAGTGATGCCTCAGCTATTCTTAGTGATACTGTAAGTAAAATATTAGCTACTGAACCAATTATACCTGTAAAAATTAAAAGAAAGAATTCAAACTTTGATGGCATGATCCAGCCAAAAGGAAGCGTTACTAGACCAACTATCATGCTTAATAAAGAAAAGTATAGGGCAATTCTATAATTAGGTTCGGTAGATGATAAACTTCTTATACTTAAAGCTACACAAGCGAAGAAAATACAAAAAATTATTGGAAACAAGTAATAAATATTTAATTCATCATAAGCGGGTTTGACAATCATTAACATCCCGATAAAACCAATTAAAACTGCAGACCATCTTCTAATACCCACTTTTTCAGATAAAAAAAATATTGAACCTAAGGTAACGAAAATTGGGCCTCCAAAAGTCAAGCTTACAACATCTGCCAAAGGTATTTCTCTGAGAGCAATAAAAAGCGCAACAATTGCTAAAGTCCCTGTTACAGCTCTGAAAGCATGTAATTTAGGTCTTGTAGTTTTATAAAAAGTTTTAAATTCATTCTTAGGTACAAGCATTAAAATTGGTATCAAACCGAAAAAAAATCTTGCAAATAATACTTCACCAACAGGAAACTGGTCTAACCATTTAACACAAGCATCCATCATGGCAAAACATGCCACTGATGCTACTCCGTACAATACGCCTAATTGATTTCGTGCTAACAATTTAATATCCTCACAACTCTATATAATTACTTTATGAAGAAATGTACACTTGCTCTTGGCTGTTTTTGGAAACCTGAGGAAAACTTCAAAAATAAGCCAGGTATAATTGAAACAGAAGTCGGCTATGCCGGTGGATTATCAGATAAAGTTACATATGAGGAAGTATGTAGAGGTGACACTGGTCATGCTGAAGTTGTAAGACTTACTTTTGATGAAAAATTAATTTCCTTCAAAAAAATTTTAGATTTATTTTTTAAAATGCACGATCCTACTCAAAAAGATATGCAATACCCTGATGTTGGAACTCAATATCGAAGTGAAATATTTTATGAAGACGACATTCAAAAAGCAGAGGCTAAAGAAATTTTAGAAATTTTTAATAAGAAACTTAATGGAAAAATTCAAACTAATATTTCTAGTCTCAAAAATTATTGTAAGGCGGAAGAATATCACCAAAAGTACTTAGAAAAAAATAGATAATGAAACAACTTGTTACTACAGAATGGCTTGAAAAAAATATCAATAAGGTGAAAATATTAGATGCTACTTGGTGTTTGCCTAACTCAGGTAGAAATGCTGAAGAAGAGTTTAAAGAAAATCATATAAAGAACTCAATGTTCTTTGATATTGATAAAAATTCAAAGAAAAATTCTTCATTACCCCATATGCTTCCATCAAATAAAGAGTGGGGAAAAATTGTTTCAAATTTAGGAATAAATAATTCTGACCATGTAATTATTTATGATAATTCAGATGTCTTTAGTTCATGTAGAGTTTGGTATACTTTTATTTACTTTGGACATAATCCTGATCAAGTTTCTGTTTTAGACGGAAATTTTACAAAATGGTTGAAGGAAAATAGAGCTGTGTCAAATGAAGTAATAAAAATATCCAAAACTAATTATGAAACTAATGAAAATTTATCCATGGTAATAAATAAAACTCAAGTCAAAAAAAACATATTAGATAAAAAATTTCAGTTAATAGATGCTAGAAGCAAAGAAAGATTTTCGGGTTTGGTGCCTGAGCCCCGACAAGGATTAAAAAGTGGTCATATTGCGGGATCTAAAAATATACCTTTTCAATTACTTTTAAATGAAGATAGAACCTTCAAAAAAAAAGAAGATTTAATAAAGATTTTTGATCAGAATGAAATAGATAAAGATAAAGATATTGCTTTTACATGTGGATCTGGAGTCACGGCATGTATTTTAGGACTAGCTAATTCTATCATAAGTGGTAAAAAACCTACTATCTATGACGGCTCATGGTCGGAGTACGGATTAGAATAAAAATGAAAGCATCATCAAAGTTAAAAGTATTTTTAATTATCTTCTTCATTGCTATTTTTGCAATTATTGCTGCAAGGCATTTTATTGGTTTGCACTTTAAAAAAAAATTTAGTGTAAGGCCTGCACCAGGGGTAATTGTAGAGCAAGTTGAGAGATCTTTGTTTTACAAAAGTATAGAAACTTTTGGGACAGCATTAGCGCAAAATTCAAAAACGTATAGAATAAAAACTAATGAGGTTGCTGGAAAATTAAATATTGATAATAGATTTGTAAAAAAAGGTGAAATAATCCTTAGACTTAATAGTGGAGAAGAAGTTATTGCAGATTTTTCAGGTAAATTGGGGAAAAGAGAAATTGCTCAAGGAGTTTTGGGTTCAGAGAGTTTAATAGTAACTTTGGATGATTTAAAGAAAATTGTAATAGATATAAAAGTCCCAGAGAATTATGTAAGTATACTCAAACCAGGATTGAAGGCAGAAATAACAAGTTCAGCATTTAAAAAAACTTTTAAGGGTAAAATTCAAACAATTAGCTCAAGAATAGATCCTTCTACAAGATCGATTTTATCTAGAGTTTTAGTTGATAATTCTGATTTCAAAATCATTCCAGGGCAACTAATGACAGTAAAAATTATATACGATGAAATTAATCAAGTTGGTGTTCCTGAGAGTGCTGTAACGATACAAGGTAGTACAGCTTTTGTTTACACAGTAAGAGATGAAACTGCTGAAAAAAAGAATATTGAAATCGGTAAAAGAAATTTTGGGAAAGTTTCTGTAATATCAGGAATAAACGAAGGTGACCTTGTTATTACAGAAGGTGTCTCGAAAGTAAGAAATAACGCTAAAATCAAAATTATAAATCCAAATAATTAAATGTTTTTAACAGACCTATCTATCAAAAGACCTGTCGTAGCTTCAGTAATGAGCTTAGTGCTGGTGATATTTGGTCTTGTAACTTTCCAAGAAATTCCAACTGATGAACTACCTGATGTTCAACCTCCTGTGGTAACTATTCAAACTGAGTATAGAGGTGCATCAGCAGAAATTGTTGATACTCAAATAACTCAAAAAATCGAAGATTTTGTTGGAGGAACACCTGGGTTAGAAACGATAGATTCATTTAGTGAAGATGAAAGTTCAAGAATAACACTCACATTTGAAACGAGTTTGAACTTAGATGACGTTGCTAACGATGTAAGAAGCTCTGTATCCAGAGTACTGGATAATTTACCAGAGGGTGCGGAACAGCCTGAAATTTTCAAACAAAGTGCGGGTATGAGAACTACTATGTGGTTGTCTTTCAACTCTGAAACAATGACAGATTTAGAATTAACTGATTATGCTGATAGATATTTAACAGATACTTTTTCCACTGTGGATGGCGTAGGTAGAGTACGCCTTGGTGGTCAAAGAGAACTTTCACTTAGAGTTTGGTTAGATCCAATAGCTTTAGCTGCAAGAGATCTAACCACCCAAGAAGTAGAAGCAGTCTTAAGAAGTGAAAATACAGAATTCCCAGCTGGGCGGATTGAGTCAAGAGATATTGATCTGACTATAAAACTCGATAAAGCTTATAAAGAAGTTGAAAATTATAAAAATCTACCTCTAAAAAGAGCTAAGGACGGTTCAATCATAACCTTGTCAGATGTTTCAAGAATCGAATTAGGAGCTGAGTCGACTAGAACTCTTTTTAAAGGTAACGGAAAGCAAGTAGTTGGTATAGGGATATATCAACAATCTGATGCAAACACTATCGCTGTAGCTAATGGGATAAAAAAAAAGATAAAAGAACTAAAACCAAGCTTGCCCCCAGGCACTACTTTAGAAGTTTCATTTGATAGAAGTAATTATATAAAATCTGCTATTAAAGAAGTTTATAAAACACTAATTATTGCATTAATATTAGTGACTATTATTATTTATCTATTTCTAGGCAACCTTAGAGCTTTGGTTGTCCCTTTGATAGCTTTGCCTGTTTCATTAATCTCAACTTTTTTATCAATTTATATTTTTGATTTTTCAATTAACCTTTTTACCTTGATGGCCTTAGTACTAGCTATCGGTATTGTTGTTGATGATGCCATTGTGATGCTTGAAAATATAGTTAGAAGAATAGAGTTAGGAGATACACCTTTAGTTGCAGCTTATAAAGGTGCTAAGCAGGTCTCGTTTGCGATAATAGCTACAACTGTTGTGTTAGTAGCGGTATTTGTTCCTCTAATTTTTATTAAAGGCATTACAGGAGTTCTTTTTACTCAAACAGCAATTACTCTTGCATCAGCCGTGATTATTTCTAGCTTTGTTGCATTATCCTTGAGTCCAATGTTAGCTAGTAAATTTTTGCAAAAAGATATGAAAAAATCAAAAATTGTTTTGAAATTTGAGAAGTTTTTAAAAAATCTCACTTATCTTTATAAAGTTTCACTTTTAAATTGGATAAAAAAAAGAAAAACAATAACTATTTTTTTATTAGGAACCCTTATATTAACAATATTCTTTTTTAATTTTGCTAAGAAAGAATTAATTGCTCCTGAAGATAGGGGAGCATTCTTTGTAATTGTAAAAGCTCCACAAGGATCTGGTTTTAATTTTACCAAAGATAGAGCGGAAGAAATTGAGGAATTATTGCTTCCAAGTGTAGGTAAAGGTGAATATAGAAAATTAATTATGCGGGTTCCAGGTTTTGGAAAGTCGGCTAAACAAGTTAACAGTGGTTTTATAATTGTTCTTTTAGAGCCTTGGGCTCAAAGAGATCGTCATGGTGTCGAGATAATGAGAGAATCTTTTGGAAAAATTGCGAAAGTGCCTGGTGTTTTGGCTTTTCCAATAATGCCTCAGGGGATAAGGACTGGCGGAATAGAAAGTCCAGTTCAATTTGTTGTTCTAGGTAATACATATGAACAATTGATTGAGTGGAAAGAGATTATTAAAAAAGAGGCAAGAAAAAATCCTGGTCTTACTTCAATTCAAGATGACTTTGATCTGAACAAACCTCAACTAAATGTAAAGATAGATCAAAAAAAAGCTGCTGACCTAGGAGTTTCAACAGAAGATATTGGAAAAACTATAGAAACAATTTTTGGTTCTAAAAGAGTTACAAACTTCACAAGGGATGGAAAAGAATATTCTATAATTTTGCAAGGTGATATCAAAGATAGACAAGAGCCAGATAGTATAAGTAAAGTTTTTGTAAGATCTAAAAACAATGGAAAGCTTGTATCTGTGTCAAACTTAGTTGCTTACGATGAAGAGGGACAATCTCCATTCTTAGCAAGATACAATAGGCAAAAAGCAGTTACTATTTCAGCAAGACTTGTTGGAAACTATTCGCTTGATGAGGCTCTAAAGTTTTTAGTAGGTGTTGTAGAGCAGAATACACCTCAAGCAAAAATTGCTTATAAAGGTGAAAGTGAGGAGTATAAAAAAACTAATACTGAACTTTATGTAATATTTGCTTTAGCATTAATTACTGCATACCTAGCCATGAGTGCACAATTTGAAAGCTGGAGGCATCCACTGACAATTATGTTAACTGTGCCTATGGCTATTCTTGGTGGATTAATTGGTTTGTTAGTAGTTGGGTCTTCATTAAATGTTTATAGTCAAATAGCGTTAATCATTTTGATAGGTCTCTCAGCTAAAAACGGTATTCTAATTGTAGAATTTGCAAATCAGTTAAGGAAGGAAGGTAAAAATTTAGAAGTTGCTGTTTTTGAAGCTGCCGCTATTAGGCTAAGACCTATTCTCATGACAAGTATCTCAACAATTATTGGAGTTTTACCACTAATTCTTGGAACTGGACCTGGTGCTGCAAGTCGATTAACTGTTGGTATAACAATATTTGGTGGAATGTTATTCTCAACATTTTTTACTCTCTACGTAATTCCTACTGTTTATACAATTGTTGGAAGAGGCACCAAGAGGATTGATGCTGTTGAAATTGAGCTACAGAGACAGCTTAAAAAATAATATATTTGTTTTTATCAAGATTTTTTTTACAGAGAGTTAATTGTTTTCTATATTTACTTGCCATATCCTTAACTGACTTTGCGTATATGATGGCCTTTTTATCTTTTGAGTAATTTTTATAATCTCCCCAGCCTTTATAATAAGCTAAGTACTGTCGATAAGGATCTTTTTTTGAGATTTTTAATATCTTATTTGTTTTATGGATGTACCATCCTATAAAATCTACCGAGTCTTTAAATCTTGCTCTTGTAGCAAGTGGATTATTTGTTTCTCTTTTGTATTGTTCCCAGGTTCCCTTCACTGCTTGGGAGTACCCAAAAGAAGATGAAGGTCTTTTAAATGGAATTACTTTAAATAATTTGGTTCTTGGAGGTTTTGCAAGCCAATTAAAGTCGCTTTCTTTTTTAACAAAAGCTAATTGTAAATGAATAGGTGCTCCCCATTTTTCATAAGAAGCTTTAGAATGTTTGTACCACAGATATCTCTCTTCAAAGATAGCACAACTGTTTTGAGTATTTTTTGGAATCGATGAACAGGCACCTAAAATAAAAAATATTAGAATTAATATTATTTGTTTAAAAGGAATCACTTAGTAATTTATACTAAAAATTAGTTAAGCTTTCTCCATTTTTCTGGATTCATAAACTTCCCTTGCCATAATCCTAATTTGTTTTCTTTGGCAAAATCTTCATCTGGCACATATTTTTTTGAGTATCTTCTGTATGCTATTGCATATCCATTTCTTACCATCCACTGATTTAAATTTGTTTTTTCCTTATAACATGTAGCAATATATCTTTTATATCTGTCTTTAGTTGTGAATATACATTTTATTTTTGATCCACGAATTTTTCTTATTAACTTTTCTTTTGAAACTTTTCCACAGCTATAATCTTTGTAAAATGTGAAACCAATTATATATGAAATTTTTAAAGACTCTTTTTTACATTTCTGTTTCATTTCTGGAGCATCTATACCCTCTAGTCTAAATTTTTTATGATTTATATGAATAGTATCTCCATCTACAATTTTTGGAACACCAGATATTTCCTCTGCTATTGTATTAGAGAAAAAAATCAAAAATAAAATTATAATACGCAAAGGCATTTAGTTCCTAGTTTTCCTAAAAAGTTTTAATATAAAATAAGCTAATAACACTCCCAAGCTATTTGCGTATAAATCGTTAAGTTCAAATGCCCTATTAGGAATAAAATAATGCAATAATTCCAAAATTATTGAAATTAAAAATAAAAAAGAAAAGCTATTAATAAATTTTCTTTCAATACTTCGAAATATAAAACCCAGAATACTTAAATATAAAAAGAATACTAAATGATTAATAGAGGTGCCTATTGGATTTAATATAAAATCAGGTTGTTTTCCTAAATTACCATATAAAAAATAACCAATTAAACTTCCTGGGAACAAATAAAGAATTATTAGAATTATAAATGAAAAATAGAATAAATATTTTGAAGAAGAGAATAAAATATTTTTCATTTAGATTTTTATATAGTACATAATAACTTAATTAACTTATATGAGTAAACTAATCTTAACAAGACATGGCCAGAGTACCTGGAATGCTGAAAATAGATTTACGGGCTGGGTAGATGTTGATCTTTCAGAGAAAGGTAAAGAGGAAGCTAAAAAGTCAGGTGAGTTAATTAAAAAATTGAATATTAAAATTGATATTAGTTATACCTCTTATCTTAAAAGAGCTATTGAAACGCTCACAATTATCTTAAAAACTTTAAATTTACCTTTGAAGTTTAATACTTCCTGGGAATTAAATGAGAGACATTATGGGTCATTAACTGGTTTAAATAAGGAGGAAACAAAAAAAAAAATAGGTGAAGAACAATTTAAAAAATATAGAAGATCTTGGGACGTGGCACCTCCTCTCATGGCTAAAGAAAGTAATTACCTTGAAAATTTCAGCCCTTTGAACGGCGGAATTCCCAAAAATAAAATTCCTTTGACAGAATCTTTGAAGAACACTTACGAAAGAGTAATTCCTTTTTATGATATTGAAATACACAAGAATTTGAAAAATGAAAAAAATATTTTGATATCAGCTCATGGAAATTCATTAAGGGCATTGTGTAAATATCTTTTTAAGATTTCAGACACAAAGATAAATGAATTAGAAATTCCAACAGGAAACCCACTAATAATCGAATTTGATAATCAATTAAAAATTAAAAAATATTATTATCTAGATGATACTAGGGCAAAAAATATTATCTTTAATCAATAGATCTTAAAGAAGATATTTTTTCAAACATTTCTACAGTATTTAAATGATAAAATTTTTGATTACTTTCCAACCCACCCAGATTGTTTTCACTTATTAATTTTGTCCAAACTTCATTCATAGAAAAAATATTTTTACTAAATGAGGTTAAATAATCATTTTCCATTATTTGTAGACCAGTAAAAATGTATTGATTGTGTTCATCTTTAGAAATTAAATTGTTGTTTAAATTAAAGTCACCTTTAAAAGAATTATCCAAAGATAATTCTTTTTTAACCAGTAATAAACACGGCCTTTTATTTGTGAAATACTCGTTTTCTAGAGATCGTACTTCTTCAGAATATTTATTACTCCAAAGCGTATCTGGATTTACTACAAAAAAGGGATTATCCTTAAATTCTTTTGTTCCCTTTTTCACTCCACCACCAGTATCTAATAATAAATCTTTTTCATTAGATATTTTAAATTTAACCTCTGATGTAAAATCTGAGATAAATTTTTCTATCTGATCAGCAAGATGATGAATATTAACAGTTATCTCTTCTACACCATGATTGATTAAAAGATTAATTGCTCTTTCAAGAAGAGTGCTACCTCCTATTTTTAATAATGGTTTTGGTCTTTTATTAGTAAGAGGTTGCATTCTCTTGCCTAAGCCAGCGGTCAATATCATACCGTGTTTTATTTTCATAAATTATTAATTTTTTTCAGTTTTTTAATTTTTAGATGCTTTTTAAATAATAAGTTTAGGTTTTTGAAGACAGGATTTTTGAGACGTTTCTCAATTAAACTCCATGTATAAGGTAAATATTTTAAATAATTTGGTTTGCCATCTCTTTTAAAAAGTCTTACGAATATCCCTAGAATTTTTAAATTTCTTTGAACAGATAATATTTCAAAATCATTTTTTAAATTTTTATATTTCTCTTTTTTAAACCTCGATTTATAATAATAATAATTCAATAATTTCTCTTTTAAATTTGAGGGTAATTTTATTCTTACATCATCAATTAATGAAGCCACATCATATAACGGATTTCCAATTATTGCATCTTGGCTATCTATCAAACCAAGTTTATTTTTATTTATCATTATATTTGATGCATGAAAATCTCTATGCACAAAAGTATCATTTTGAAAATAAAGTTTTTTGTATATTTTAGTTAATTCATTTTTTATAATATCTTTAACTTTTTTTTGTTTTGAAATTTTGGAACAATACTTTAAGTACCATTCAAAAAATAAATCTGATTCTTTATGCAGATTCTTAATTGAATAATTTTGAAAATTAACTTTGAATTTTCCTAAACGATAATTTTTTTTTAACTTTATATTTTGTAATTTTATAATAATCTTAATTAAATCTTTGTAATCTTTAAATTTTTTTTTTTTTTTGATAATTGAATTGTAAAAAGACTTTTGTCCCAAATCAGTGATTTCAATAACATTATGCTCATAGTGATTGGAAATTAACTTAGGTACATATATTTTATTTTTTTCTAAAATTTTGTTAACAACAATATAGGTAATTAAATTTTTAAATTTTTCTTTTTTTGCTTGGACTACAATTGATGAATTTTTTCCTTTTTTTAACCTGTAAAATTCTCTGAACGATGCATCTCCTGAAATTTTTTTAAGTTTATAATTCATTCAAAATTTTCCATTTACCTGTACCTACAAATTTTATCTCCCTCTCTTTTTCATTTTTAGCATAATCTATATATATTTCTAACTTATCAGATAATGGAATATTTATGAGTTGTGGCCATTCAATAATCTTAATTGTATCTTGCTTATCTAAAAATATTCCTAAATGCTTTAATTCTTTTTTATCTCTTATTCTGTAAAGATCATAATGCATAATCTTAATTCCCTTTAAATCATACTCATAAAGTAAGTTAAAAGTGGGGCTAAGTACTTCGGAAATCTTTTCTCCTTTTTTTTCTTGTAAATAATTTATCAAATATCTTGTAAAAGTGGTTTTCCCTACTCCGATTTCACCGATTAAAAAGATACAATCGTTTTTAGCTAGCTTGTCCGCAATTTTTTGTGATAAGGAGTTTAAATGTTCTAAAGATTTTACAATCATTAGCTACTGTTTTAGTAGCGGTAAGTATCTGGTTTGAATGGTCCTGATGGTTTAACGCTAATATAATCGGCTTGCTCTTTTGACATTTTGGTTAATTTAGCACCTACTTTTTCTAAATGAAGCATTGCAACTTT
Organism: uncultured Pelagibacteraceae bacterium; assembly: GCA_902557605.1. GTDB lineage: Bacteria > Pseudomonadota > Alphaproteobacteria > Pelagibacterales > Pelagibacteraceae > Pelagilacustribacter. The sequence continues at coordinate 39,000 of CACEAQ010000002.1, read as the reverse complement.
TTCATCAAGATGTTTTGGAAGTACATAAACCTTTTTCTCATACTTATCTGAGTTATTCCATAATTCAATTTGAGCAATTACTTGATTTGTAAATGAAGCACTCATAACAAAACTAGGATGGCCTGTAGCACATCCCAAGTTTACCAATCTTCCCTCGGCTAGAAGAATGATTCTTTTTTTACTAGGTAATTCAATCTCATGCACTTGAGGTTTTATTTCATCCCATTTGTAGTTTTTTAAAGCCTCAACTTGAATTTCATTATCAAAGTGACCTATGTTGCAAAGTATTGCTCTGTCTTTCATATCTCTCATATGATCAGCTGTAACTATATCTTTATTTCCTGTTGCAGTTACTACTATATCGGCATATTTGATAGCCTCATCCATAACAACGACTTCGTAACCTTCCATAGCAGCTTGTAAAGCGCAGATCGGATCTGTCTCGGTTACCATAACTCTTGCACCTGCTTGACGTAAAGAAGCAGCACTTCCTTTACCAACATCACCAAATCCAGCGACAATGGCTACTTTGCCTGACATCATTACATCAGTTGCTCTTTTTATTCCGTCTACTAAACTTTCTCTACAACCATAAAGGTTATCAAATTTAGATTTTGTCACCGAGTCGTTTACATTTATTGCAGGTATAAGTAGCTCTTTATTAGCCTCCATCTTTTTAAGTGCTAAAACACCTGTTGTAGTCTCTTCTGAAACACCCTTAACATCTTTTAATAAATTTTTATATTCTTTGTGCATTATAGCTGTAAGGTCACCACCATCATCTAAAATCATATTTGGTTTCCAATCTTTTTTTCCTTCAATGGTTTGCTTAACGCACCACCAATACTCCTTTTCTGTCTCGCCTTTCCAAGCAAAAACAGGAATACCCGCTTTGGCTATTGCAGCTGCTGCATGATCTTGTGTTGAAAAAATATTACATGAAGACCATCTAACTTCTGCTCCAAGTTCCGCTAAAGTTTCAATTAAAACTGCTGTTTGTATTGTCATATGAAGACAACCTAAGATTTTTGCACCCTTCAGAGGTTTTTTACCTTTGTACTCTTTTCGAAGAGCCATAAGTCCTGGCATTTCCGTTTCTGCTAAAGAAATTTCTTTTCTTCCAAAATCAGCTTGATTAATATCTTTTACTTTATAATCCTGAACCATATTGAAGAAGTTATTATCAACATAAATAAACCTTAGCAAGAAATAATGTTAGGTCAATTTAGGAAGTAAAACCTCGACCTGGGCCCCTTTTGTATTTATCCTATTTGAGGCTGCTATTGTTCCTTTATGTAATTCGACAATATTTTTAACGATATTTAATCCTAAGCCAGAGTGTTTTCCAAAACTCGAAGGTCTGTTGCTATAAAAACGTTTAAAAATTTTCTGAGGTGAAGTTTCAGTAAAGCCAGGTCCTTCATCTTTGACTGATACTAATAGATTACTAGAAGTTTCTTCAAGGCCAATCTCGATTTTTTGGTCATCATTGCTAAATGAAATCGAATTGTCCAACAAATTAGCAATTACTTGCTCCAATCTATTGCTTATACCGAGTATAAAATGGCCATTTTTACTTTTAATTTTATTTATGACACTTATCTCAATTTTTTTATTTTGATTAATCAGATCTTGGTTAAAATCTTCTACTACACTATTAACAATTTCAACTAAATTTATTTTACTCATTTTTTCTCGGGATAAAGATGCTTCATCTTTTAAAATTTGAGTGTAATCTGTTATTAATCTTTCTATTCTTTCTACATCATGATTTATGATCTTAAGAAGTTTTTCTCCTTCATTTTTTTCAGTAGTTTTGTCTAAAAGTTCTGAGGCACTTTTTAAAGATGCAAGTGGATTTCTTATTTCATGAGCTAAATCATTTGAAAATGTTTCTGCTCTATTTGTTCGTTGTTGTAATTCTTTAGTCATTTCATCAATTGACTTTGTGAGTTTTCCAATTTCATCATTTCTTATAAAAACTTTGTTTATATCGATTGTTTGACTAGATTTTTTTTTGACTCCGTCACTAAATTTAACCAAAAGTCCAATTGGCTTAAGAATATATTTATTTAAAAATAGAGAAAAGATTAAAATCACAATTGCAACAGCAATCATAGTTCTTATTATAAATGCTTTTCTCTCTTTCACAGCAATGGTGATATCATTAGCTTGCTCTGAAACTACAATATAACCGATATCATCGTTTTGGAATTGAATTTTACTTAGCGTGCTTACAAAAAAATTATTTTTTTTATCATTGGTAATAGTCATTATTTCATCGTTATATTTATTAGTAATAATATCTTTAATTTCGTCTATTTCTTCTTCTTCAAGTCTTTCTTCAATATCTGGCTTGATTTTTTCCCCACTCAAAGCTTCTTCAAAAATTATATCTGATCCTGTAAAAACACTTTGATCCAAATCTAAAATATTAGTATCGCCAATTAGATTTCCAGATAAGTCATAAAATTGGACACGATCTAGACTTTGAAATAAAAATCTTGTAGAGAGCAAGAAATCTCTAATTCCCTCTTTAGTATATTCTGTATTTAGTCTTTCAAGATTATCTTTGGTATTATTAATTACTATTTTATGATTATCTGATCTTTCCTTTACTAGATTTGGTTGGATTGCTTCAAGGTATATAATTGTAAAAAGTCCTAATACAGAAAAGACTGTAAGGTTAATAATTAAAAACTTCTTTAAAATAGAAGCTGATTTTTTTTGTTTCATTAGCTAACATTCCATCTATATCCACTTCCATATCTTGTTTCAATCGCGGAAAACTTTTCATCCACTTTTTTAAACTTTTTTCTAATTCTTTTTACGTGACTATCAATCGTCCTATCTTCAATTTCTGTATTTTCCTTATAGGCTATGTCCATTAAATGTGCTCTTTCTTTTATAACACCTGGTCTTTTAGCTAATTCTTTAACTATTAAAAATTCTGTAGTTGTCAGCTTGTCTGGTAAAGCTTTTCCGTTCCATTCACACTCTAATTGGGCAGGATCTAGTTTTAATTTACCGTGACTAATTATATTTTTTGTGTCATCGACAGTATTAGTTTTTTTTCTTAATTGAACTCTAATTCTCTCTATTAAAACTTTTGTAGAAAAACCTCCAGATTTTTTGACAAAATCATCAGCACCCAACTTCAAACCAAGTAATTCATCAACTTCATCATCTTTTGATGTTAGAAAGATAATTGGAATTGACATCTTTTTTTTAAGCTTTTTTAATAATTCTTCTCCATCCATCCTTGGCATTTTAATATCCAATATAGCTAAGTCAGGTGGATTTCTAGTCAATCCTATTAAAGCGGACTCCCCGTCTATATAAGTTTGAACTTTAAAACCTTCTCTTTCCAAAGCAATACTTATACTGGTTAGTATATTTCTATCGTCATCTACTAAAGCTATTGTTTGACTCATATTTTTTATTCTCTTAATTATGTTGTCAAAATTTAGGCGTTTAATGGGCCTCTCCCCAATTGTTTCCAGAGTTAATACTTACTTCTAAAGGTATTGAAAACATGTGATGGTCTGAACTTGAAACTGACATCATAACTTCTTTAACAATTTTTTTTACTTCACTCTCATCTTTTTTTAAACACTCAAAAATAAGTTCATCATGTATTTGTAAAAGCATTTTTGCTTTCTTTTTTTCTTCAAGGATTCTATCAATTTTAATCATTGCTAGTCTTATGATATCTGCAGCTGATCCTTGTATTGGTGCATTAATTGCTGCTCTTTCTTGAAATGCGCGCACGCTAAAATTTTTATCATTAATTCCTCTTAAATGAATTCTTCTTCCAAAAATATTTGTAACAAAGCCTTGTTTTCTGCAAGTTTTGATTGTCGTATTCATATAATCTTTAATTTCAGGAAATTTATTAAAATATGAATTAATGAAACTTAAAGCCTCTTCATTTGAAACTGATATTTGTTTTGCTAATCCATATTGTGTAATTCCATAAATAATTCCAAAATTAATTGCCTTAGCTTTTCTTCTAAAATCATCTGTCACTTTTGTAATGGGAACATCAAAAACTTGGCTAGCTGTTAAAGAATGTATATCCTGTTTATTTTTAAAAGCTTTCTTTAATTCTTTTACGTCAGCCATATCAGCAAGAATTCTCATTTCTATTTGATTATAATCTGCAGAAATTAATAAATTATTTTTATCTGCTATAAAGGCTTTTCTTATCTCTTTACCGTCTGAAGTTTTTATAGGAATATTTTGTAGATTAGGATCACTCGATGCTAACCTGCCAGTATTAGTTGCAGCTAATAAAAAAGAAGTATGCACTCTTTTTGTTTTTTTACTTATATGATCTTGCAAAGCATCTGTATAAGTACTTTTTAGTTTTGAAACTTGGCGCCATTCTAAAATTAAATTAGGAAATTTATGTCCAGTCAATGCCAATTCCTCTAGAATTTTAGCGCTCGTAGCTAAACTTCCTTTCTTAGTTTTTTTTAATTTTGCTATCTTCAGGTCATTATAAATAATTTCTCCTAATTGTTTTGGTGATCCGATATTAAATTTTTTACCCGATATTTTATAAATTTCTTTTTCAATAGTTATTAATCTTTCCTCAAATTTTTTTGAAAGTTTTTTAAGATAAACATCGTCAACTTTTACACCGCTCGACTCTAGTTTTGAAAGAATTTTTATCATTGGCTTTTCAAATTCCTCATAAACTTTTTCTAACTTTTCCTTGGATACTCTCTCAGATAAAACTTCATATAATCTAAACGTTATATCTGCATCTTCAGCAGCATACTCAGTGGCTGATTTAAGATCTACTTCTGAAAAGTTTAACTGCTTTTTTCCAGTTCCAACTAACTGTTTATAAGATATGGTTTTGTGACCAAGGTGTAATTCAGATAACGTATCCATATTATGTCTATTATTTCCCGCGTCTAGTGTGTACGAAAGTAACATCGTATCTTCTACCGAGTTTAGTTCGATGCCGTAATTTTTAAATATTATAAAGTCATATTTTATATTTTGGCCAACTTTTTTTATACTTGGGTCTTCTAAAATCGGTTTAAGTTTTTTCAAAACTACATCCTTTTTTAATTCCGTTTTTTCTGTATGACCTACTGGGATATAGAAAGCTTGGTTAGCCTCATAACATAACGATACACCAACTAGATCTGCTTCTTGAGGATTTAAAGATGAGGTTTCAGTGTCAACTGCTATGAATGATTTTTCATTTAATTTTTTTACTAATTCATCCAGTTGTTTCTCTTTGAAAATAGTTTTGTAGGTCTTAATATTTATCTTATTGTTTTTTTTTACTGGATTTTTCTCATTAAAATCTTTGCTTCCAGGTTCACCATAAAAACTAATTGCTTGGCTCAACAATCTATTAAATTCCATATCTCTTAAAAAATCGTATAGTTTATCTTTATTAATATCTTTAATTATAAAGTCAGCAGCATCATTTTTAAGTGGAACATCATTTTTTAAAGTTACTAATTGCTTACTAATCATAGCTTTATCTTTGTTAGACAATAATGTTTCCCTTCTTTTGTTCTGAGGTATTTCTGATGCCTTATTTAATAAATTTTCTAAGGTTTTATATTTATTTATAAGTTCCGCTGCTGTTTTAATGCCAATACCAGGAACTCCAGGCACATTATCTGAGCTATCTCCAGCAAGTGATTGCACGTCGATTACTTGACTTGGTTTAACTCCAAATTTTTCAATTACATCTTTTTCACCTATAACTTTACTTTTCATAGGATCAAATAGTCTGACTTTATTTGATACTAACTGCATTAAATCTTTATCCGACGATATCACGGTAACCTTTGCGCCAACTTCAGTAATTTTTTTTGCATAAGTGGCTATAAGATCATCTGCTTCATAATTTAAAAGTTCAATAGAGGGTAAGTTGAAAGCCTCAACAGATTTTCTGATGTACTCAAATTGAGGCGCTAAATCGTCAGGTGCTTCTTGTCTGTTCGCTTTATATTCGCTGTAAATTTCATTTCTAAAATTTTTTCTAGCTGAGTCGAATATAACAGCAAAATGGGTTGGTTTATTTTTTGAGTCATCGGATCTAGCATCCTCTAAAAGCTTAAAAAGCATCGAGCAAAAACCACTGACAGCTCCTGTTGGTAACCCATCACTTTTTCTAGATAGAGGCGGCAAAGCATAATAAGCTCTGAAAATGTAGCCGGATCCATCAATTAGATAAAAATGATCTGTTTTTTTTATTGAACTCATATATACATATTACATTGAATTCTTTACTTAGATTAAAAAATTATGTCAAATAACGCATTAACTGTTGAAAATCTTAACAAAATCTATTCAAACTCCAAAACAAAAAAGGAAACTAAAGCTATTACGGATTTAACTTTTGAAGTTAAAGAAGGTGAAGTGTTTGGGCTACTTGGACCAAACGGTGCTGGCAAAACAACTTTTTTAAGTATTTTAGGTGGGACAGTATCTAAAACATCTGGTCTTGTTAATGTTTGGGGTTTCGATCTTGATAAAAACCCGAGACAAGTTAAAGCCTCTATTGGAATAGTTCCTCAAGAGATAAATTTAGATGCTTTTTTTAGTCCAAAGCAATTATTAGAACTGCAAGCTGGACTTTATGGTATAGATAAAACAGAAAGAATCACAGAACTAATACTCAAAATGGTTTCCCTGGAGGGTAAGGCTAATTCGTATTCAAGAAGTTTGTCTGGTGGCATGAAAAGGAGACTTTTAATTGCAAAAGCAATGGTTCATCAGCCTCCTATTTTAATTTTAGATGAGCCGACTGCAGGAGTAGATGTAGAGCTTAGAAATAATCTTTGGAAAAATGTTAAAAAACTTAATAAGGAGGGTGTAACAATAATCTTAACTACGCACTATCTCTTAGAAGCGCAAGAAATGTGTGATCGTATAGCTATTATTGATAAAGGTAATTTGGTCGCTTTAGATACAACGGAAAAACTCTTAGATAGAATTAAAACCAAAAAAATCAATTTTAAAGTTCAGCTTGTTAATTTAAATCTTCCTCTTCATATGGAAGGAATTAAGTTTAAGATCATTTCAAGCAAACAAATCACTGCAACATATGAAAAAAATTCGTTAAATTTTGGTGAAATAATTGATTATTTTAATCAGAACAACTTAAAAATTGAGGATATTTCTACGGACGACGGCGACTTGGAAGATGTTTTCGTTCAATTAACAAAGCACTAGATTTTAATTAAAAAAATGTTTATTTAGTCTTATGGAATTAGTAAAAAGTTTAAAACAATCAAAATTATTAAAATATGTTTTCTTTGCTTTAATTGGAAGCATTATACTAGCTATCTCCTCAAAAATTAAAATTCCTTTCTATCCTGTGCCAATGACTATGCAAACTTTAGTGGTCTTATTAATTGGAGCAAGTTTAGGATGGAGATTAGGTGTGGCTACTATTTCTTTATATTTGTTTGAGGGAATTATTGGCTTGCCAATTTTTTCAGGCACCCCAGAAAAAGGTATAGGAATAGTTTACTTCACAGGTCCCACAATGGGTTATCTAATTGGTTTTATAGTAGCTGGATTTTTAGCAGGAAAATTTATTTATGATAATAATTATATTAAGACTTTTTTAAAATTAACTTTTGCTACAAGCTTTATTTATTTGTTAGGAATGTTATGGCTAGGTACTTTGATAGGTTGGGATAAACCAATATTCAAATTGGGAGCACAACCTTTCTTATTAGCAGAGTTGTTTAAAATTCTAATTGCAACGCTTTTAATAAATCAAATTAAAAAATTTAGAAAATTTATTTAAGTTATCTTGGAGATCTTTTAGAAAGAATTCTTTGCAGTGTTCTCCTATGCATCTTAAGTCTTCGAGCTGTTTCGGAAACATTTCTATTACATAGCTCAAAAACTCGGTGTATATGTTCCCACTTTACTCTATCAGCTGACATTGGATTTTCAGGAGGCTTTGCTTTTGATTCTGGCGATGCTAATAAAGCAGACTCGACATCGTCCGCATCAACTGGTTTAGCTATATAATCGATTGCGCCTTCTTTCACTGCAGCTACAGCCGTAGGTAGATTCCCGTATCCCGTTAACATTACAATTCTGCTATCTTTTTTATTTTTTGAAAGTTCCTTAACAACATCCAATCCATTACCATCTTCAAGCCTAAGATCAATTACAGCAAAGGCTGTGGGAGCTGTTTTAGCAATATTAAGACCCTCAGCTACTGATTTAGCCTCCTTAACTTGAAATCCTTTCTTCTCCATGGCTCTTGCAAGCCTGCCCCTTAAGGGATCATCATCATCAAGGATTAATAGCGATTTATCAGCAAAGTCTGCCAATTTTAGCTGCTCTGGGACGGTTTTTTGTGCTCTCATGGAACGTTATATAGGTATTGTTGACAAAATTTCAACACGACAAAAATGTCCGTTTTTTCTTTACATAGTGTCAAAAAAACCTTAAATGCGAAATAAATAAGGTTTTTTTTATTAAATTTTTTAAAAAATCTTTGTGTAATTAAACGAGGAACACATGAAATGGGAAAATTTAAAACAGTTAACGAATTAGTTAACTCATTACAACCAGATTACCCCGTATATTGTATACGGCCAAACGAGATTAAAAAATCCGTAAAATTTTTTAAAGATAATTTTCCTGGAAAAATACTCTACGCTGTTAAAACGAATCCAAACGAAAAAATTATTAAACAGATTATTGCTAATGGTGTTAATGAATTCGATGTTGCTTCTCTAAATGAAGTTAAGCTTCTTAATAAAATTAAGTCGAATGCGAAGTTACATTTTATGCATACTATTAAAAGTAAAGAAAGTATATCATCGGCTTACTTCGATTATGGTGTTAAAAGTTTTTCTCTTGATAGTAAAGATGAGTTGAGGAAAATTCTAGAGGCCACTAATCAAGCAAAAGATTTAGAATTGTTTGTAAGAATTGCAATTTCGAATGAACACGCTGAAATAGATCTATCTAGAAAATTTGGTGCGCTTCCCTCTGAAGCTTTGGGATTAGTAAGATTATGTAAGGAACATTCAAATAAACTTGGAATAAGTTTTCACGTTGGCTCTCAATGTATGCACAAAATTTCTTACTCAAAAGGAATTCGTGAAATTGGAAATATAATAAAAAAAACAAAAATAATTCCAAATACAATTAATGTTGGTGGGGGTTTTCCTTCTGTATATCCAGATCTTAATCCTGAACCATTAATTAATTATATGGAAGAAATTAAAAAAGAGCTTAATAATTTAAAGTTAAATAAATTGCCAGAAATTATATGTGAGCCAGGAAGAGCTCTTGTAGCAGAAAGTGGATCCACAATTGTTAAAGTTATTTTAAGAAAAAAAAATAGCTTGTACATTAATGATGGAACATATGGATCTTTATTTGACGCTGGGGCACCAAACTTTGTTTTACCATCAAAGATGATTACAAACGGAAGAATTCAGTCTAAAAAATTAACTGCTTTTAGTTTTTTTGGACCAACTTGTGATGGATTAGATTACATGAAAGGACCTTTTTTGTTACCAAATAATATTAAAGAGGGCGACTATATAGAATTAGGTCAGTTAGGTGCTTACAGTCTTACTTTCAGAACAAACTTCAACGGTTTTTATTCAAATGATATTCACGAATTAAGTGACAAACCAATTATATCTATGTACGATAATGTTAACGATAAAGTTGGTTCTTTAGTAGCTTAATGAATAAAAAAAATAGTCCGAATATTGGACACAATAAAAAATCTTTACTTAATTCTCCAGTTGAACACATCGACATCAAGTCTTTTGATGCTCGTAAGATAATTGATGGTATGAGTAAGATGTCTTTCACTTCTAGAGATACAGCCAGAGCGGCAGCTATTTATAATGAAATGCTTGCAGATAAAGATTGTTCGATTTTTTTAACTTTAGCAGGCTCAACTTCAGCAGGTGGATGCATGGATTTATACACTGATTTAGTAAAACATAACATGGTTGATGCTATTGTGGCTACGGGGGCCTCGATTATAGATATGGATTTTTTTGAAGCTCTAGGTTTCAAGCACTATCAGGGTTCCCAATTTCAAGATGATACTGAACTAAGAAACAACTATATTGACAGGATATATGACACTTATATTGATGAAGAGGAGCTTCAAGCATGTGACAAAACTATATGTGAAATTGCTAATTCTCTAAAACCTAAACCATATACCTCAAGGGAATTTATTAAAGAACTTGGAAAATATTTAAAAACAAATTCTAAGAAAAAAAACTCATTAATAGAAGCTGCTTATGATAGTAATGTTCCTATATTTTGTCCCGCTTTCACAGATAGTTCAGCAGGATTTGGACTTGTGATGCATCAGGAACAAAATCCAGAAAATCACATCACCATAGACTCAATAAGAGAGTTCAGAGAAATAACTGAAATTAAACTCAAATCAAAACAATCAGGATTATTAATGGTTGGCGGTGGGGTACCCAAAAATTTTATTCAGGATACAGTGGTCTGTGCAGAGTTATTAGGTAAAAAGGTAGATATGCATAAATACGCTATTCAAATAACTGTGGCAGATACGAGAGATGGTGCTTGCAGTAGTTCTACTTTAAAAGAGGCAAGTTCATGGGGGAAAGTGGATGTGACGAAGGAACAAATGGTGTTTGCTGAAGCTACAAGTGTATTACCCCTAATAGCAAGCGATGCGTTTCATCGTAAACATTGGCAAGCAAGACAAAAAAGAAATTTTCAAAATTTATTCAATTGAAAAATAATGAGTAAAACGAAGATAGCATTAGTACAGATGAAAATGTCATCTGACCCAAAAAAAAATATTCAAAATGCTGTCAACAAAATTAATTCTGCAGCAAAAAAAGGTGCAAAAGTAATTTGCTTACCAGAGTTATTTATGACAAAATATTTTTGTCAGGTTGAAAGTCATAAAAACTTTAATTTCGCTGAGAAAATACCAGGGCCTACCAGTAACTTATTTTCTGCACTTGCTAGAGAACTGAAAATTATTTTAATAATTTCTTTATTTGAGAAGAAGACCTCTGGGCTTTATCACAATAGTAGTGTTGTAATTAATGAAAAAGGTAAACTATTAGGAAAATATAGAAAAATGCATATCCCTGATGATCCACAGTTTTACGAGAAGTTTTATTTTGCACCTGGAGATTTAGGTTTCAAATCTTTTAAAACTTCAAAAGGCAATTTAGGTACTTTAATTTGTTGGGATCAGTGGTTTCCTGAAGCAGCAAGATTAACAGCTCTTAAAGGAGCAGAAATTATTTTTTATCCAACCGCTATTGGATGGCATCCAAAAGAAAAAAGGAAATTTGGTACGTCGCAACTCGAGTCTTGGCTTTCAATTCAAAGGTCTCACGCAATAGCAAATGGTATATATGTTGCTGCAGTAAATAGAGTTGGAATTGAAAAACAAGGTAATAAAAAGATAGAGTTCTGGGGGAATAGTGTAATATTTGATCCAAGTGGTAACGTTGTTAAAAAGGCCAGTTTAAAAGAAAACATTTTAATTTGTGAAATTGATTTCAAAAAAGTAGAAACTTCTCGACAACATTGGCCTTTTTTTAGAGATAGAAGAATAGACTACTATAAAGGACTACTTAAAAATCCAAGAGATGCCTAGAATAACAAAATCTCTTTTCAGGATGCCAGCTGAATGGGAAAAACAAAAATCTACATTAATAGGATGGCCTTATAATAAAAATGATTGGCCAGGCAAATTTAAAAATATCCCCAAGATATTTGCTGAAATAATCTCTAAAATTACTAAGTCTCAAGAAGTAAATCTATTAATTAAAAACTACAATTCTAAGAATGCAATTAAAAGATTGCTTAGGAAAAATAATGCAAAAGTACAAAATGTAAAATTTATTATTTGTAAAACAGATAGGGTATGGATGAGAGATACAGGGCCAATATTTATTAAGGATAAAAAAAATCAAAATATTTTATTGAATTGGACGTTCAACGGTTGGGCTAAATATAAAAATTTTAGAGCAGATAATAAAGTCATCTTAAGAATAAAAAGTCATTACAAAGGAAATGTCATCACCCCAAAGTTTAATAAAAAACCAATAGTTCTCGAGGGGGGAGCGATCGATGTTAATGGAAAAGGTTTACTACTCACAACTAAAGAATGCTTATTAAGTAAAATTCAACAAAGGAATTCTTTCTTAAAAATTAAAAATTATAATCACATATTCAAAAAATTTTTAGGAGTAAAAAAAATTATTTGGCTCAATAAAGGAATTGAGGGAGATGATACTCATGGTCACGTTGATGATATTGCTAGGTTTGTAAAACATAATAAAGTATTTCTCGCTTACGAAAATAATAAAAAAGATAAAAATTTTAAAAATCTTGATGAAAACTTTAAAATTTTGAAAAAAATCAGAATTAATTCTTCACAAATTAGAATTAAAAAAATTCCTATGCCTAGACCTATTTATATAAATAAAATAAGAGTTCCAGCATCATATTTAAACTTTTATATCTTTAATAAATTTGTTTTGTTGCCTACTTTCAATGATCCAAAAGATAAAATAGTGATTGAGATTTTTAAAAAGGAATTTAATAATAGAAAAATTATTCCTATAGATTGTTCTGAATTAATTTGGGGATTTGGAGCAATTCATTGTTTAACACAACAAGAGCCAAAGTAAGTTTTCTCTTAAAGTAAAATATTTTTAGGAGACCAGCTAATTACTACTGAAGCACCACCCAAATTTTTATCATCTTTAAACAAGAGTTTAGCATTTTGTCTTTCTAATAAAGTTTTACCTAAGAAAGTTCCAAGGCCCAAGCCTGAGTTTGAATTTAACTCTAATGATCTAGATTTAATATAGGGTTCTCCCAAGTTATCAATAATATCTTTAGGAAATCCTGGCCCATCATCATTTACTATGATTTTAATTTCTTTTTCGTCACTCATCAAAAAAATATTAACTTTACTTTTTGAGAATTTAATCGCATTGCCTATAAAATTTCTCAACCCGTAAATCATTTCAGCTGACCTTTGAATATCAATTTTGTTTTTATCTTTATCAGATACTAAAATAATTTCTTTAGATGAAGTTTCTCTAAAAGAATTTATGATTTCCTCAAGTAAATTTTCTAATTTTGTTGAACTAAAAAATTTATCTTCCTCTATTTGTTTTTTTGAAATCCTTTTTAGAATTTCACTACATCTTTTAGATTGACTAATTAATAGATCAATATCTTTAGATAATTCATTATTATCTCCAATTTCTTTTTTCAATTCTTTAGCAACAACACTTATTGTAGCTAATGGTGTACCTAGAGAATGTGCTGCTGCCGCTGCTTGTCCTCCTAAGGACTCCAACTCGTACTCTTTATAAATTACCTCTTGAAGTTTTTTAAAAGCTTCTTCTGTTTTCTTTTTTTCACCAGAAAAACGAATACCGAAATAACTTAAAAATATTAAACCTATTAATATAGAGATAATGATTCCAATTTTATAAAAATTTGGAAAATGTAACAAATTCATATCTTCACCTGGTAATGGAAGATGAAAAAATGATATGGTTAATAAAAGTAATGAAGTTATTAAACCTAAAATAATTGTAGTGCCCATACTTAAAAATGTTGATGAAACGATTGCTGGTATAACTAAAAGAAAAGAAAAAGGATTAAAAATTCCTCCAGTCAAATAAAGAAGAGCGCTTAATTGCAACAAATCGATCAATAGAAAAGGGGCTGCATAAAAATCTTTAAGTTGATTAACTTTTATCCCAAATTGAAGATACAAATTTGTAGCTATGCCCATGGAAATGATCAAATAACTCTCTAAAATTGGGAAAGGTAAATTTAAGGCATAAAAGACTATACTAATTGCAACTATTTGGCCGATAATGGCTATATACCTTAGGATTGTTAACGTATTTTTATCTAGGCTTAAGTTCTCTTTTGTTCGAAAAAGAGTTGAAAAGTTCATTATCTTATTAAATGTCTAAGTTGGTTACATCTAAAGCATTATTAGTAATAAAATCTTTTCGCGGAGCGACTTCATCACCCATCAAAATTTCAATCATTTTTTGATCTTCTTTTGATTTATCTTTAGTGCCTTTTGTATATTGAACCTTTAAAATCGTTCTATTATCTGGATTTAAGGTAGTTTCCCAAAGCTCCTCGGGGTTCATCTCTCCCAATCCTTTAAATCGTTGAATTGAAAGTTTTTCTTTCTGATCCTGAATAAATTTTTTAAATTCTGCAGTTCCTTTTTTTATTTTTTTTTCAACTTTAGACGTTTGTAAAATATATTCCTCTAGTGATTTCTCATCTTTTATATAAACGCTTTTATTTGCTTTTGTAACCTTAAATAAAGGTGGTTGAGCTAAGTAAATGTGACCGTTTTCAATTAATTGATTAAATGGAAAATTATTAAAAAAAGTTAGTAGTAAAGTTCTTATATGAGAACCGTCTACATCTGCATCTGTCATTATAACAATTTTATCATATCTTAAATTTTCTAAATTAAAATCTTTAGATCCAGTACCTAAAGCATTAATTAATGTTACAATTTCACTTGAAGACATCATCTTTGAAAGTGCTTTTGTTGATTGGTCTTCTCCATTTTTCTTTCCATTGACAAAAGTGTTTAAGATTTTTCCCCTTAATGGAAGTACAGCTTGGAACTCCCTAACCCTGCCTTGTTTTGCTGAACCACCTGCAGAGTCCCCCTCAACAATAAATAATTCAGTTCCTTCTCTTTTTTGTATTTGGCAATCAGCTAGTTTTCCTGGAAGTCCAGATAATTCAAATGTTCCTTTTCTTCTAACACTATCCCGTGCTTTTCTTGCTACTTCTCTCGCCATCGCTGCTTGAGTAATTTTTTCTAAAACAGTTTTTGCAATCGATGGGTTTTGATCAAACCATGTTGAAACTTTCTCGCTTATTATATTTTCAACAATATTTCTTATTTCAGATGAAACCAATTTGTCTTTTGTTTGTGATGAAAATTTTGGATCAGTCATTTTTATCGAGAGTACCGCTGTTAACCCCTCTTTTATATCTTCTCCAGAGATAGAAACTTTGTTTCTTTTATTGTTTTTATCTGCCGAGTATTTATTGATCACTCTAGTCAGAGCACTTCTAAAACCTAGCAAATGTGTTCCACCATCTTTTTGAGGAATATTATTTGTAAATGGTAAAACTTCCTCTGAATATCCGGCGTTCCACTCAAAGGAACACTCTACTAAAACATTATTTTTTGTTGAAGTTACATAAACTGGTTTTTTAAAGATTTCTTTTTCATTTTTGTTTACCAAAATTGGTTTTTTATTATTGATAAACTTGACAAATTCAGTGATACCCCCATCATATTTATGGGCAAGTTCTTTAGACTTTTTACTTGAGTTGTCTACTAAAGTGATAGAAATACCTTTGTTTAAAAATGCTAGCTCTCTTATCCTTTTTTCTAAAACTGATGGATTAAATTTTATAGATGAAAATATTTCTTTAGAAGGCAGAAAATTTATTCTCGTACCTGTCTTTTTTGTTTTACCAACTTTTTTTAATGGCTTTAAAGAATTACCGTTTTCAAAATTAATTTCATATTCATTTCCATCTCTAAAAATATTTAATGATAATTTCTCTGATAGTGCGTTAACTACGGAAACACCTACTCCATGTAAACCACCAGAAACTTTGTAAGAGTCGTGATCAAATTTTCCTCCAGCATGTAATTGTGTCATTATTACCTCTGCCGCAGACATTTTTTCACTTTTGTGTAGATCTACTGGAATACCTCTGCCATCATCCTCTACCGTGACTGTATTATTGGCATTTATTGTAATTATTATATTTTTACAGTGTCCTGCTAATGCTTCATCAATTGAGTTATCAACTACTTCAAAAACCATGTGATGAAGGCCTGAGCCGTCATCTGTATCTCCTATATACATCCCAGGTCTTTTTCTTACAGCATCAAGTCCTTTAAGTACTTTTATCGAGTCTGCACCATAAGAAGATTTATTTTTTAATTCTGAGTTTTTAGGCATAACTTTACAAAAGATAATTGTAACATTTTTTTTGGACAATATAAAACTGTTGCTATCAATTATGGTCCAAAACCATTTAATATCAACCATTATAGCTTAATAAAAAAAATTTAATCTTAAAAATTGATTAAATTCAAATTTTCATCGGCATTATTACGTAATAACTATTTTTATCAGAAGAATCTTCAATCAGCACTGGTGAAGTTGAGTCTTTTAAACGTAATTTTAAATTTTTATCTTCTACTTCTGAGGCAATATCTATTAAGTATTTTGAATTAAAACTAATATTTAAGTTTTCTGCATTAAATTCAGCTTTTATTTTCTCATTTCCTTCTCCTGAGTTCGCACTATTTACAGATAATTGAATATTATCTCTTCCTATAGTTAATTTCACACCCTCTTTTCTGTCCAATGAAACACTAATTACTCTTTCTATAGAATTAATAAATTCTTTTGATTGCACTGTTAGCGTTTTTTCATTATTTGATGGCACAACTTTTTTATAATCAGGGAATTTTCCGTCAATAATTTTTGAAACCAAAATTATTTTTCCTAAACTAAATTTGATCTTATTTTCACCAAACTGCATTTTGACATCCTCATTAATTTCAGATAGTAAACTGCAAAGTTGAAATACTGTTTTTTTTGGTAAAATAATTGGGTCAAAATCGCCAATATTTTCTATCTCCAAACTACTAGATGATAATCTATGGCTGTCTGTAGCTACTCCTGTTAAGAAATTTCGGCCGTGAGCCTCTAATAAATGGAAAAATACTCCATTCAAATAATGTCGTGTGTCATCATTTGATATTGAAATTTTAGTTTTGTTCAAAAGTTTTAAAAATTTTTGGTTATTTAATTTTATAGAATCTCCTGAAAAATCATCTGTAAAAGTAGGGAAGTTATCAGTTGATATGCATTTTAGATTAAAATTAGAATTTTCGCTTTTTAAATTTAAGATATTTTCTTTTTTTAACTCAAAATTTATTTCTGCATTTGAAGGTATTTTTCTTAAAATATCAAATAAAATAGATGCAGTTGTAGTTGTGCTGCCTTCCTCTAAAACTTCAATTTCACTAATTTCATCTTGAAAAATTATATCAAGATCAGTAGCTATAATGCTTAATTTTTTATCTTTCAGCTGGATAAGTACATTTGAGAGTATTGGAAGTGTATTTTTTTTTTCAACAACTCCTTGCACAAAATTCAATGACTTTAATAAAACATCTCTTTTAACAACAAATTGCATTTTTTACTGTTCCAGTAAAAGACTCTTGATTTGATTGATATTTTTTTTCATTTCATCATCTTGATCTGATAAACGGTTAATTGTTTTAACTGCATGTATAACTGTAGTGTGGTCCCTGTTAGCAAATCTTCTACCAATTTCTGGAAGAGACCTAGAGGTCATTTTTTTTGCGAGAAACATAGCAATCTGTCTTGGCCTTGCTAATGGTCTTGATCGTCTTTGCGAAAGCATGTCCTGCAGAGAAATGTTAAAATAGTTTGCAACTACATTTTGAATTTTATCGACCGTGATAACTTTTATTTG
Organism: uncultured Pelagibacteraceae bacterium; assembly: GCA_902557605.1. Lineage (GTDB taxonomy): Bacteria > Pseudomonadota > Alphaproteobacteria > Pelagibacterales > Pelagibacteraceae > Pelagilacustribacter. The sequence goes on along the minus strand of CACEAQ010000002.1, from coordinate 21,414 downwards.
ATTAAATACGTCTTTTAAAATATTTTTACAATCATTGATGTTCAAAGTTCTATTATGAACTCGTCCAAAGGCAATAACTCTATTTAAAATTCCAATCAGTTCTCGTACACTTGTTTTGCTTTCCTTAGCAATGTAGTTTATTACATCATCATTTAAATTAATACTCTCTTTAAACTGTGTTTGAATTTCTTCAATTTTCTTTTTTATAATCTTAATCTTTAGTTCTAAATCTGGCGCATCAATATCAACGACTAACCCTCCTGCTAATCTCGATTTAATTCTATCTTGTACTTTGTCTAATTTCATAGGGGATCTATCTGAAGATATTACAATTTGAGAACCTTTGTCCATTAAACTATTAAAAGTGTGAAAAAACTCTTCTTGTAAACTTTCTTTGCCACTAATGAATTGTATGTCATCTATGATAAAGACTGAAGATTTTCTAAAGAAATCTTTAAAGTTTACCATATCATTTTTCTTAATAGATTTAATAAAGTGATACATAAACCTCTCAGCTGAAATAAACATCACGTTATTATTATCCTGTAACTCTAATCCAATAGCATTTAGTAAGTGTGTTTTTCCTAATCCTACGCCCCCACAAACATACAAAGGGTTGTATCTTGAGATATCCTCACACACTCTTTTAGAGTAGGAGAGTGCTATATCATTACTCTTGCCTTTGACAAAATTTAAGAAATTTAAGTTAGGATTTAATCTATTATAATTAAGAATTGAGTCTTTTATTTCTGTGACTTTGCTTATTTCATCAATTTTTACTATTTCTTGATTTTGTTTATTTTCCTCAATAATTTTGAATTCTATCCTATTAAGACTTAATTTAAAAATTTTTACTTCCTCCAAAATTTTATCTAGATAACGTGATACTATCCAATCTCTAAAAAATCTTGTAGGCACTCCTAAAACCAAATAGTCGTTGTACTCTTTCAAAAGTGAAATTTTTTGTAACCAACTATTATAAACTTCATTGCCGAAAGCTTTCTTAAATGATAGCTGAATCTGGTCCCATTTTAATGTCTTTTCTTCCTCTGAAGTAAAAACTTTTTGTTTTTTAAAGCTTTGATCCATGTAATTAAATTTTTTGAAAAAATTATTTAAACTCTTTTTGTAAATTATTTGCAACTATGTAGAGGTTGTAATTAAAAATAAATTTAATTAGGTTGTAATTTTTTAAATCTTTTACAACTTTTGAAAGAAACTATATTTTGTAATTCAAAACTAAATGTAGTTTTTAATTTTCTAATTTAACAACTCTTAATTGTTAGGATTTTGTTTAAATTTTTTTTGAAACTCTTGAAATTTTTCTGGAAGCTGTTTTTTTATCTACTACTCCAGATTTAGCAACCTGCATTAGAATTGATTGAAATTTCGGAAAGTATTTTTTTGCTTTGTCTTTTTCTTTTGATTTAAGAAGCAATTCCATTTGTTTTATGGCATTTTTATACTTACTTCTTCTTATTCTATTTACTTGAGTTTGTTTTTTAACTCTTCTTACTCGTCTAACTGCTGATTTTGTATTAGGCATTTTTACGATTGTATATATGCACGAATAATTAGGGTCAACTTTATTATTTTTGACATTTTTTGCATAAAAATGTTGCTCGATTAGATATAACTATCCTTATTATTCTTAAGTTGCAATCTACGTTAGAACATTCCTGATTTTCTCTACCATAAACCTTAAAATGTTGTTGATAGACACCTTTTTTGCCATTTTCACTTGAGAAATCTTTAATTGTTGAACCACCAAATTTTATTGAATTTTTTAAAGTTTTTTTCGAAAATTTAATAATTTTTTCTATTTCAAAATTTTTGAGTTTATTTGCCTTACGTGCTGGTCTTACTCCTGAAAGAAAAAGAATTTCGTTTACATAAATATTCCCTAAACCAGAAACACATTTTTGATCCATGAGAATATTCTTAATTGATCTCTTACGTCCTATTAAGTATTTTTTCAGATACAAATAATTCCAGTTTTTTTCAAGAGGCTCGGGACCTAAGTGTGTAAGATGTTTTGATTTTGCAATTAAACCATAATTATATATCTTTATGAAACCGAATTTTCTTATGTCGTTATAAATTAATTTTTGCTTATTATTTAAAATAAATACAACTCTGTCGTATTTTCGATCTTTTTTGTAATTTAAAAAATAGTAAAAACTGGTTTTAAGTTTATTATTTTTGTTATCTATAAAAAAAAATTTACCTGTCATTCCAAGGTGGACTAACATCTGATAAGTTTTACCGATTTCTAAGATTAAAAATTTTGATCTCCTTTTTATTTTTGTGATTTTTTTTCCTTTTAATTTTAAGAAAATATTTTTATTTACCTTATATCTCAGATTGCCATCATTAATTTTTACTTTTTTTATAATTAAATTTAGTATATTCCTCTCTAAGGACCTTTTAACAACTTCAACTTCTGGTAATTCTGGCATATAATTAAGATATGAAAAGTACTATTCAAGATAAAAGTAAATTAGTCAATTCTGTATTTTCAGATGTTCATAGAAAATATGATTTAATGAATGATATTATGTCCCTTGGAATACATAGAGCCTGGAAAGAAAAATTTATCGATTGGATGAATCCTCAACCTGAAACAAAACTAATTGATGTTGCTTCAGGAACCGGAGATATAGCAAAACTTTTTTTAAATAAAACTAAAAAATCAGGACAAATTACGTGCGTTGAACCTAATGCTCAAATGTTAAGTCAAGGTAAAGAAAAATTAAAAAAATATGATAATATCAAATGGATAAATGCCTCAGCTGAAAAAATTCCAACTAAAGATAATACTTTCGACTATTACTCTATAAGCTACGGGATAAGAAATGTTTCAGATATTAACAACGTTTTAAAAGAAGCTTTTAGAGTATTAAAGCCAGGAGGTCGATTTATGTGTCTAGAATTTTCGAAAATTGATAATGAATTGCTAAATTATCTTTACAAGAAGTATTCAAAAGCTATACCATTCATTGGTAAATTGATTGTCGGTTCAGATAAACCCTATAAATATTTGATTGAAAGTATTGAGAAGTTTTATAATCAAGAACAATTAGCCAAATTAATTTTAGATAACGGTTTTTCCAACATAGAATATAGAAATCTTTCTTATGGAATTTCATCAATTCACTCGGGTTGGAAAATTTAGATGTTAAAAAGAGTTTTTAAATTATTCCAAATAGCTAGAAAATTTTCTACTTCTGGAGCAGTATCTACAATTAATGAGATACATCAATTACCAACAATTATAAATTTATTTTTTAATTTTATTTCAATAGGATCAAATTCAAATCTACAGGGTAATCTAAATTCCTCCGGCGAAAGACTTTGTAATGCGCTTCAGGGAATGGGAACGACTTTTATTAAATTAGGTCAATTTCTAGCTACAAGGCCGGATATCATTGGAGAGGAACTTGCAAAATCTCTTGAAAAATTACAGGATAAAGTTCCTGCTTTTGATCTGCACGATGCAAAAAAAATAATTAAAAAAGAAATCGGAGAGAATTATTTTAAAGATATCCAGGAATTAAGTGAACCTATAGCAGCAGCATCTATAGCTCAAGTACATCTAGCTAAAATAAAGCATGAAGATCAAGAAAAACAAGTTGCTATCAAAATTTTAAGGCCTGATATAGAAAAATTATTTAATGAAGAGTTAGATGCTTTAATGTTGTTTGCTTATATAGTTGAAAATACTATTACAAAAGCAAAGAGATTAAAATTAGTTGAGGTTGTCCATTTGTTGAGAGAGATAACAAATATAGAAATGGATTTAAGATTTGAAGCTGCTGCGGCCAATGAACTTTACGAAAATACTAAAAATGACCAAGGTTTTATTGTGCCAAAAATTTATTGGAATTACACAACTAAAAAAATATTAACCTTAGACAAAGTAGAAGGTGTTTCTATACGTGAAATACAAAAAATTAATGATTTAGAAGTAGATCTTAAGACACTAGCAGAAAACTTAATACAATTATTTTTAACACAAGCTGTAAGGGATGGTTTTTTTCATGGCGATATGCATCAAGGAAATTTATTTGTAGACTCGAAAGGAAATATAATCCCAGTAGATTTTGGTATCATGGGACGCTTAGATAAAAATAATAGAAAGTTTTTAGCTGAAATTTTATATGGTTTTATAAAAAGAGATTATGTTAAGGTTGCAGAAGTACATTTTCAAGCTGGCCTAGTACCTAAGGGAGCCTCAAAAGAAGAATTTGCTCAGGCTTTAAGATCTGTAGGAGAGCCTATTTTTGGACAGTCTATTAAAGACATTTCAGGTGGAAATCTATTGGCTCAACTATTTGAGATCACAGAGAAGTTTAATATGCCCACTCAGCCCCCGCTTCTTTTATTACAAAAAACAATGGTAGTAGTCGAAGGAGTTGCAAGAAGACTTTATCCTGAAACAAATATTTGGGAGGTCTCTAGACCAGTTCTAGAAGATTGGTTGAAAAATGTAAAAAGTCCAAAATCTACGATAAATACTGCAATCAATACTTCGTCCGAAATTTTAAAAAGAATACCGGATCTTCCAGAATTAATGGATAGAGCCGATTATGCTCTTAAGTTAATGGCTGAAGGAAATTTAAAACTTGCTATTGGAACAAATAAAAATTTAGAATTAGAACAAATGAAGATTAAAAACTTTAGAAATAATATACTTATTAGTTTTTTTGGTGTTGTAATTGTCTTTCTATTAGTATTTTAATTACATATGGCTTTTAAAAATAAAAAAATTCTTATAATCATTGGTGGAGGTATTGCTGCTTATAAGTCTTTAGATTTGATAAGATTGTTAAAAAAAAATGGCAACGAAGTTAAAACCATACTAACTAAAAGTGGGAAAGAATTTGTCACTCCTTTATCTGTTTCTACTCTAACGAAAAGTAAGACATTTGAGAATATTTTTGACAAGGACTCTGAGGTAGAAATAGACCATATTTCATTGTCTAGATGGGCCGACTTAATTATTGTACTACCAACAACTGCAAACTTTATGACAAAGTTAGGCCTTGGAAAGGCGGAAGATTTAGCGACAACAGTGATTTTAGCCTCAAATAAAGATATTTTATTAGTTCCTGCTATGAATGTTAGAATGTGGATACACAAAGCAACACAACAAAATGTTAAAATTTTAAAGGATTATGGTTATCTTTTTATAGGACCAGAAAAAGGTGAAATGGCCTGTGGAGAATATGGCGAAGGCAAAATGTCGAGTCCAAGACAAATTTACTCCTTTATTAAGCAATATTTCAATAAAAAAAATATTATCAAAAGTAAAAATCTAAAAGCCTTAGTAACAGCTGGACCAACAAGGGAATACTTGGATCCAGTTAGGTATATTTCAAACGAGTCAAGTGGTAAGCAAGGATTTGAAATAGCTGAAGCACTAAGTAGGTTAGGTATAAAAACAACTTTAATTACGGGGCCTTCACATCTTTCTTCCAGAAAGGATATTAAAACAAAAAAAATAATCACAGCAAATGAAATGTTTGAGGCGGTTAAAAAATGTTTGCCGGTAGATATTGCTATATGTGCAGCTGCTGTAGCAGACTTTAAGCCAATTAAAAGAAGCAAAAATAAAATTAAAAATGACAACATAAAATTTAAATCAATTGAATTAGAGAAAAATAGGGATATAGTTGAATTTCTGGGTAAAAATAACAAACACCGGCCGAGCTTAGTAATAGGTTTTGCAGCTGAAACTGAAAATTTAGATAAAAATGCATTTTCTAAATTAAGACAAAAAAATTGTGATTTTATTGTTGTTAATGATGTTTCTAGGAAAGATAGCGGACTTAATTCAGATTATAACAGAGTTTCTATAATTGATAATTCAGGAAAAATAAAAGTTATAAAAAAAAATAAAAAAAGTTTTATAGCAAACGTAATAGCAGAAATAGTCTTGGATAAACTCTTAATTAATGACAGAAGTTTTAATTAAAAGACTATCAAAAAATATCGAACTACCTAAATACGAGACGATTGGTTCATCAGGAATGGATCTTTCAGCTAATATTGAAAAACAGATAAAAATAGAACCAGGAAAAACATCAATAGTTCCAACTGGTATATCAGTGTCTATACCTAAAAATTTTGAGATACAAATTAGATCAAGATCAGGATTAGCTGCTAAAAGTCAAATATCAGTTCTTAATTCACCCGGGACAATTGACGCTGATTATAGAGGCGAATTAAAAGTGATATTAATAAACTTGAGTAATAAAACTTTTGTTATTGAGAGAGGCACGCGTATTGCTCAAATGGTATTATGCCCTGTAGTTAAAGCCAAGTTTAAGGAAGTAGATAACTTGGATGATACAGACAGAGGTGTTGGTGGCTTTGGATCTACTGGGTTGAAATGATATATGCAATTAAGGATGAAAGATTTTAAAAGGTTTGAAAAACAAATTATTCTTAAAAATGTTGGGGTAGCTGGACAAAAAAAAATAATTAATGCTAAAGTATTAATAATCGGTATTGGAGGTTTGGGTTGTCCACTTTTGACATACTTAGCAGCATCTGGGGTCGGAACCATAGGAATTGCAGATCCAGATAAAATTGAAATAAGTAATTTAAATAGACAAACGTTATTTACTACATATGATATAGGTAAGTACAAAGTCGATCAGGCTAAATCTTGTATAAATAGAATAAATAAAGGAATTAAAATTAAAACTTTTAAAAAAAAAGTAACTCTAAAGAATATTAAATCAATAATTAGAAATTTTGACATAATTTGTGATGGAACTGATAACTTTGAGACAAGATACTTGATTAATGATGAGTGTAAAAAAATGAAAAAAATACTAATCTCTGCAGCAATCAGTAAGTTTGACGGTCATTTATACAAATTTAATTTTAGAAAAAAAACATCTTGTTACAGATGCTTTATGCCAGATAAGCCTGTTTTAGAAAAAAATTGTGAAACAGACGGGATTTTCTCACCAGTTGCTGGAATTTTGGGATCACTACAAGCTAATGAAGTTTTAAAATCAATTTTAGGATTAAAGAATGGTTTAGATAACCAGATGATAATTTTTAATTCAATTAAAATAAATTTAAGAAAAGTAAAATTATCTCTCAACCCTGAATGTAAAAACAAATGTTAAAAATTATTTATATTAGTTTATTTTTTTGTTTTTCATTCCAAAATCTTTTCGCAGATGAATACTTTTTAACGTTGAGAAATGACAAAGTAAATCTTAGACAAGGGCCATCTTTCGAATATCCTATCAAATTATTTTATAAAAAAAGATTTTTACCTGTTTTAATTCAAGATAAATTTGAAAATTTTAGAAAAATAAGAGATCATGAAAATAATACCGGTTGGATTCATATTTCACAATTATCAAAAAAAAAAGCGGCAATCACAATTGAAGACGATCAATTAATTTTTAATAAACCTTCAATTTATTCCAAGCCTTTTGCTATTCTAAAAAAAGGTAGATTATGCAAGATTCATAAATGCAAAGATGATTGGTGTAAGATAAGTGTGGAGAAATATAAAGGTTGGGTTAAAAAAGATATTTTGTGGGGTTTATTATGAACTATTTCTTGTACTTAGCTGTCCAAATTTTATCTAGAACGAAATACCAAATTGCATTAGCTAATGGTTCTACAATAGCATCAGTAAGAGCAACCATAAAAGATACTTCTGCAATTAACATCAAAACTGTTATTGCTATAGCGAAATGACCGATTGTATATATTATTGTCCTTAAAATAGAACCTTTATTATTCTCGTATATAGTTTTTGATGCTGAAAAAATTCCGTGAGTAAATTCTGTCATTTAATTAAATGGATTTTCTAGAACACAAGCTACTAAATGTACTCTATTTTGTTCCCCTCCGTTAAAAAAATTATGGTATTTAGTGTTATTAGTAATAGTCACTGATCCGTCAGCCGGCATGTGTCTACAAACCTCCTCGATTACCATCCTGCATCCTTTATTTGTTATTATTGGTACATGAAGTCTAGGTTCAGGATCTCTATGCCAACTAAGTGTAGATCTAGGTTCTTTTAACAATATTCTTACTCTTCCAAGTTTGAAGTGTTTCCTTAAAGTATTATAAACTTCCTCAAAGTAGGTTCCTTTAAATTCAGAAACTATTTCAGTATATTTTTCCTCATCGATAGGTTTATCTCTCATAATTTCTTTACCTTTTTCATCGGGTATGGTCCAGTATGTACCTCTAACATTGTGGCCCTCTGTAGAACTTTTGTCACCTGGTACTTGGTTTAAAGAGATAGCTCCAAAGTTTTTAATACCTAACGTGTTAAATTTCTTCTTTTTCAACACAGTATTTAAATCAGCTCTTAATTTATCAATATCGAATTTTAAATTTGGAACAATATAAAAATCATCTTTTATATTTTGATTTAATGTTTCTAAATTTGGCGTTTTAACAATTTCCATATTAATTCAACTTTTTTAAATTAGGTCTATCCGCATTCATTACTTTTGTCCAAACTTGAATGAAATCTTTTATAAATTTTTCTTTATTATCATCTTGTGCGTAAACCTCTGCATACGACCTCAAAATAGAATTTGAACCTAAAACTAAATCTGCTCTAGAAGCTGTGAATTTAACTCTATTAGTTTTACGATCAATAATATCGTATGAATTTTTTCCAGTTGGTTTCCAAGTATATTTCATATCAACTAAATTCACGAAGAAGTCATTTGTAAGTGCTCCAACTCTATCAGTCATAACACCTCTTTCTTTGGCAGTTGAATGATTTGTTCCTAGCACTCTCATTCCACCTACTAAACAAGTCATTTCCTGTGCAGTTAACCCCATTAGAGAGGCTCTCTCTAATAAAAGTTCCTCAGGCATTACTGAATAATCAGCTTTGAAATAGTTTCTAAAACCATCATGATGAGGTTCTAACCATTTGAAACTTTTAATTTCAGTTTGATCTTGTGATGCATCACCCCTTCCAGGGTTAAATGGTACTTTTGCTTTAGAACCAGCTTTTTTAATAGCTTTTTCAAGACCTACATTTCCTGCTAATACTATTGTATCAGCAATTGATGCTCCGCTTTTCTTTGCGATCCCTTCAAGTACTTTTAGAACCTTAGAGAGTTTTTTTGGCTCATTAGCTTCCCATTGATTCATTGGTTCTAAACGAATTCTAGCTCCATTTGCTCCACCTCTTTTATCAGTTCGTCTATATGTTCTTGCACTATCCCAAGCAGTAGTAATTAAATCATTTGAATTTAATTTTGAAGAAGAGATCATTTTCTTTACTTTCTTCACGTTATATTTCTTTTTAGGTTTTGGAACATTGCCTTGCCAATATAAATCTTCTTTAGGAGCCCAAGGTCCAATATAGTTTTCTTTATTTCCCATTGTTCTATGAGTTAGTTTAAACCATGCTCGTGCAAAGGAGTCCTCAAAGAATTTAGGATCTTTGAAAAATCTTTCTGAAATTTTTCTATACTCTGGATCCATTGCCATTGCCATGTCCGCATCAGTAAACATTAATCTAGCTTTTTTATTAGGATCTCCCAAGTCTCTTGGCTTTTTGTCCTCTTCAAGATTGATTGGTTCCCACTGCCAAGCTCCTGCAGGACTTTTTTTACTTTCCCACTCATAATTAAGTAAAAGATCTAAATATTGATGATCCCACTTATCAGGATTTGTTGTCCAGGCTCCTTCGAGACCTGATGTAATTTGATTAGCTCCAGTGCCATTTTCTTGGTTCCAGCCAAAACCTTGCTCATGAATATCAGCTCCAGCAGGTTCAGGCCCTAAATTGTCAGGATTACCATTACCATGCGCTCTTCCAATAGAGTGGCCTCCAACTGTGAGTGCAGCGGTCTCAACATCATTCATTCCCATTCTACCGAAAGTTTCCCGGACATCCATCGCTGTCCTTACCGGATCAGGTTTCCCCTCAACACCTTGGGGATTTACATAAACTAATTGAAAATGTGAAGCCGCAAGAGGTGCCTCTAACGAAGATCTATCTTGTGGATCTCCGTATCTGTTAACTGCTAATGGAACTGTTTCTTTACCCCAATAAACATCTTTTTCTGGCTCCCAAATATCTTCTCTACCAAATGAAAAACCAAAAGTTTTAAATCCAGCATGCTCATAAGCCATAGTACCAGCTAGAACCATTAAATCTGACCAACTTAGTTTGTTACCGTATTTTTTTTTAATTGGCCATAAAAGACGTCTAGCTTTATCTAAGTTTGTGTTGTCAGGCCAAGAATCTTGAGGTGAGAACCTATGTGATCCAACATTAGGTCTTCCGTCAAATTCTCTGTAAGTACCAACTTGGTGCCAAGTAAGTCTCACCATTAATCCACTATAAGTTCCAAGATCTGCTGGCCACCACTCTTGGCTATCAGTCATCAACTTTAATAAATCTTTTTTTAAAGCTTTAAAATTTAATTTTTTAACTTCTTTTTTGTAGTCATACCCTGGAAGAGGATTAGTCTTTGTATCGTGTTGATGTAAAATATCCAAATTTATACTATTAGGCCAAAGTCTTGCAGTATTTGACTCTCCTGCTTTAGTAACGCCACCATGCATGACTGGACATTTACCGTTATTATTTTTTTTGTAATCTACACTCATGATTCTAGTTTATAATAATTCTAAAGTGAAAAACAAGCGACAAACTGTCAATTTTTCAGATTTATAAATACCTCAACATTTTTAATTTTTTTACCATTTGGTGCCTTTGGAATTTTTTGAATGACTATATCATTCGCATCTATGTCAATTAGTTCTGAAGTTTCACTATCATAAAAGTGATGGTGATTTGAAACGTTTGTATCAAAATAACTTTTGTTACCTCTAACTTCAACTTCACTTAAATGTCCTGCAGTTTTAAATGAGTGTACCGTGTTATAAATTGTGGCTAGAGAAATTTTAGCAGTTGTTTTTTTTGCTAAAAGTTTGTTTAAACTTTCAACTGTAAAATGAAATGTTTTTTCTCTTTCAAATAAAAATCTAGCGATTTCAACTCTTTGTTTAGTTGGACGTAGCCCAGATGTTCTCAGTTTTTTTAAAATGTCAATTTTTTTCACGTTTTTTAAGTTTTTTTGGTCTACTTTATAATCATTCTAAACACAAAATATATATGAAACTTTTGCTAAATCAAGTAAAACAATTCTAAATCATGCAAAAAAACAGCTACAATTACGATGAACTAATTTCGTGTGGAGAGGGAAAATTATTCGGTGAAGGAAACGCTAAACTACCATTACCTCCAATGCTAATGTTTGATAGGATTACAGAAATTAAAAAAGATATTGGTGAATTTAATAAAGGTTTTATTAAAGCTGAACTTGATATTAAAGATAACTTGTGGTTTTTTGATTGTCATTTTAAAAAGGATCCAGTTATGCCAGGTTGTCTTGGTTTAGATGCTATGTGGCAGTTAGTTGGATTTTATTTAGGTTGGATCGGAGAGCCTGGAAAAGGTAGAGCTTTAGGAGTAAATTCAGTAAAGTTTACAGGTGAAGTATTAAAAAACGTTAAAATGGCAACTTACGAAATAAATATGAAAAGGATTTTAAAAAAAGAGGGTACTGCTGTTGGATTAGCTAATGGAATTTTGAGTGCAGACGGCAAAATAATTTATACTGCAGAAAATCTTAAGGTGGGATTGTTTAAATCATGAAAAGAGTTGTAGTGACTGGAATAGGTGTAGTTTCTTGTTTAGGAAATAATCAAGATGAAGTTTATAAATCATTACTTAATGCAAAATCTGGAATAACATTTTCTGAAGAATACAAGGAATACAATTTAAAAAGTCATGTCCATGGAAAACCAAACATTAAACTTGAAGATCATGTCGACAGAAAATTTATTAGGTTTATGGGACCAGGATCAGCTTATAATTATATTTCAATGAATGAAGCTGTCAGAGACTCTGGGCTTGGGGAAAGGGAAGTAAGTAATGTATCTACCGGAATGATTATGGGATCAGGTGGTCCTTCAATAGAAAATGTAATATTAGCAGCAGATAAGACTAGAGAAAAAAGTCCAAAAAGAATGGGCCCTTTTGTAGTTCCACGAACAATGTCCAGTACCGCCTCAGCTACTTTAGCAGTCCCGTTTAAAATTAAAGGTGTTAATTATACTATCAGCTCAGCATGTGCAACTAGCGGACATTGTATTGGCAACGCTATGGAATTAATTCAGCTTGGTAAACAAAAAATTATTTTTGCAGGAGGAAGTGATGAAGTTCATTTCGCGATGACTGCAATGTTTGATGCGATGACAGCTTTATCTTCAAAATACAATGATACTCCTGAAAAAGCATCCAGACCTTATGATAAAACTCGAGACGGTTTTGTAATCTCAGGTGGAGGTGGAGTTTTAGTTTTAGAAGAATATGAACACGCAAAATCAAGAGGCGCAAAAATTTACGCTGAGTTGACAGGTTATGGTGCAACATCAGATGGTTATGATATGGTTGCACCATCAGGTGAAGGGGCGGTTCGTTGTATGAAAATGGCGCTGAGCACAGCAAAAAATAAAATTGATTATATAAATACTCACGGAACTTCTACACCTGTTGGAGATATAACTGAATTAAAAGCTGTGGGAGAAGTTTTTAATGATTATAAGCCTAAAATTAGCTCCACTAAATCTCTTGCGGGACATTCTCTAGGGGCTACTTCAGTACATGAGGCAGTATATAGTTTAATTATGATGAAAAATAATTTTATAGCTGCATCAGCTAATATAAATGATATGGATGTGGAAGCAAAAAAATACCCTATTGTCACAAAAGTTGAAAAAGATATTAGTTTAAATTCTATAATGTCTAATAGTTTTGGTTTTGGGGGAACTAATGCTACTTTAGTATTTGAAAAGGTAGAATAATGACTTTAATGAAAGGCAAAAAAGGTCTGATCATGGGTGTTGCGAACGAACGCTCAATAGCTTGGGGTATATCTCAAAAGCTATCTGAGGCAGGTGCAGAGCTAGCTTTTACATACTTAGGTGATGCTTTAAAAAAAAGAGTAATACCATTAGCCGAAAAATTAAAGTCGAATTTTACTTTTAGCTGTGATGTTGAAAAAAAAGAAGAGATCGTAAAACTTTTTGAAGATGTGAAGACAAAATGGGGAAAGATAGACTTCGTTGTACATGCAGTTGCTTTTTCGGACAAATCTGAATTATCTGGAGAATATTTGAATACCACAAGAGAAAATTTTCTAAGAAGTATGCTAATATCATGTTTTTCTTTTACAGAGGTTTCAAAAGAAGCCTCAAAAATAATGAATGAGGGAGGTAGTTTATTAACTCTTACATACGAGTCTACTAAAGCAATACCTAACTATAACGTAATGGGTGTTTGTAAATCTGCTTTAGAGGCAAGTGTAAAATATTTAGCTAGAGATCTAGGGACAAAAAAAATAAGGGTAAATGCTATAAGTGCAGGACCAATAAAAACTCTAGCTGCTTCAGCAATAGGAGATGCAAAATTTTTATACAAATGGAATGAAGACCACTCATTTCTAAAAAGAAACGTTGATATTCATGATGTTGGTAACTCTGCTTTATATTTACTCAGTAATTTAGCAGCAGGCGTGACTGGTGAGATTCATTATGTAGATGCTGGATATAACAAAGTGGGAATGCCAGATCCTAAGAATATGACTTAAGCCGAAGCTTGTTTCATAGAAAGCTTTACTTTTCCTCTATCGAAACCAACAACTTTAACTGAAACTTCGTCGCCTTCTTTCACAACATCGCCAACTTTTGCTACCCGTTTGTCAGCTAACTCGGATATATGAACAAGACCATCTTGTTTTCCTAAAAAGTTTACGAAAGCTCCAAATTCCATAATTTTTACAACTTTGCCTTTGTAAATTTTACCCATTTCTGGTTTGGCAATTAAATTTTTAATAAAATCTATAGCTTTGTTTCTTGAAGCTTCATCTGGTGCAGCAACAGTTACTTCCCCAGTATCTTTTACATCAACTTTAGCTCCTGATGTCTCAACAATTTCTCTAATTGTTGCTCCACCCTTTCCAATTACTGTAGCTATATCTTTCTTATCGACTTTGATTGTTTCCATTTTTGGTGTGTGTTTTGAAAACTCTTTTCTTGAGGTTTTTATTGCTTTGTTCATTTCTCCTAAAATATGTTCTCTCCCTGCCTTAGCTTGATCTAAAGCCTTTTCCATAATTTCAAAAGTAATACCAGTAATTTTAATATCCATCTGTAATGAGGTTATGCCATTTTTTGTTCCAGCAACTTTAAAGTCCATATCTCCTAAATGGTCCTCATCTCCCAAGATGTCAGATAATACTGAAAATTCTTCACCCTCTTTGATTAGTCCCATAGCAATTCCAGCTACTGGCTCTTTTATAGGAACCCCTGCATCCATTAATGATAAAGAAGTTCCACAAACTGTTGCCATTGATGAGGATCCATTTGACTCCGTTATTTCTGAAACTACTCTTAATGTATATGGAAAATTTTCTTTTTTTGGTAAAGATGAGTTTATTGCTCTCCAAGCAAGTTTTCCATGTCCTATTTCTCGTCTACCAGTGCCTATTCTCCCGCATTCTCCAACTGAAAATGGAGGAAAATTATAATGCAACATAAAATTTGATCTTTGCATCCCTTCAAGACTTTCTAATCTTTGCTCATCATCTGTCATTCCAAGTGTTGTTACTACAAGAGCTTGTGTCTCTCCTCTGGTAAAAAGGGCAGAGCCATGCGTTCTCGGTAAAACACCTACTTCACACTTAATCTGTCTTACATCTGCTAAACCTCTTCCATCAATTCTTTTCTTCTCTTTTAAAATTGCAGTTCTCACTATATCTTTTTCTAAAGATTTTAATTGGCTCATTACTTGATTTTCTGACACAGTTTCATCTTCTGCAAAAAGTTCTTTACATTGAGTTTCTATTTCAGAAATAGCTGTCGATCTTTTTTTCTTATCTATTTCTTTAAAAGCACTTCTTAAACCACTTTCAAATTTCTCAGTTATCTTCTTCTTAATTTCGGAGTGATTCACTTCTTCAACTTCCCATTTTGGTTTTCCAACTTTTTTAGCTAGCTTTTCGATTGCTTCAATTACTGGTACAAAGTTTTCGTGCCCAAATTTAACTGCATCTAACATAACTTTTTCAGATAATCCTGACGTCTCGGACTCTACCATTAAAACTGCATCTTTAGTTCCAGCAACAACTAAATCTAACTCGGACTCTTTTAATTCCTCAACTGATGGATTTAATAAATATTTTCCATCTTTGTATCCAACTCTACTTGCAGCTATTGGTCCTAAGAACGGTAACCCTGATATAGCTAAAGCTGCAGAAGAAGCATTAATTGATAAAATGTCAGGTTGATTTTCGTTATCGTAAGATAAAACTGTAGGAAGCACTTGGACTTCATTCATAAAACCAGATGGGAATAGCGGTCTAATAGGTCTATCTATTAGTCTAGAAATCAATGTTTCAGCCTCTGTAGGTCTAGCTTCTCTTTTAAAATATCCTCCGGGTATTTTACCTGCTGCATAGTATTTTTCCTGATAGTTTACTGATAAGGGAAAATAGTCTTGACCCTCAGCAACTTTTTTTGCTCCTACCGCTGTAGCAATCACTACTGTTTCACCTAATGTGGCAATGACAGCTCCATCAGCTTGTCTTGCGACTTTGCCTGTTTCTAAAGTTAATTTTTTACCATTAACTTCTAAATCTTCCTTATGTATTTTGAACATTATTTCCTTAAATTTAATTGTTTTATAACTTTTAGGTAGGAATCAGAATTTTTCTTTTTTAAGTAAGAGAGTAATTTTTTTCTTTTATTAACTGATTTTGTCAAACCTAAAGCTGAATGTTTATCTTTTTTAAATTTCTTAAAGTGATCCGATAATTTTGTAATTTTATCTGTAAGTAAACCGATTTGTATTTCTGTTGATCCTACATCTTTAGCGTGAATAGCTAACGATTTAATTGTATCTTTTTTTTTCTTTATCATTATTTTTATTTTCTTTTATAATTTTTTCAATCTTCTCAGCATATTCAAATGAGTTATCTTCAACAAAAACAAGCTTAGGAAGAAACTTAATATCAAGCCTTTTAGACAGCGCTTTTCTAACAAGATGAGAGTATTCCGTCAAGATTTTTACCGTTTGTGAAGTGTCTATTCCTCCCAAAGGAATCACGTAAACTCTCGCAGTTTTCAGGTCTGGGGTCATACGAACTTCTGTAACTGTGATTAATTTTGAATTTATTGACGGTATTTTGGCTTCATTTCTAATAAAAAGTTCTCCAAGATTTTGTTTTACAAGTTCCCCAACTCTCAATTGCCTTTGGCTAAATGCTTTGTATAGTGACTGATTTTTCATTTAAATTGACCTACTGATCTCCTCTGAAAGGTATGATTCTATTACATCTCTCTCCTTAAAATCTATAAAATCTTTAATGCTAATTCCACACTCTTGACCTGCGCCAACCTCTTTTACCTGATTTTTTTCTCTAAAAATAGAAAGGATTTCTCCATTATAAACAACTACTCCATCGCGAATTATTCTTGCTTTTGATTTACTTTTAATTTCACCGCTCAAAACTTTAGAACCTGCGATTTTTCCTACGTTAGAAACTTTGAAGATTTTTTTAATTTCTGCGCTTCCTAAAAGTGTTTCTCTAATATCCGGTTCTAAAAGTCCAGACAAAGATTTTTCAATATAATCTAATGCTTCATAAATAATATTAAAATATTTTATTTCAATTTTTTGATCTTCTGCTAATTTTTTTGCCTCTCTACTTGGTTTTACATTAAATCCAATTAGAACTGCGTCTGATGCTTTTGCTAATGTTACATCTGTTTCGTTGATCATTCCTATGTCTGATAATAAAATTTTAGCTTCAACTTCCTTGTGTTCGATTTTATCAATTGCCATCTTAAGTGCTTCACTTGATCCTTGAACATCTGCTTTAATAATTATATTAAGCTCTTCTTTGCTTTTTGCATTATCGAAAAGGGTCGTTTTTTCTTTTGATAAAACTTTATTTTTTACAGATTTATCTTTTCTAAACTCAATCATTTTTTTTGCATCATCTTCACTATCTGTAACGCTAAATTCTGCGCCAGCATATGCAGAGCTATTCATTCCAAGTATTTCTACTGGCATTGAAGGTAGAGCCTCATCTACAATTTTTCCCTCAAAATTAATCATTGCTCTTACTTTGCCCCATGTATCACCACAAATAAAATAATCTCCTTTTTTTAATCTTCCATTGCTTATTAAGATTGTAGAAACAGGACCTTTACCTTTGTCGATTTTTGACTCTATCACAACACCTTTGGCTTTATCTGTGAATGAAGCTTTTAAATCTAACATTTCAGCCTGAAGCAATACACTCTCCTTAAGTTTATCTAGATTTATTTTTTTTAGAGCTGAAACTTCTACAAATAAGGTGTCACCACTTAAGTCTTCTGCTATAAGTTCGTATTGCATCATCTCATTTTTAATCTTGTTTATATTTTTTTCAGGTAAATCACATTTATTGATTGCAACGATAATTGGAACTTTTGCCGCTTTTGCATGTTGAATAGCTTCAATTGTTTGAGGTTTTATTCCGTCATCTGCAGCTACAACTAATATTACAACATCCGTAATTTTAGAACCTCTGGCTCTCATTTCTGTAAACGCAGCATGTCCAGGAGTGTCAATAAAAGTTATTAATTTATTACCACTTGTATTCACTTGATAAGCTCCAATGTGTTGTGTAATTCCACCGTGTTCACCTGAAACTACATTTGAATTTCTTAATGAATCAAGCAAAGAGGTTTTTCCATGATCTACATGCCCCATAATCGTAACTACAGGTGGTCTTGATTTTATTTCGCCGACTAAATTTTTCTGAACATTATTCTTTTCAGTCAAAAGTTTATCTTCTATGATTGGTTTATGCCCAAATTCTTTAACAATATATTCAGCAGTATCTTTATCAATATTGTGGTTAATAGTAGCAACCACTTTCATGTTAAATAAAAATTTTATTATTTCATTAGATTTTTCTGCCATCCTATTGGAAAGCTCTTGAATTGTTATTTGTTCAGGAATTTTTACCTCTTTGATAACTTTTTTAAATTCTTTTTTTTCCTCCCCCTGCTCAGGTTTCTTCCTCTCTTTTAATCTGGCTCTTTTTACAGAGGCTAAACTACGTTGTTTAATTTCAATTTCCTCCACATTCAAAGCTCTTGATACAGTGAGTTTAAAGTCTCTTTTATCTAATGGTGTCTTTAATCTAAGTTTACTTTTGCCAGTTGGCTTATTATCTTTTTTTATGAAATCTTTAGTAGCTTGTTGCTCAATAAACTTTCTGACGAAGTTTTTCTTTTTACCAGATTGATTTAAATTAACATTGTTAGAGGTATTTGACCTAGAAATGTTTTTATTATGCTTTTGAGGTCTCTTTTTTTCAATTGAAAATGATTTTTTTCCTGAAGTTAACGAACTTGTATCAATTTTTTTTTTTAAATTTGTTGAAATTGTAAGAGTCTTTTTTTTATCTTTATCCATAACATTACTTGTAAACTATCTCTCTAGCAGCCAATATTAATTCATCAGCCTCTTTTCTCGAAAGTGAAAATTCCTCAAGATACCCGTCTATTCTAATTTTTTTTCCTTTGATCTCATCAAAGCCGCCAATTAATTCATCAGAAGATAAATCAGCAAAATCACTGAGTTTTTTTATATTTTTTTGACCTAAGATAACTAACATTCCTTGAGTCATACCTTTTAAATCAATTAATTTTTCTTCTACACCAAGCTCCTTCAATTTAAGTGCTACTGCTTCTTTCTCTTTAACTAGAGTTTCTTTAGATCTATTAATTAGTTCTTTAGCAGTATCTTCATCTATAGCATCAATTTTTGAAATATCTTCAATTTGAGATTGTGCAATTTCCTCTATAGATATAAAACCTTCGGAAACTAAAAGTTGACCAAGAGTTTCATCCACTTCTAAATTCTTAATTAGCGTTTCAGTTCTTTCCTTAAATTCTGCTTGTCTACGTTCTGAGTCCTCTTTATCAGTTAATATATCTATTTCATAATTTGTAAGTTTTGATGCTAATCTAACGTTCTGTCCTCTTCTACCTATCGCTTTGCTTAAATTTTCCTCCGTTAAGATTATATCAATTCTTTTATTTTCTTGATCTATTAAGACTTTTTGTATCTCAGCCGGTGAAAGTGACTCTGAGATTAATGTCGGAAGATCTTCAGTCCATTTTATAATGTCAATTTTCTCACCATGTAGTTCGTTCACAATCGTTTGAACTCTACTACCTCTCATTCCTACACAAGCTCCAACTGGGTCAATTGAAGAGTCTTGAGAGTGAACACAAATTTTAGCTCTACTTCCTGGGTCACGAGCTACAGATTTTATTTCAATAGTACCTTCATATATTTCAGGAACTTCTTGAAAAAAAAGTTTAGCTAAAAATTGAGGATGGGCTCGAGATAAAAAAATTTGATGCCCTTTCATTTCTTTTTTCACTTCGTAACAATATGCTTTAACTCTGTCTCCAGTCTTTAAAATTTCTCTAGGTATAAGCTCGTCTTTTTTTATTACACCCTCTGCTTTACCTAAATCGACTATAACATTTCCATATTCTAATCTTTTAATTATACCGCTTAAAATTTGTTCTTGTTTATCTATAAAATCTTCATATTGTCTGTTTTTTTCTGCTTCCCTGACTCTGCTGCTTATTACCTGTTTAGCACTTTGAGCAGCTATTCTTCCAAAATCTATTTGTGGTAATTCTTCGTATATTTTTTCATCTATTTTTAAATTTTCTTTTTTTGGATATAATTTTTTTGCTTCATCCAATGTAACTTCTCTAGCCGAATCTTCTACTTTTTCAACAATAGTTAAAACTTTTTGAATTTTAATATCTCCAGTTTCTCGGTCTATAATCACTTCAATATTATTATCATTCCCAAATTTAGTAAGTGCAGCTTTCTGAATAGCACTTTCCATTGAGCCAATTACAAGTTCTTTATCAATTGATTTTTCGTTTGCGACTGCTTCAACTATTCTTAAAAGTTCAAGTTTATCTAATCCTCTGTTTAACATTTAAATACTCCTAAAAAAAAATGGGCAAGTGCCCATTTGATACCTTCAATAATATTAAGTTCTTTATAAAGATATTAAGGATTTTTTCAAGATTACAGTTTAAATAAATATGCTTTATCGGTTTTTTCCCATGAAAATTCACCTTTATTAGTAGGTTTTCTTCCAAAGTGCCCGTAAGCTGAAGTGATTTCATATATAGGATTATTTAATTTGAGCATTTCTCTAATTCCTCTAGGGGATAAATTAAAATTTTTGTCTATGATTTCCTTAACTTTCTCTACTTTATTTTCATCTCCCTCAGCTAATTTTACGAAAATTGAAAGCGGTTTAGACACGCCAATTGCATAAGCTAATTGAATCAAACATTTTTCTGAAACTCCTGCTGAAACAATATTTTTTGCCAAATATCTCGAAGCATAAGCAGCAGATCTATCAACTTTTGTCGGGTCTTTTCCTGAAAAAGCTCCGCCCCCATGTGGAGCAGCACCTCCATAGGTATCAACAATAATTTTTCTTCCAGTTAAACCAGTATCACCGTCAGGCCCACCTATAATAAATTGACCAGTAGGGTTTATATAAATTTCTTTATTGTCTAGTTCTTGTAAATATTTTTTTGGAATAGATTTATTAATATATGGAATTACTAGTTCTCTCACTTTTTCTTGATTTAAATCTTTTGAATGTTGAGTTGAAATGACCACTGAAGTAACTTTTATAGGTTTATTATTTTCGTAAAGCATTGTAACTTGACTTTTTGAATCAGGTTCAATCCCTTTTAAAGAACCACTTTTTCTGTCTTCTGCCATCAATCTTAAAATTTTGTGAGAAAAGTGAATAGGCGCAGGCATAAAATCATCAGTTTCATTGCATGCATAACCAAACATAATACCTTGATCGCCTGCCCCCTCTTCTTTATTTTCTTTAGAGTCTACACCCATTGCAATATCGGTTGATTGTTCATGTAAAAAAGTTTCAATATTAGCAGTTTTCCAACTAAAGCCTTCTTGGTCATAACCAATGTCTTTGATGCAATTTCTTACTTTATTAATTAATTCATCTTTTTCAATTTTTGGACCCCTAGTTTCTCCTGCAAGAACAACTTTATTAGTAGTTGTTAAAGTTTCACATGCCACTCTTGAAACAGGATCTTGAGACAAATATGAGTCAACAACCATATCAGAGATCCTATCGCATACTTTGTCAGGGTGGCCCTCCGAAACTGACTCGCTAGTAAATAAATAATTTCTATTGATCATTATTATTTTTTGTAAAACTTAAAAAATGAAATATATGTAATTAAAAGAAT
>CACEAQ010000001.1 GCA_902557605.1 uncultured Pelagibacteraceae bacterium | reverse complement strand
AGAAGCGTTTATAAATTTAACGACGAAAGAGCAAAGATCAAATTAGCAATTAACAACACATTTGGATCAAATATAAAAGAAGTAAAGTCTTACGAATAATTAATTTTTCTTTAAACTAGGTATTCTTAACCTAAGATTTTTTGATAGTTTTGGATTTATAGTCGCTGTAATTACACCCTCTGATTTCTTTAATTCTTTTATTATTTCTCCATCAGGAGAAATTATTAATGAATGTCCAAATGTTTTTCTTCCATTATAATGTGTTCCACCTTGTGCTGGAGCGAAAATATAACAAAAATTTTCTATTGCTCTAGCTCTTAATAAAGAATGCCAATGTTTCTTGCCAGTAGTCTCAGTAAAGGCAGATGGAACAGTTAAAAATAGCGATCCCGCCTTAGCCAGTTTTCTAAATAGAATTGGAAATCTAAGGTCATAACAAATGCTTAAGCCTATCTTTCCCCAAGGTAGGTTGTATGTCTTTATTTTATTTCCTGGACTAAAACTCTTTGACTCAAAATATTTTTCTTTTTTACTTAAATTAACATCATACATATGAATTTTATCATAATAAGTTCTAACTCTTCCACTATTATCAATTAAAACAGATCTATTAACTAATTTATTTTTTTGGATTTTAATTATTAAAGAGCCTATCAAAATCCATTTCTTATATTTTTTTGCAAGCTTTTTAATACCATTAAGGTAAACATCGTTTTGCATTGAGGTGCAAATTTTTAGCAGTTCCTTTTTATTTAAAGAGAAATGTGAAGAAACTTCTGGGGTAATTATAAAATCAGTTTTTTGTTTTACTGCTTTAATTATCAGTTTCGAAGTTTTGTCTAAATTGTAATGAATGTTATTGTTTGATCTTAATTGAATACAAGAAACACGGAACATTACTTCATTATAGATGAAGCAAAATTCCATTTACAGTCAAAACTAGGGATATAAGCCCCATATAATTTAACATTTCCGAAGCTTTTTCCTAAAACCTTACACCAGTTATCAACTTGTTTTGGTTTTTTGTCCTGACTACCAACTTGAGCAGTTATCACACCACCTTTTTTAAGAATTCTTTTTAAACCTTTCATATTTTTTTTTGCTAGATCAATACAGTATTGGTCATCGTTTAAGTCTACAAAAATTTTATCATACTTCGAGTCTTCAATTTCTTTTATACTTTTAAACGCATCTCCCCAGTACGTTTTGATTTTATTACTTTTTTTAACTTTTGAACAAACTTTTGGTAGATGACGATAACAAACATCTACAATCTCTGGATCTAATTCAAACCAATCAATATAGTTGGAGTTGTTCTCTAAACAAGCTCTTGCTACTCCTCCATCTCCCCCACCGATAATTGCAACATTATTATTTTTTTTACTTAAATCATAACTAGATTTGAAAAAATTTGAGCTATAAATTTTTTCGTCTTTTTCAGCTACTTGAATTTCACGATCAATAAATAATGCATGTCCAAATTCTTCTAAATCCATTATTTCAACAAACTGGCCCACTTTAGAGGTGAATTTTTCTAAAACATCTTTGACAACATAAAATTTCTTTTGACCAGGGGTGCTATAAATATCATCATAAAGTCCAACACTACTTCTATCAAAAGCGTTAGTTACTACTCTTCGATGGTCTATTTCTTTTCTTAAAATCTTCAGAGCAACTTTCGGATTTACCTTGCCACATGTAAAGAAGTCAAAACTTATTACACCTCTTTCAGGAAATGTGTGAAAACTAAAATGACTTTCTGACAATAAAGCAACTAAAGTAAAACCTTGAGGTTCAAATTTATGAGACGCTACATTTAATATTTCTACCTTTGCAGCTTTTGCTATTTTGTAAATAACTTTTTCGTAAAACTCAGGTGAATAGTCTTTTTTAACACCAAGAAAATCAATGGTAATGTGCTCGCCAACTTTAATCATAAAAATTACCCTTTTTTATAATTTTTAAATTTTTCTAAGACAATTTTCATTTCTTTTTTTGAAAGAATCTTAGGTATCCCAATTCTTATGGCATTTATATATTGATGGCAAATATTTTCGATCTCCTGAGCAAGCTCAAAAGTTTTTTCTAAATTTTCTCCAAAGGCAACCTGGCCGTGATTAGCAATCAAACATGCTGTCCTTTTTTTTAATGCTTTAATAATATTTTTAGAAAGATTCTTTGTTCCAAAAGTTGCGTATTTACTACACTTAATGTCTTCTCCACCTGCTACTGCAACCATATAGTGAAAAGCTGGAATACTTTTTTGATGAGTAGAGACAGCTGTAGCACAAGTTGAGTGAGCATGAACTATAGCTTTAGCCTCTTTCTTATTCACATAAATATCTTGATGAAATCTCCACTCTGAGGATGGTTTACCCTTTTTTTTGTCATATACACCTTTAAGCGTTACAAAGACGATGTCTTTTGGTCTTAAAGATGAATACTTTCTTCCCGATGGAGTTATATAAAAACCTTCTACTCCCTTTTCTTTTGCTCTTGCAGATATATTTCCTGATCTTAAAGCAGATAAATTTGTTATATTTAATTTTTTTGAGTATTTAATAACTTCAGCTTTTAATTTGCTCACTTAAATAAACCTTTCAAACCTTTTTCTGAAGCTTCACAAATTCCTTTTTCCGTAATTAAACCAGTAACTAGTTTAGCAGGTGTTATATCAAAGGCTATGTTTAATGATTTGCTTTTTTGTGGGTAAATTCTTACCTTTTTAATTTTATTATTTTCATCTACTCCCTCAACATGTGATAGTTCTTCTGAATTTCTTTCCTCGATAGGAATTTGTTTATGGTCTTTCATATTCCAGTCTATAGTTGAGCTTGGTAAGGCTACATAAAAAGGAACATTATTATCTTTCGCAGATAAAGCTTTTAAATAAGTTCCAATTTTATTACATACGTCACCGTTAGATAAAGTTCTGTCAGTTCCAACGATACACATATCTACCTCTCCTCTTTGCATTAATATACCGCCAGCATTATCTGTGATTACGGTGTTTGATATTCCTTCTTCGTTTAATTCATACGAGGTTAAGTTGGCTCCTTGGTTTCGTGGCCTTGTCTCATCAACCCAAACATGTACTTTAATGCCTTTTTGATGAGCATGATAAATTGGTGAAGTAGCTGTCCCCCAATCAATAGTCGCTAACCATCCTGCGTTACAATGGGTTAAAATATTTACTGTATCTTTTTTTTTGTTAGCAATGTCTTCAATAATTTTAAGACCATTTAAGCCAATATTTTTACAAAATTTTTCATCCTCCTCTGTAATTCCCTTTGCCTCGTCTAGAGCTATTTTCAAGATATCTTTATCGTTTACTCCAGATAGTTTTTTCATCATTCTGTCTACTGCCCACTTAAGATTGATTGCAGTGGGTCTAGAGGCAATTAATTCTTCGCTAGACTTCTTAAGATAAGATAAATCATTTTTCTCGATTATAGACAAAACTAAACCATATGCTGCCGTTGCGCCAATTAGTGGGGCACCTCTCACCTCCATAGTTTTAATAGCATTAATTGCTTCTTTCACAGTTTTTAAATCTTTAATTATAAACTGATGAGGAAGTTTTGATTGATCAATAATTTTTACTAAATTATTCTCAAACCAGATTGTTTTATAAGCTCTTCCCTCTATCTTCATTTTCTTTTTTCCATTTTTTTTAATCGTTTTCTTAAACTTGGTGATAATGAGTTAAACCATTTTTTTTCCTGTCCTGATTTAGGCAAAACTTCTCCATACTCAATCATTTGATCTGGTAATAAATCTTCTAAGTAAATCCAAACAAAATCGCTCTGCAACTTTGTATTCTTAATCAAAATTTTTCTTAAACCTAAAATTAATTGTTTTTTAACTTTTGATGTTCGTCCAGCTCTTATCTGTCCGTTTAAAAAAATTTCCTTAGTTTTGACTAATTTGCCACCCATAAAATGAGCATTTTTTTCATTTTTTTGAAATATTACTTGAGCAAAAAAAGTATTTGCGCCAGTAAATTTACTATGAGTATTCGTAATATCATTTGCAATAGAATTTTTTTGTTTTTGAGAAAGTTTAATATTTGAATATTTTACCGTGTATGTTGGCATTAAGATTATTTTTTATTTAAAACTCTTCCAGCAATATTTTTTAGCTTTTTTATTGTTTTTTTAGTTCTTAATTTCGGATCTGTAATAATAGCCACATCTAAACAATCATTTGCAGGGTCTTTTTCTACAGAATAATTTTTAAAAGTTTTTATAATTTCTTTAATCATATTTTGTGCATTAGCTGCATTTTTCATTAGAGTTTTAACTACCATGCTTACATCGACTTCATCATGATCAGGATGCCAACAATCGTAATCTGTCACCATTGCAACAGTGCTATATCTAATTTCTGCTTCTCTAGCCAGTTTTGCTTCGGGCATATTTGTCATGCCGATTATATCTGCTCCCCAAGATCTATATAAATTTGACTCTGCTAAAGTGGAAAATTGAGGCCCTTCCATTACAACATATGTGCCTCCAACTTGATGAGTAATATTTAATTTTTTTAATGCGGCCTCACAACAATTAGAAAGCCCAGCGCTAGTTGGTTTTGCCATTGAAACATGAGCTACTATTTCTTCATCAAAAAATGTTTTAACTCTAGAAAATGTCCTATCTATAAATTGGTCTACTATTACAAATTTTCCTGGCTCTAAATTTTCTTTTAGAGATCCTACAGCAGAAACTGAGATTATATCTGTTATTCCTAATTGCTTCATTGCATCAATATTTGCTCTGAAATTTATGTTTGTAGGATTAATTTTATGACCTCTTGAATGTCTAGGTATAAAACATACTTCTTCATTTTCTAGTGTCGCCAATAAGATCTCATCAGAGGGTTTACCCCATGGAGTATTAATCTTCTTCCATTTAGATTTTTCGTATCCCTCCATTTTATAGAGGCCGCTTCCTCCAATTATCCCTAGCTTTCTTTTTTTCATCATTTAATTATTAATCCTTTTTTGTTAGAACTTGAAGCAAATTATGGATTTAAAAAAACATATAAGATCAATACCTGATTATCCAAAAAAAGGAATTTTATTCAGAGATATTACAACTTTAATAAAAGATGCTAAAGCCTTTAAATATACAAACGATAAAATAATAGATTTAGCAAAAAAAATTGAATTTGATAAAGTAGCTGCAATTGAGTCTAGAGGTTTCGTTTTTGCATCAACGGTCTCCTATAAATTAGAAAAACCGTTTGTACTTCTAAGGAAAAAAAATAAACTTCCAGCAGAAGTGCATTCAGTTGATTTTGAACTAGAGTATGGAGCTGCAACTATAGAAGTTCACAAAGACTCGATAAGTAAAGACGACAAGATTTTAATTATTGATGATTTGATAGCTACTGGGGGGACTGCAAATGCAGCAGCGAAAATAGTTGAAATTTCTGGAGGGAAAGTTGCAGGCTTTATATTCGTTATTAATTTGTTTGATTTACCTGGAAACAACTTGCTTAAAAAAAAGGGTTACAAAACCGAAAGTCTAATTGAGTTTCCCGGGCACTAACTATTTTTCTTTAAAAAATTATTTATATAGTCTTTTAGTGTTATCTTACCAAAATACTTGTGCATTTTATTTGATAAATTTTTTTTTATTAAAGCAGAGGCATATCTTTCACCTGGTCTCTTTGGCAAAAATTTAATCCTAGATTTAAACATTTTAGCAACGTCAATTAATGAGTGTGATTGTTTATTTGCAATACTATAATGTCTACAAAGATTTTTTTTCCAGGCAATGAAGCAAACATTAATTGTATCATCAATATGAGTAAACCTTCTTGTTTGTGTTCCCGGTCTTACCACAGGAAGAGGTTTACCTTTTTTATAATGATCCTCAAATATTCCTATAACAGTTGACATTTCACCCTTAGAAATCTGATGAGGTCCATAAACATTATAAAAATAAATAACCTCATACTTAAAATTGAACCATTGCTTTAAATTTTCTAATAATTCTAAATTTTTAGCTTTTGAAAAAGCATATGGTGATAAATTTTTATCATTTCCTTTGTTCCCAAGTGATGCCGAAGTGGCAGAATAGATAAGTTTTATTTTATTTTTTAAACAAAAATTAAAAACTGCGTTTGAACCAACTGAATTAGAGTCTATACATTCATTCATTTTAAAAAAACTTTGATAAATTCTTGCGAATTCTCCAAAATGAAATACAGAATTAATTTGTCGAATATTTCTTATTAAATTTGAAATATTTACTGTTTTCCCTCTAATATATTTTAAACGTGAACTTTTTATATGATTTAATTTTGTACCTGAAGAATAATCATCTAAGCTAATAAGCTTATAATTTGTTTTTTTTAAAAGTAATTTTATTAAATTTGTGCCAACAAATCCTGCTCCTCCAGTGATAATAATAGTATCTTTTTTTGGCATTCCTTTTTTTATCGTCTTACGCTTATTAAATCAATCTAATGAAGGTCTATACCAAGACTTCTTTCCTATTATTGAATTAAAAATACCGCTTAACCTGTAAAAATAAATATCTCTTTTTTTTTTATTTATAGCAATTGAGAAAATTATAACTTTAATAATTGCAGAAATAAATTTAGGTAGGATTTTTATGAGGGCTAAAAAAAAACCTTGATGCTTTTTATGAAAATAAAACGTCGACCACATCCAGTGCCAATTTCTATTCTTTTCTAATTTAGCCTCACTAATTCTATCTACAGAACTTGCACCAGTGTGTTTCACTTTAATAGTAGAATCCAAATAAATTTTCCCTTTATTATTTTTAACTCTTTTACATAGGTCTATTTCTTCAAAATAAAGAAAATAATTTTCATCAAAAAAATTTTTTTTGAAAAAGCGTAGATTAAAAAAAATTGCAAAACCTTTTATATTATCAACTTCCAAAAGTTTGTTTGATTCAAATTTAATATCGACCATTTGATCGGATGCAGGACCAATTAACCAAAAGTTTTCATTTTTTTTTGCGGTAACTAAAAAATTGTCGATAGCATTTCTATCTAAAATAGTATCGGGATTTAAAACTAAGGCGTAATTTGTTTTTACATTTTTTAGACCAATATTATTGGCAGCCGCATAGCCTTTATTTTCTCCCGTCAATATACATCTTAAATTATGGTATTGATTTTCAAGATTCTTTTTAAAAGTTTCGTTGTTTGAATTTTCAACAACTATAATTTTAGCTTTATTGCCTATAGACTTTAAACAATCGATTATTTTTGAATCACTTTTAAAAGTTACAATTACTACAGTAAGTTCATTTGAATCCATTTAATAATATTAATTGATTTTGAGTAATAATTCTTTTACTAATTTAACAAATTAAGCTTTAATTTCTTAATTAAAATGAAAAATATCATAGTTACAGGTGGTTCCGGTTTTATTGGAAGTAATTTAGTTAACTATTTAATAAAAAAGAAACATTTCGTAATTAATTTAGATAAACTCACATACGCATCAAACAAACACGAAAGTGATATAAGAAATAAATATAATTATAAACTTATAAAAGTTGATATTAATAATAAGAAAAAAATATTTAAGATTATTAAAAAATACAAACCTGCTGTAATATTTAATTTAGCAGCTGAAACTCATGTTGATAGATCAATAGATAGTCCTGAAAATTTTGTTAAAACAAATATTAATGGAACATTTAATCTTTTAGAAGCGCTAAGATTTTTACAGAAAAAGAATATTAGGCCAAAGCTAATTCATATTTCTACTGATGAAGTTTATGGAGATGTAAAAAAAGGTAGATCTGATGAGTTTCACCGATATCAACCTAGTTCTCCTTACTCAGCATCAAAAGCAGGTGCAGATCATTTAGTTAAATCTTATATTCGAACGTACAAGTTAAATGCAGTAATTTCTAATTGTTGTAACAATTACGGACCATATCAATTTCCTGAAAAATTAATACCAAAAATGATTTTAAATATTTTAAATAACAGAGAACTGCCTATTTATGCGAGAGGTCAAAATTCTAGGGAATGGATACATGTATTAGATCATTGTGAGGCCTTATTCACGCTATATTTAAAAGGTAAAAACGGTGAAAATTATAATGTTGGATCTGGAGTTAATTTAAAAAATATTGATCTAGTCAAAAAATTATTAAAAGTTTGTATATCTATGGGCATTGAAATTGGAAAAAGAACTAAAATAAAATTTGTCAGGGATAGACCGGGTCACGATTTTAGATATGCATTGAATAACAAAAAAATCTTAAAAAAATTAAAATGGAAACCAAAAATTCATTTTGAGAAAGGTTTAAAAGAAACAGTTATTTGGTATTTAGAAAATAAAAATTTTCTTAAAAATATTTCAAAAAAAGAATATCAAAAAAGATTAGGATTAAAATTATGATTAAGAAAGGAATTATTTTAGCAGGTGGAATGGGAACCAGAATGAGTCCTCTTACAAAAGCTGTAAATAAACAATTGTTGCCATTGCACGATAAACCTCTTATTTACTACCCATTATCAGTTTTAATGTTAGCTGGTATCAAAAATATTTTAATCATAGTAAATAAAGGTCAACTGAACCAATTCAGAAAAATAATTCCAGAGAAAAATAATTTTGGAATTAAAATTGAATACAAAGAACAATTAAGTCCGAGAGGTTTACCAGATGCATTTATCATAGGTGAAAAGTTTATCGGCAAAGATAATGTAGTTTTAATTTTAGGTGATAATTTTTTTTACGGGCAAAGTCTCACAAAAACTTTAGTAAAAAGTACTAAATTAAAAAAAGGAGCAAAAATTTTTTTACATCCAGTAAAAAAACCAAATGCTTATGGTGTAGCAAAAATTAATAAAAACAAAAAGGTTATAAGTTTGGTTGAAAAGCCCAAAAAACCTATGTCAAATTTAGCTGTAACTGGTATTTATTTTTTTGATAATAATGTTATTAAATTTGCTAAAAAAATTAAACCATCAAAAAGAAAAGAATTAGAAATAATTGATTTACTAAAAATTTATAAATCTAAAAAAAAATTAAGCGCAGAGTTTATTGGTAGAGGAGGTACGTGGCTCGATGCAGGTAATATTAATGATCTTTATGATGCCTCAAGTTATGTGTCTGCTATAGAAAATAGGCAAGGCTTGAAAATAGGATGTATTGAAGAAATTGCTTTTAAAAAAAAATGGATTTCAAAGAAAGATATCCAAAAATCTATAATTCAATATGGAAATTGCGAATATGCAGCCTATCTAAAAAAACTTTAAATGTACAAAATAGTAAAAACTAAATTTAAAGATTTGATAATAGTCCAAAATTATCCTTATAAGGACATGAGAGGAAAACTATTATTTGGTTCGTTTGCTAATGCTCTTAAAAAAAAATTTGTTCATGAGTATACCTCGATATCTAAGAAAAATGTTTTTAGAGGATTTCATTATCAGTATAAAAAAAAACAAGGAAAATTAATAACTGTGCTATATGGGGAAATTTTAGATTGCGTAATCGATTTAAGAAAAAATTCTAAAACTTTTAAAAAGAATTTTAAAATAAAACTTTCAGGGAGTAATAATAAATCCTTATATATACCTCCAGGTTTTGCTCATGGGTATTATGTTTTCAAAAATAATACCGTGGTTAATTGTAAACAGACTAATCCTTTTAATTCGAAGTTTGAAAAAGGAATTATTTGGAATGATAAATCTCTAAAATTAAAATGGAAATTTAAAAAACCTATTTTATCTGCAAAAGACAAAAAACAGCCAAGTTATTATTCTTGATCAATATTTAATTTAAATACTGGCCATGATAAGTAGTTAGTATTCTTAGTAAACCAATAGGATAAAAATCTTTCTGCTAAAAATCCATACATTCTTCTTTTTCCATAACCGTCTAAATTAAAACCAAAAATTTTTTCACATTTTTTTAGCCAAGGAAAAATTATAGAGTAATATTTAACAATTTTGGGTTTAGATTTACAAATAAACATATTCCATTTATGAAAAGAATAATTATTATTTACATATTCTCTAAACGGTTCTCTATCTTCATCATTTAATAAATCAATTGCACTATCTAATGAATTTTTTCCGTGAAATACTTGAAAATGAAATTTTATATTTTGTTTTCTTTTTATGTAGGATCTGTAATTTAAAAGTAATTCAGGATCTGCATTTTTAAAAATTTTAGAAAGCTTGATTGGATATGTCTGCTGCTGATCAGCAATTATAGCATCAAAATCTTTCCACTTTTCAGGAATATCTCTTAATACATTACTTCGATCATTGCCAAAATTTATATCGTTTTTCCAAAAATATCTGTAACCACAAAATCCAATCCATGTTCCATCTTCAATTTCGTCAAGGTGATTTTTCCAAAGCCAATAATGAAACGTATATTCGCCATAAAAAGGATTTTTTTCAGAAATATTTTCACCGGTATTGTCCCTTAACCAATTATCATCAAAATTGTTTTTTCCTAACCCAACTGGAATATAGTTAAATTTTTTTATTGTCGAAAAGTGTCTAGGAAATAAACATAAAGAAAACATTTTTAGATTTTGCATAAAGATTTAATATGATAATAAACTAATTATTATGAAAAAAATTGTGTTCACTGGTGGTTCTGGAAGATTTGGATCCATAATTAAAACTGTAAAAAATAAATATAAATTATTTTTCCCGACAAGGAAAGAACTAGATGTAAGTAACTTATCTAAAGTAAGAAATTATTTGAAAAAAATTAAACCAAATTACTTAATACATATGGCAGCAATTTCTAGGCCTATGAGTATACATGAGAAAAAAATTAATTTAAGTATTCAAACTAACATAATAGGTACCTCTAATATTGTAATTGGATGTTCAGAAAAAAAAATAAAATTAATTTATTTTTCATCAAGTTATGTATATCCAGGTGTAAAAGGTAATTATAAAGAAACAGATCCTGTAAAACCGGAAATGAATTATTCAAAATCTAAACTTGGCGGGGAATGTGCAGTGAGTATGTATAAAAACTCTCTTATATTGAGAATTTGCATGACAGAGAAACCATTTAAACATAAAAAAGCATTAGTAGATGCCAAAACTAGTTTTATGTATCAGGACGATTTTAAAAATATATTATTTAGATTAATTAATAAAAAAGGAATAATAAATATTGGGGGTCTTTCACAATCTATTTATAAATTTGCAAAAAAAGATAATCCTGATGTTAAAAAGATTTATTTAAAGAATGTTAAAGACGTAAGATTTCCAAAAAACTCATCAATTAACACTAATAAATTAAAAAAAATAATTAGGAAAAAATGAATTCATATTTACCAAAAATTATTAATAGCAAAACATTCAAAGATAGAAGAGGTTTTTTACAAGAGATAATGAAAAATAAATCCAAAAAGTTTAAATTCTCTTTACTGGTAAAATCGAAAAAAAATGTTTTTAGAGGAATGCATTTCCAAGAAAAAAAACAACAAGAAAAAATTTTAGTAGTTGCTAAAGGTAA
Organism: uncultured Pelagibacteraceae bacterium; assembly: GCA_902557605.1. Lineage (GTDB taxonomy): Bacteria > Pseudomonadota > Alphaproteobacteria > Pelagibacterales > Pelagibacteraceae > Pelagilacustribacter. The sequence goes on along the minus strand of CACEAQ010000001.1, from coordinate 75,880 downwards.
AATTATAGATTTTTGTCTAGATTTAAGGAAAAAATCTTCTACTTTTGGAAAAGTTTATAAATTTAAATTAAAACAAAATACAATTCTTTTCATTCCAAAGGGTTTTGCCCATGGTTATAAAACTATAGAAGATGATACATTGCTGATTTATTTTCTGTCAGAATACAGGTTTAAAAAATACGAGAGAACTATCGATCCATTTGAAAAAATATTAAAACTTAATTTAAATAAAAAATTAATTTTTTCTAAAAAAGATCAAAAAGGTATGTCTTTTAATCAATTCAAAAATAAAATTAAATCACTTTAATGAGTAATAAAAATTGCAGAGTTTGTAAAAAAGAAATTGACGAACTTATGTCTTTTGGAAAAATGCCCATCGCTAATTCATTTATATTAGATAAAAAAGATAAACAATTTTTTTTTGATTTGAAAATAGGTTTTTGTGAAACTTTCTTCACTTTTCAAGTTATAGAAATTCCTGATAAAAAAAAAATGTTTAATGAAAATTATGCATATCTTGCTTCCACATCAAGTGTAATGAAAAATCACTGGCAAGAACTAGGAGATAATTCTATAAAAAATTATAGACTTAACAAAAAATCATTTGTGGTAGAAGTTGGTTCTAATGATGGAATATTTCTTGAAAATATTCATAAAAAAATGATTCCCCATTTGGGTGTGGATGCATCAAAAAATGTTTGTGATATAGCAAAAAAAAAAGGCGTTAATGTCTTAAATGCTTTTTTTAATACAGAATCAGCTGATAATATCAAAAAAAAATACGGCTTAGCTGACTTAATTGTTAGTACTAACACTATGCATCATATAGAAGATATTAACAGTGTTGCCGAAGGCATGTCTTTGCTCTTAAAAGATGATGGAGTTATTATTACTGAAGATCCCTCATTAAAAGAGATGATAAAAAAAAATTCTTATGATCAAATTTATGCAGAACATATGTATATATGGTCACTTGCATCTATGAATTCTTTATTTGGAAAATATAATATGGAAATTTTTGATATTGAAAATAATTTTTTTCATGGTGGATGTTCAAGATATTTTATAGGCAAGAAAGATAAAAGACCCATTTCCGAAAAAGTAAGATTACACGAAAAGGACGAAAATTCACTTGGATTAAAAAATGTAAGCACTTTTAAAAAATTTTCTAAAAGTAATCATAAATCAAAAACTAAGTTAAGTGAACTTCTTAAGAAACTCAAATCGGAAGGGAAAAAGATAGTAGGCTATGGCGCTCCAGCGAAAAGCACAACTATTCTCAATTTTTGTGGAATTGATAGTAACATCATAGATGTTATTTATGACAATTCATCAACTAAAATTGGAAAATTTACTCCAGGAAAAAGTCTAATAAAAATTAAACATTCGGATGAATTTAGATTTGAAAAAAGCCAGTTCTGCGTCTTATTTGCATGGAATCACAAGGAAGAAATATTGAATAAAGAAAAGAATTTTACTAAAAATGGTGGTAAATGGATTCTACCAGTTAATGATATTAAGATTATAGAATAATTAATGAAAAATAAAATTTATTACGGCAAGGCAATTTACGGTAAAGAAGAAATAAATGCTTCACTGAATGTTCTAAAAAAAAATTCCTTATCTTTAATGGATGGCAAAAATGTAAAAGAATTAGAAAAAAATGTAGCAAAAATATTTGGAAAAAAATATGGTTTGATGGTCAACTCTGGATCATCTGCGAATCTTTTAGCTTTAGCAGCTTTAAATTTACCTGAAAAAAGCGAGGTAATTACTCCATCACTAACTTTTTCGACTACTATTTCACCAATTTACCAAATGAAATTAATTCCAAGATTTATTGATGTAAAAGAAAATTTTTTTATTGCAAATACAGATCAGATAGAAAAAAGCATTAACAAAAATACATCAGCAATAATGATACCGAATTTACTTGGTAATATTGCTGATTGGAGTGAAATATATAGGATAGCTAAAAAATATAAATTAAAAGTTATCGAGGATTCAGCTGACACTATTGGTTATAAATACAAAAAAAGCAATACTGGTAAATTTTCAGATGTAGTAACAAATAGTTTTTATGCCTCACATATTGTAACGGGTGCAGGCTTTGGAGGTATCGCCTGCTTTAATGACTCAAAACTTTATAATAAAGCAAAACTTTTACGTGGATGGGGAAGATCTTCTGCTACTTTTAACGAATCAGAAACAATCAGCAAAAGGTTTAATTGTAAGATAGATAAAATCGATTACGATTCAAAATATGTCTTTGAAGACATGGGGTATAATTTTCTACCCTCAGAAATAAGTGCTGCTTTTGCGTTAAAACAAATTAAGAAGCTTAACAAAGTAATAAATAAAAGAATTGAAAATTTTGAAATGATCAAGAAATTTTTTGTGAAACATAATAATCTTTTTAAAATTCCTTTACAATTTGACTTTGTTAAAACTGCTTGGTTGGCCTTTCCAATTGTAATAAAAAAAAGTTCTGGAATTAAAAGAAAGAAATTACAAATTTATTTAGAAAAAAATGGAATCCAGACTAGAACAATTTTTACTGGAAATATTATGAGGCAGCCAATAATGAAAAATAGGATTTTTAGAAAAAACTTTGACTCTAATAAAATAAGTGACGATGTAATGGCTAATGGACTACTGATAGGTTGTCATCATGGATTGTCAAAAAAAGATATTAGAACAATTTTTTTCAAATTTGAAAATTTTATTCAAAAAAATTGTTAATTGGTAGCGAGGGGCGGATTCGAACCGCCGACCCCAGGCTTATGAGTCCTGTGCTCTAACCAACTGAGCTACCTCGCCAAAGATGATTTTTATATTATATTTATTTAACTAAATCATTAGTTTAGTTAATGCTTAAATTGCGATTATTTTGGTTTTTTATTAAAAAATATGTTTAAAGAGTTAGGATAATTCCAAATACAGTCACTGCTGAAACCGCAGCTACGCTTAAGGCTAAATTTCTATTTCTTTCAATTTTTTTTTCTTCATTCATTCTAGATAGAAGATCAGTTAATCTAACTTTATTCTGCATATCAACATCATTTTGATTTTGATTTGTGTTTAAGTGCGAACTCATGCACTTATTAAAACATATTTTACATCTTTTAACACAAGATTTTTGGTCAAATTGGTCTATAAGCTGTGATTCGGCCCAAAATGAAATAAAAGCTATAATTATTTGCTTATGAGGAGGAAGTGTTTATATCTCAAGATTTTAAATGATTTGAAATCCCAATTCTCATTTTTTCAATAATTTCATCTATATGTTTTTTTTCACATACAAATGGAGGGGCGATAATAAGGGCATCGCCAGTTGGCTTAATATTTACACCTGCGTCATAGCATTTTTTGTAAACATTAAAACCTGCTTTGCCAGGTTTTTCTCTCATTGAAATATCAATACCTCCAAGTAATCCATAGTTTCTTATACTATCAATGCAGTTTAAGTCTTTCAGAGAGTGCAATCCTTCCTGAAAGTATTTAGATAATTTTTTTACTTTGTTAAAAATATCATCTTTCTCAAATATTTTTTGCACAGCAATAGCAGCTGACACTGCTACAGGAATTCCTGAATATGTATATCCATGAAATAATTCTACTGCTCCATCAGGAGAGGCATCTATAACTGATTGATAAATTTTTTCTCTTACCGCTACTACTCCCATCGGAACAATTCCATTGGTAGTAGCTTTGGCCATTGTAATTATATCTGGAGTTACTCCAAATTCCTGTGCAGCAAAAGCGGAACCTGTTCTGCCCCAACCAGTTACTACTTCATCAAAAATTAAAAGTATACCGTGCTTATCACAAATTTTCCTTAACTTTTGTAAATAATTTTTTGGAGGAATTAGAGTGCCCGTAGATCCTGCGATAGGTTCAACAATACATGCAGCTATATTTTCTCCTCCTAATTTTTTTGCAATTACCTCTAAATCATCTGCTAACTCAGATCCTGTGTCTGGCTGACCCTTTACAAACTTGTGCTCTGGTAAAAAAGTATGTCTCATATGTTCAACGCCTGGCATTAAAATATTTTTAAATTCTTTTGAATTATTTGGTATACCCCCTACAGTCAAGGCTCCGATATTCATGCCATGATAACCTCGTTCTCTACCAACAAACTTAAATCTATTAGTTTGACCGATTGATCTAAAGTAAGCTACTGCAATTTTAATTGCTGTCTCTACTGCAGTTGATCCACAAATAGTATAAAAAATTCTATTTAAATCCTCTGGAGTTTTTTGAGCTATCATCGTTGCTAATTCGAAAGATCCACCATAGCCTTGTTGAAAAGGCATTGTGTAATCTAAATTTTCTAATTGATTTTTTATTGCTTCGATAATCTCTTTGCGCCCATGACCAAGGGGGTTGCAATACAAGCCAGAACTACCATCAATTAAAGTTTTTCCGTCATGAGTGTGAAGATGAATACCCTCTGCTTTTACTATTATACGTGGATTTTTTTTAAAATCTTTATTAGATGAAAATGGCATCCAATGTTCATTTAAAGAATTAGGTATTTTTGTTTGAAAAGATGTACTCACAAATAAATTATAGCAAAGTAATTTTTTGAATGCTATCTAAATATTATGAGAAGATTAAAAAATTGGGATAATAAAACCTGGTTATCGTCTAAATCGTATATCTCTCAATTTAATAGATTTCTTAAAAGAAAAATAAACTTAAATAAAAAATCAAAAATATTGGACATTGGATGCGGAAGAGCAAATATTATTAGCGCCCTACAAAAGAAATATAGATTTAGAAATAAACCCGTAGGAATTGATATTGTTGCAAATAAGGATATTAAAAAGAATATTATATTTAAGAAAATTGATGCCTTAAAATATTTAAAGAAAGAAGAAAAATATGATCTAATTTTAATCAAACAAACTATTCATTTTTTTTCAAAATCAGATTTAAATCTTCTTCTAAATCTTGCAAAAAAAAGTTTAAATAATAAAGGTAAAATATTAATTTTTTCACTAAAAATAAAAGAAAATAAAATTCCCTGCTTTAAAAAGATGAGACAAAAACTCGATAGTAGCCTTAAAAGAGATGAAAAATTATTTAAGATGATAAAAAAAAGTTTGAAAAAAACAAAAGAATCTTATTTCAATTTTAAAGTAAATATCTCAAAACAAAAATATCTTAAAATGGTAAAATTAAGGTATATTTCGTGTTTACTTAATTTAAAAGAGAAAGACATAAATATAGGTCTTAATGAAATTAAATTAAAATATAATAAAAAGATAAGATTTAATGATACTTTGAAATGTATTTCATTTAGTAAATAAATGACTGCAATAACTAGAGCCTGACCATACCTTTTTATATCCTAGGTTTACTAAAAATTTATAAATTTCGTTATTTTTAATTTCTATTTCTCTTTTCCCTGAATTTAGATCCCTATAGCCTAATATTTCAATACAAATTAATGAGGGATCATATATTTTAAAATTTAATGTATTTAAGACTTTCATCTCGGCTCCCTCTATATCGATGTTCAAAAAATCAATCTTTTTATTCTTATATTTAGAGCTGTCTAAAATATATTGGATTGTTCGACATTTCACTTTTTTCTCTTGAAAATTTCCCTGAAAATTCTCATTAGCAACTCCCCTATCAGTAGTATTTAATTGACTAAATTTTTTTTGATAGAAAAATGAAACTTCTCCCTCCTTATCAGATACTGCAATTTGTAAATTTAAATCTTTTGGTCTGAGAAAATTAAAAAGTTCAATAGAAAATTGATTGATATCAATGTTGACACCTTCCCAACCTTTTTTAAATAATAAATGGGTATTATTTCTTTGTATCGGATGATGTGCACCAATATCTACATAAAAACCTTTATCTCTTTTCTTATTAAATAAATCTATTGCTAAATCTTCACCGTCCATTGCATAAGATTTTTTTTTGATGAAATATTTATTTTTTACATAAATATTTTGTAAAATATGGATTTTTTTAAAAAAACTATCAAACATAGGTTTTCTTAACCTATGTTTGATAAAAATAAATACTTTATTTTCCTGGTTCTTTGTAAGATGAAGCCATTTTCTGAGCAGTCTTAGCTATTTCATTAAGATTTACATCTTCTAAAATCGTAAAATCTGAAACAGCACCACTTGAAACAGCAACCATTGCAGCTGCAGCAGCTTGTTCAAAAGTTCCCTCAATCACCGCCATAAAATCATATTTTCCTCTCAGGCCTGAGTATTGAGTTACTTTAGCTCCCACAGAAGCAGCAAGTGCGGATGTAGCAGCTTTTCTATCTGTAGACGGATTGCTTACAAATCCCCCAAGACCTTTAGCTGTGTAACATCCTAATGTATAAAATTTTGCCATTGTTACCCCTTTCCTATTTCTCGATTACAACTGTACCAGAATGAGGATCAGTTACTCCTAAATCTGATGACAGTTCTTCTAAAGTGTGCCTGAGCGAATCCAAAAATTCAATCATTTTCGGTCTTGCTTTAGCAATATCATCTTCAGAATTCCATTCACCAATCATAAAAAATTCGTTTGGTTTAGTTTCAACGTACTTTGCTGAAATTTGACCGTCGAACTTTGGCCGCTCATCAATTTTTTTTAAATATTCTTCTCTGCTAGATGATTTTACTTTGCATCTAACAATATTCATAAACTTTGCCATTTTACTCCTTAAACGTAAATTTTATCTGCTAAACCGTAACAAAGAATAGCGCTGATAATAACAAGAACGAGTGGAGCATATATTCCATCGTTTCTAGTTTTTTTAGTTAAACCTGTTTTATCAATCTTTAATGTATAAAAATTTACAACTAATATCGAAACATTCATTATAAAAACTAAGTTAAAGAAAGCCCAAGTAGCCTCTACACCGCCTGATCTAATAAAAGCGATATATATTGCCATTAAAACAGTAGCAATCATGAATGAGCCTGCAAATCTCGTAATCAAGGTAGCAGTTTTATCAACTCCTCTACCCTTAAGAAATTTTTTAGTATCAAAAACTAATTGGTAAGCGTAGCTACCAACTATAATAAAATGTGCTAAGTAAATTATTAAATAAAATGCGTTTCCAAATTTATCGATCATAAATATCCTATGCGTTATAGTCCATGACTTGATCTGTGCACTCAACAAACTTATGAGGAGTAAAAAAATCATTCATTTGACCTAGTTGATTAATAATTGCTTGCTCATCTTTTCCTTTCCACCAACAATACATTTCCATTGTATCTCCTGGCGTGTTCCAAGTCATTTGACAAGCTGCATTGTCACTTTTCATGCTCTTAACAATGTCCTCCATTTTCATAGAGGCCACTGTATCAGTAAATTTTTTTTTCATTTCGGCAGACTTAAAAGTATGCGTTACCATATAGTTTTTCATTTTTCCTCCTTTATAGATTTATTTTTGATAGCTCATATAACTGAGCACTATCTACACATTCTGCATAAATCGCTTTAGCTGTAGGATTGTTCCCAGTTACAAACTCTTTCATCCCAGCTTCGTTATGAACATTAACTTTAAATAACATTCCGCTTTTATCAGGAATCATAGCCCCGACGGTTTTTTCTGGGTAAGCAACACTCTTTCTAACGCCCATACCTTCATCTGATTGCATCCAGCTAGTAAAAGTTTCTAATTTGCCCTCTTTAAATTTAAGATGTACTAACATTTCTTTTTCCATTTTTTTTCCTTTTATTTAAATTCCTTTAATTATTATTCCATTAGCAACTGAATTTGCTAATCGAATAGGTTTTACCGGTTTATATTCCTCAGAGTCATACCACTCTAAAGCTTTTTCATAAGTTGGAAATTTAATTACCACTGTTCTAGGGTATTTCCACTCACCATCTATAACTTTGTACTCGCCGGCACGTACTAGGTATTCACCTCCGAATTTTTGAACAGTCGGTAACACCTTACCAACGTATTCCTTATAAGCTTCAGGATTTTTAACGTCTATATTAGCAATCACGTATCCGCTCATGTTTATCCTGCGTAAATTGTTCTGGATAGTTTCTCAATTTTTTCCTCTGAACCTTTAATTTGCTTATATATAAATTTATTACACTCGGTATTCTTAGATTTATTAAAAGGCTTGCCATAAACTTTATCTACGTAAACATTCATACCTTTATTCATTTCATCATCTTTTACGCCTTCAGATGCAAGATACTCCCTTATAACTTTTACTGAAGCTAAAGCTAATTCCATATTTTTAACTTCAATAGTTTCTGCGGGTAAAACAGCTGTAGCACTATAGTGTCCTAGGCACTCTATTGTTTTTTCTTTTTGAGCTTTTGTTATATGTCCCGCAGCTATCGCTGAGCCCATAAATAATAGAGTTGCAATTAAAATAAATTTAAATTTCATAAGTAAATCTTAATTAAATTTAGGATAGTTTAACTATGTTAAAATTTAATTACAGGTATGCAAATTGTCTACAACTTGAAGATGATTTATTTCCAATTAGGCTTTGTTTTATTAAGAAAACTTTTTATTCCAATTTTTTTATTTTCACTATCTAGCAATTTATAAAACTCTTGTCTCTCTTTTATTAAAGATTTTTTTAAATTATCTTCTGAATTGACTAAATATTTAATAACTTGAAGTGATTTTTTTGGCTTCGAAGAGATTGTATTTAAAAAGTTTAAAGTAAATTCTTTAAAATTTTCTTTAGGAATAATTTGCGAAACAATCCCATACTTCATTGCAGTTTCAGCATCAATAATTTCTCCTGACATTGCTAAGTATTTTACATTTTGATTTGAAGTAAATTTTTTTGTTTTTTGTGTACCACCAATACCTGGAATTAATCCTAAATTAATTTCAGGCAAACCAAATTTCGCTTCAGAGCTTGCAATGATTAAATCACTTGAGAGAGCAAGCTCAAAACCACCTCCTAATGCATAGCCCTCGACGAATGAGATAATTGGAATATCGATTTTTTGTAAATCATCAACTTTAGAAAAAAGTTTTTGTTTTTTTGCTTTTTTTGAGTCAAGTTTTTCAAGTTCTTTGATATCGGCTCCAGGCGAAAAAAACTTTGGACCTCCAATTAAACCAATACATTTAATCTCTTTTGATTTATGCAAATTTTTGGTTGCATCACCAATTTCATTAAGCGTTTTTTGATCTAAACTATTATTTTTATTGTTAGCAATTTCGATAATTGCGTAATTTTCTCGCTTTTCTACTTTAATATTTTTATAGTTCATCAATTAATAAGATATAAATTTCATTATGACAGAGCAACTAATTATATTGATAGAAATCATCCTTATTGACTTGGTCTTAGCAGGAGATAACGCAATTATTATTGGTATGGTTGCTTCAAAATTCGAAGATTCAAATAGAAAGAAAATAATTTTCTGGGGCATTGGTGGAGCTGTTGTTTTGAGAATTCTTTTTACTTTTATTACAGCTTATTTATTACAAATCTCTGGTTTAAGGTTGATCGGTGGAATTTTATTACTTTATATTTGTTACAAACTTTATAGAGACGTAATTCAGAATAAAATTGAAGAAAAAAATATCGAAGTTGACAACTCAAATCTTAAAAAAGCAATTTTTACAGTAATACTTGCAGATGTAACAATGAGTTTAGACAACATTTTAGGCGTAGCTGGTGCAGCTGGAGATCATTATACTCTTCTTGCTTTTGGCTTAGGGCTATCAATATTGCTAATGGCTTTTGCAGCTAATTATACTGCAAAACTGATAAAAAAATATTCTTGGATTAGTTGGGTTGGATTAATTGCAATTCTTTTTGTAGCTGTTCAATTGATATATGAAGATTTACAAATTTTATTATGATTAAATTTATAATATTTTTTTTATTAATATTTAATATTTCCCATGCGGTTGAATTTTTAGGGAATTTTAAACAAGGTTCTTTTATCTTAGGAAAAACAGATTCCAATTCAAAAGTTTTTATTGATGATAGAAAAGTAAGAGTTTCAAATGATGGTTATTTTGTTTTTGGTTTAGATAGAGATAGAAAAAACAACGTCTTAATTAAAATAATAAATAATAAAGAAACCAAATTAATTGAAAAAAAGGTTTTTAAAAGAAAATATAAAATACAAAGAATTGATGGTTTACCACCAAAACAGGTAACACCGCCACCAGATGTTTATGAGAGAATTAAAAAAGATAATATTTTAATTGGAAAAGCGAGGGCGATAGATAGTGGTTTAATTTTTTTTAAAGACAAATTTATCTATCCTATCGATAAATATATTATAACTGGTGTTTATGGTAGCCAAAGAATTTTAAATGGTAAACCAAGAAGACCTCATTACGGAATAGACTTTCATGCTCCAGAGGGAACTCCTGTTAAATCAATGATGGACGGAGTAGTGACATTAGTAGAAAATGACATGTATTTTACCGGTGGAACAATAATTTTTGATCATGGGCATGGAATTAGTACACTGTACATGCATATGAAAGATATAAATGTTAAAAAAGGTCAAAAGGTAAAAAAGGGAGAAATAGTTGGCACACTTGGTCAAAGTGGAAGAGCGACAGGTCCTCATCTAGACATTCGCTTAAATTGGTTTGAAATTAAATTAGATCCAATGACTATTTTAAATTAATTAAATGTTAACTGCTATAGATCTATCATTTTTAGAATTTATATTTTTTTGTGGGATTATTCTTTTTGCTTCAACGGTTAGAGGTTTTAGTGGATTTGGTTTTTCTGCATCAAGCGTTTCGCTATTATCTTTTATTCTTCCACCGAAAGAAATTGTACCCATTATTTTGTTATTAGAGATAATTGCTAGCTTCTTTATGGTGCCAAGCATTTGGAAAAAAATAAATTGGAAATTTGTATTTTACTTACTTTTAGGTGTATTGATTGGAACACCTTTTGGTGTTCATTTATTATCAATATTAGAGCCAAGAATAACCCATTTAATTATTTCGGTCACTGTTCTTATCTTTGCAGTATTTTTGTTACGCGGATATAAAAATAAAAAGCTAAATCATAATATTTCTAAATTTTTTGTTGGTGCAACAGCGGGTACAGTAAATGGTTTTGGAACTTTAGCAGGATTACCAATAGCTCTTTATCTCCTAATAATAGCTGCAGAACCAGCTGTTATAAGAGCCTCACTAGCAGCACTATTTTTTTTCACTGACTTATATGCTCTAATCCTTGCTTACTTCAATGAAATATTAAATCATAAGGTGATATATAGAACTTTGCCTCTAATCTTAATTGTACCTTTTGGAGTATCTATTGGAACAAAATTATTCACTGGAAGCACAAAGGAAAATTATAAAAAATATGTTTTATATTTTTTAATTTTAGTCTCAATTTTTGGACTAATTAGGTCTTTGGTTTAATTCTTTTTAATTAAAAATATATATCTATATTTACTTAATAATTGTCTTCCTCCAGCACCTAAAGCTCCTAAAACGATCGCTAAAAGTATTGCTAAAGATCCATATAGAAGTGGATTATTTTCAGACAGTTTTGAGATAAATTGAGAAAAAAAGTTTAGATTATCAACATTTACTATTTCGGTATTCTTTAATTGTCTAATCCCTTCGTAGAAAAATGTATCGTACGCTATTGCGATTGCTACAGTACATAACAACATTGCAAACAAAGTTTTTAGATGTGAACTATCTAGATATTGTCCTACTTTTTGACCAACCTGCACTCCCACAATAGATCCAACAACTAAAATTATAACTAAAATTAAATCTATCGATCCATAATTAAATGCATGTAAAATTGTGACTAATGCACTTATGAAAACTGTTACAAATAAAGATGTACCAGGGATTAACTTAATAGGCATACCAATAAGATAAATCATTGCCGGTACCATTAAAAAAGCACCTCCCACTCCAATTAAAGCAGCAACGAATCCAACTACAACTCCCAAAATAATTGGAGTAAAAGCACTTTCATAAAGTCTTGATTTAGGAAATCTTAGTTTTAAAGGAAGGCCGTGTATCCAATAATGAGTATGAAGTTTTTGTTTTAAAATTAGTTTTTTTCTAGCTCTATCTATTTCTTTGGCACCTTCAATTAACATTAAAGTACCAATAATAGCTAAAAGGTACATGTATGATAAAGAAATAATTAAACTTAATTTTCCAGTTTCTTTAAAGAAAGTGAAAGTAATTATCCCAAGAATTGTTCCAGCAGCTCCGCCAATAATCATCATAAATCCCATTTTATAATCTAAAGTATTTTTAAACCAATGAGTCATTGATCCCGACACTGATGTAGCTAAAATATTATTTATTTCGTTAGGCACTGCATAAATTGGTGGAATTCCTAAAAAAATCAAAAATGGTGTCATCAGAAAACCTCCTCCTACACCAAATAGACCTGACAAAACTCCTACTGCAAAACTAATGAATAAAATTAAAATTATATCAATGTGAACCTGAACAATTGGAAGATAAATTTCCATACCTATTTCATAGGTATTCCTCTTACCCTAAATTGTCAATCTAGACTTTTAAATTAAGCAGCTGCTTGACCAAGCTTGTGCTTAAAAATCATTCCACTTAAAAAATTCCAAAGATATCTAGCAGTTAATAAAGAGGCATTTTCAGCCTTTTCTTGCTCGTCTTTAGAAAGGCTATCTAAAAGCTTTTCACACTCTGCCCTATGAATTACATCAGCAGATTTATGTGCCTCAAAAAATTCTAGTCCCTCTTTTGAATTTACTCCATAAAACTTTTTTAATCCTTGAATTTTAGTCTCTGCTATTTCAGGAATCTGTCTTTCATAAGTATACAAAGAAGCTAAGCCTTCAGCGTAAGATTTTCTAGCTTGAGAAAAAAAATTCTCGATCATATCCTTAGTAAACCAATCAAGTTTTACATTTTCTATTGAGTCATCTGCTCCCAAAGATTTTGCAAAATTTTTCCAAAGTTTTGGATGGTCTCCATCCTTATTTTCTTCATCTTGAAGATTTTCGAGAAGAATTCTTCTCTTTTCTATATCCTCGCAAATTGAATGTGTGGCGCTGATATATCTCGGAAATGCTTTAACATGCTGGTAATACTGTTCAGCATAATCTTTGATAATCTCTCTATTTAATTTTCCTTCGTTCCAATAAATTTGATAAAATGGATGTTTAAGTAAATGATACTTGTCTAGTTTTTTTCCTAAGTCTGATGAAAACATTTTTAATCCTTTGGTTATATTAAGCCTATAAAAAAACTACGAATGATTAAATAAAAAAATTATCCACAATTAACAGTTGAATAAAGTTAAATGTTCTCGTTTTGATTCACTTTTGATTCACTTTGAGACTCAAAATACAACCTTAGATAGTTTTATTCACAGTTGCTAAAGGTTTTTCATCGATAGGTAAATGCAATGCAGTAGCGATGAAAGATAAAATTATAGCTAAGTACCAGGCATAATCAAAGCTTCCAAATTGGTCATAAAAGTAACCTCCCAAATATGCTCCTAAAAATGATCCAAATTGATGATTTAAAAATACTATGCCAAATAAAAGTGTTAAATTTTTAGTTCCAAAAATTTGGGCAACTATCCCGTTTGTAGCTGGAACCGTAGCAAGCCACAATAAACCAAATGAAGTACCAAATAAAACTGCAGACAAATTTGAAGCTGGTAGAAAAATGAAAAGTATTAACGCAATACCCCTTAAAAAATACAAGCCACTTAACAGAATCTTTTTGCTGTATTTGTCACCTAAGTAACCCATTATAAGTGTTCCAATTATATTGAAAAAACCTATCAAAGCCAAAATAGCCATTCCAGTCCAGTCAGCTAAACCTTTGTCTTGAACATATCTTGGTACATGAGTAGCTATTAAAGTAATTTGAAATCCACAAACAAAAAATCCAAGAATAAGTAAACGAAAACCTTTATGAGCAAAAGATTCTTTTAATACCTCATTTAAACTTCGATTATCTATATTTGAATTGACTGCAGCAACTGTATTTTGAGGCAATTTCACGAAGAACCCAGGTATACACATTAAAAATAATATTATTGAAAAGATAATGAAAGAAATTTGCCAAGTTGAAATATTTTCAAATATGTTTGCTAAAATTGGAAAAATAAACATTCCTAATCCACCACTTGCAGTAACAAGACCAGCAGCTTTACTTCTGTTCTCATTAGGAAAATGTTTTGATATCATTGGAGTAAGAATTGTGCCAGCTGCGCCAGCCAAACCCAAACCGACAAATAAACCTAAATTTAATTGGAGCCACATACCCGAAATATAATTATTTCCCATTAATAACATTGCTATTGAATAGAAAATTAAAGCAGGAACGATTACAACATATCCACCTAGTCTATCAGAGATTCTTCCAAAGATTGGTGTAAAAATTCCCCAAAATATTGCGTGTACAGCAATTGCTAATCCAAATTCAGTGTTGGAAGTTCCCCCAGATATTTCAAATTCACTAGAGTAAAGTCCAAAGGTCTGTCTAACTCCCATTGTGGTGCATACAACAAAACATGCAGCTATTAGAGCGTATAAAGCAGTTTTGTTTGGAAAAAAATTTTTTATCATTTAATTTTTTTTAAACCATTTTTTAAATCATGAATTAAATCTTTCGGGTCTTCTAAACCAATGTGAAGTCTTACAATATATTCGTCTTTCTTAAAGCGATAAAATTGGCGCCCCTTTAAATACTCATCTTTTTTAGTGCTTTTAATTTCTTGAAGAATAGCAAGACTTTCAAAACCACCCCAACTGTACCCTATTCCAAATAATTCTAAAGAGTTAATAAAAGCTATTACAGAGGATTTTTTTTTACTTTTTATGACAATAGAGAGCAAACCAGTAGCCCCGGAATAATATTTTTTCCAAAGTTTGTAATTTTTACTTGAGGGATTATGAGGGTAAAGAATTTCTTTAATTTTTTTTTGTCTTTTGAGAAAATTAATTATAATCTTTGTATTCTCACTGTGTTGTTTTAATCTAGTATCTAAAGTTCTTAAACCTCTTATTATCAAATATGCCTCATCTGCTGACATCCGGTACCCTGATAATTTATAAAAAAACATTATCTTTTTAAAAACTTTTTGATTTACAGCTAAAGAACCTCCCATTGCATCTGAGTGGCCAGAGAAATATTTGGTAGCGGAACAAAAAGACATGTCAAAACCAATTTTTAAAGGTTTTAAATAAAGTGGCGTTCCCCAAGTATTATCCAGGAGGGTATAAATTTTTTTTCTTTTTGCTAATTGAACAATTTTCGTTAAATCTTGAAATTCAAATGTGTTACTTCCAGGATTTTCAACCAAAATCAATTTTGTTTTATTTGATATTTTCTCCTTAAGGTCTTCAAAAGATTCGGGATTATAAAATTTTGCGTTGACTTCAAATTCTTTCATTAATTCCTGTGATATTTCTTTTGTGGGACCATACACATTATCTGAAACTAGAATTTCATCACCTGGCCTACATATAGACATTAATGCTAAAGCTATTCCACCAAATCCTGTTCCTGTTAAAAAAACATGATACGCTTGCTCTAATTCTTTCAAAATATTTTCGAGTTCAATAGTTGTAGTGCTCCCATATCTTCCATAGGTAAAATGCGTTACTTTTTTATGTTTTTTAATTTTAAGCTCATGTTGGTACATTTCTTGCATCGAATTGAATAAAATTGTGGAGGCTCGTGTAACAGGAGGATTTGCTGATCTATTAGAATTATCTTTTGTTGGATGCTTAAGAAATGTGCGTATGGACTTTTTCATAAAATAAGTATATTTGATTTTTATATATAACTTTTCATAATTTGATATAAAAAAGGAGGCAAAAATATGGGTTATCCAAAAAAACACCGAGGAAGAAGAAAAATTGGCTCAAAAAAAAGAAGAGCGCGAAAAAGAAACAAGAAAAAATAATAATTTCAAAAATTTATGAATGGGATTGATCAAATAAGAAAATTAAGTTTATGGATTTTCTTAATCCCTTTTATTGCAATTAATTTATGTTTAATAATTTCTCAGAACTATGAACTCTTTGAAAACACAGTTTTTAGCGTGGAACATATTGGTAGGTCAAATTTTTCAATACCTTATTTAGATGGAAGTTTATCCATTAGTAGAGCTGCAAGAACATTTCCTCAATTTTTAATTTTTAAACCCTCAATGTTTCTTACGAGTATTCTTTTATATTATTATTGGTCAAAGAATAACAATCTAATCAATAACTTGAATGGAACAAATATTAATTATAAATTTAAAATATTTGGAATTTTATCAGCAATTTTCTTAATTATTCATTCTATATTTTTAGGAATTAAATTTGATATTCAGCTTTACAAATTTTTTAGAAGAATTGTATTGTTGCTTTTTGTAATATTCGAACTAATTGCGCAAGGATTATTAATTTATCATTTTTATAAATTGAGAAAAAAGTTATATGATTACATTGTCAAATATGTTTTTGTTTTAAAATTTATTTTAGTTTGTTCGTTGTCTTTAATTGCAATTTTGAGTTTGCCTATACTTGTTACCAAAGGTAATACACAATTTAAACATGCGCTTGAGTGGAATTACTTTGTTGGATTAATTACTTTCTATTTATTTTCAAGATTTTTTTGGAGAAGAACCACTTAAATTTCTAGGCTTTCGCCCAGAAATTTAGTAGTTTTGGCTCGTCGTTTTAGGCGCTACCGCCAAGCCGTCCCGATGAACTATTCTAGCGCTACTAGGTCCACCTTTCTGCCCCTTAAGCTTGAACCTCTCGGTTTTTCCTTAATTGGCCAGTTAAGAGTTGCCTCTTAATTACAAATATTAAATCATAGGCGATCGATATTTGTAATCACTTAATGCGTGTCTTATGAATGTATGTTAATTAAGTGGATAACTTATTATTAAAAGTCTTATCTATCCAACCACCTCCAAGTACTTTATCCCCAAAAGAATCTTTTGAATAAAAAACACATGCTTGTCCCGGTGAAATCCCAGTTTCTTTATCTAAAATTTCGACTTGAGCGTAATCTTTAATAAGATTTATTTTTGCTTTTAAAAGTCTACCTGTTGATCTAACTTTTATATTAATAACTTCGTTGAACTCATCTTTATTTGCCAAAATATTTAATTCTCTAAGTTGAATTTCTTTAATTTCTAAATTTTCTTTATTGCCCACAATAACTTTGTTCTCATTGGCATTTATATTTATTACGTAAAGAGGTTTTTCACTTGAAATTTTAATTCCTTTTCTTTGACCAATTGTGTAATTAATTATCCCTTGATGTTCACCGATTTTATCTCCATTGAGATCAACTATGTCTCCTTTTTGAAATGACTCAGGTCTGTATTTTTTTATAACTGAACTATAATCACCATTTGGCACAAAACATATATCTTGACTATCCGGTTTATTAGCAACATTTAAGTTTAGTTTTTTTGCTATGGATCTTGTCTCAGATTTATCAATTTCTCCCAAAGGAAATCTTAAATAATCAAGCTGTTCTTGTGTTGTGCTAAACAGAAAATAGCTTTGATCTCTATTTATATCTTTAGCTCTATACATACTCGCATGACCATTTTTTTGAATTCTTGATACATAGTGACCTGTAACTAATGCATCTGCTTTAAAATCTTTAGCATATTTAAATAAATCTCTAAATTTTACAGTCTGATTGCACTGAACACATGGAATCGGGGTTTCTCCAGCTGCATAACTATCAATAAACGAGTCTATAACTTCTGATTTAAATTTTTTTTGATAATATAGGATTTCGTGATTAATATTTATTTTTTCTGAAACCCTTTTAGCATCCATTATATCTTGTCCTGCACAGCATTGCCTTCCTCCTTTAGATTGTTTTGTATCATCATAAAGTTTTAAAGTTATACCTTTGACATCATAACCCTCCTCTTTCATTAGAGCAGCTACAACGGAAGAGTCTACACCTCCAGACATTGCAACAACTACTTTTGTTTCTTTTTTTGATTTATTAATTCCTAGTGAATTCATTATTAAAGTGTATAATATATTTACTATTTATTTTCCATAATGCTTATTGATTTTGAACCAGGTGATTATGTTAAAAACCCTGCTAATAGTGAATGGGGTATCGGTCAAGTGCAATCTATTATAGGTAATAAAGTAACAGTTAATTTTGAAAATTACGGAAAAAGAGTAATTAACATCAAAAACATAAAATTAGAAAGAGTGGAGAGTGAATAAAGCCGAGTTAAAAAAAATAGCTGAGGGACTTATAGATACCTTTATAAAGGCCGGAGACGATACAATAAGACTTTACAACGAGGGTTTAAAAATTGAGATCAAGGAAGATGGTTCTCCTGTAAGTAATGGAGATTTAAAAGCTGATGACGATATTTCAAAAAAAATTTCTAGCTTAACACCTAATATACCAATTATTTCTGAAGAAACAGTTGATCTAAATAAAAAAAATAAATCTAAAATTTTCTGGTTGATTGACCCTATAGATGGGACAAAAGAATATATAGCTGGAAAAGATGAATATACATTAAATGCAGCTTTGGTAATAGATACTGTACCAGTTCTTGGACTAGTGGGCGTGCCAAAAAAGAAAAGGTTATTTTTCTCTTACTGGCCTGGAGAAAGTTATTTGATTGAAGAGAATGTTACAAAAAAGATTTCTTGTAAAAAACAGCAGCCAAAAGGAAAAGTTGTAGCTTTATCTAGCGTCATCAAACCTTCAGATCTAATTTTAAATAAATTAAAACAGTTTAATGTGACATCAATTGTAAAAATGGCTAGCTCATATAAATTTTGTGTTATAGCAACAGGGGAGTATGATATTTATGCAGCTAGGGAAAAAGCAAATGAATGGGATTATGCTGCGGGACATGCAGTTGCTCAAAATGCAGGAGCAATTATTAAGACGCTAGATGAAAAACCTTTTTTATATGGTAAAGAAGATTACAAAAATCCTAGTTTACTAATAAGGCGCTCTGAAAATCTTTATGATTAAAACTATTTTAATAATAATTTTGTCAGTAACTTTTTTTGGTGTTCTTTTTTTTATTCTTGTAAGAAATGCTCTAAAAAGAAAACTTGATATTCTATTAGAGGATGAAAAAAAGAAAAAATCAGATAATCTTGATTAGTTTATTAAATTCCTTTTGATCGAGTTCTAAAACTCTTTTAGATAAATCAAAGCTGAAACCCCCACGAGCTAAAATACCCATATCTTTTTTATAAAACAACTCACGATTTCTCTCGGGTCTTAGGGGACCTATCCTTCTTCTTCTGCAAAGTTTTAAAGCAGATACAAAATCTGGTTCAATTTGTTCTTCTTTAATTTTTTCAATACTTTGTTTAACATATTTGTCTTCAATACCTTTGTTTCTAAGCGATTGATTTATTTTGTTTAATGAATAACCTCTTCTCAAGAACATTCTTGCTTTTGAGTCTGAATACATTTCATCATTTAAAAGTTTATTTTTCTCTAAGTTTGAAATGATTTCATCAATAATTGATGTTACCTCTTTTTTAGATTTTGTACCTTTTATTTTTAATAAATATTTCTTAAGTAAGTAAACTTTAAGCTGTTGTTTAGAGGGATTATATTTTTCAAGATAAGAATAAGCTAAATCTTTTAAATTTGTAGTAAGGTCTTCAAAATCACTTTTATTTAATGTGGGATTCATTAATTTAATATACTATATTATTTTTTATGTTAAATGATGTTATAGCTTTCATCACCCCAGAAAATATTTATTTAATTGCCAATTGGGGAGTAATACCTTTTTGGCTGTTACTAATTTTAGCTCCTAATCATGGTTTAACGAACTTTTTAGCTCAATCTATTATTGCGCCTTTGCTTTTAGCAACAGGCTATTCTTTTTTATCCTATAATCTTTATTTAGAAAAAAATATTTTTGATGGTTTTGAATTATACAGTGGATTAGATGGTTTATATTCAATGTTTGCTAATGAAGTTTTATTACTTATATTCTGGCTACATTTTCTGGCTATCAGTTTGTTTGCTGGCGCTTGGATAATAAGAGACGCCAGAAGATATTTAATACCTAAAATAATTACTATTCCATCTCTTATTTTGACATACTTTTCCGGACCAGTTGGATTGGTCATTTACTGGTTTATAAGAATTTTCTTTGCTAAAAAAATAAGCTTTAATGATTAAACCATTCGATTTTTATTTTGACTTTATTAGTCCATATTCATTTCTTGCACATAAAGAAATTAGAAAAATTGAGCTAAAAGCTTCAATCAAAGTTCAATATAAACCAATTCTTTTAGGTGGTTTACACAACTTACATGGAATTAAAGCACCAGCTTTTATACCTGCTAAAGCAAAACACATGATAAGAGACTGTAAGTTAATTGCTGAGCGAAATAATGTAAAATTCAAATTCAATTCTTATTTTCCTATAAGAAGTTTAAATTTAATGCGTGGTGTATTTGTAGCTGACGAAGACAACTTTAAGAGTTTTTACATTGACAGCATTTTTGACGCAATTTGGCAGGATGGATTAAATATGAATGATGATAATATAATTCATAAAGTATTGAAAAACTTAAATGTAAATCCCAAAACTTTTGCTTTGAGAGCTACATCTTCATCTATAAAAGACTCTCTAAAAAAAAGAACTAGTGAAGCCTACGAAAAAGGAGTTTTTGGGGCACCAACATTTATTTCAAACAATAAAATTTTTTGGGGTCAAGATAGAATTGAATTTGTTTTAAAAGAAGCCAGTAAATAAATTATTTTTTTTCTTTTGGAACTACTTTTAGTCCAGCATTTTTTAGAGCATCGAATCCGCCATTTATATTAGCAACATTTTTAAATCCCATATCAACTAATGCCTTTGTGGCTAAAGCAGATCTAAAACCTAAAGCACAAAACAAAACCATCTTTTTCAAATCTTTTATCTTATTCTCCTGATAATAAGAGCTGTTCGGGTCTAGCCAAAATTCTAACATGCCTCTAGGGATATGTTTCGAATTTTCGATAGTACCCTCCTTCCACAATTCCCTAATATCCCTTACGTCAATTAGAGTGATTTCGTCTTTTTCTACTAAGCTCTTTACTTCTTGCGCGCTTAATGTTTCGATATTTTCATTAGCTTCCTGTACTAATTTTTGTGAAGATTTAATACTCATAGATCAAATAATTAAACTATTATATATATTTTACTAGTATGAAAAATATTCGCACCTCAAATAATTCAGGATTTTTAAAAAAAATCTTTATCAAATTATGCAGGAAATTAGGCTTTGAAATAATTGATCAAAATACATTTGAAGTGGTCACTGTTGAAAAGAAAGTTAATGAAGAGTTAAGCTTAATAGGCAAAAGTTCAATTAATCTACCGCTTGGAAAGGTTAATATTACCAGGCCGGTCAAGGCACTGGACATAATTATTAGAACTTGTGCTAGCGTAAATATGTTAACACAAAATAAATCTAGATTATTTGGAAAGGAAAAAATCGAGTATACGCTAAGAACCATAAGATCATTATTAAATTCTACAAAAGCAAACTCACAACTTGAAAAAATTAAGATTAATTTTAAAGTTATTGATCATAATTCCTCTCAAGAAAATTTAGAAAAAATAGACTTAGTTTTTAAAAATTTTAAAATAAATTATAATTTAATTAATTTAGATGTTCATAAGTTTAAAGATGAAATTGAAAAAGTAAATGAAAGAGGTCAGGAGGTCTCCAATAATCAAATCTCTAATATGGCTAATATAAACCAGTCTTTGATAGAAGCTAAAAGTTGTGAGGATTTAATATATTTTGTAGAGGATGACTATTTACATCAACGTAGCTCAATAAGTGAAATGATTTTTACATATGAAAGAATAGCTTCTCAGACTAAAAGTGAGATAATAATATGCCCAGCCGACTACCCATATCTATATACAAAAGCAGATAAAACTCAGAATTTTTTGGGCCAAAATTATCATTGGAGAAGGGTTGAAGAAACTTTATGTACTTTTTTGACAAGCAAGAAAATGATTGAAAAATATTGGGACAAGTATGTAAGTATGTGTAAAAAAGAACATGCACCTTTCGAAAAACCTATGCATGATATTTATGAAAAAGAATTATGTATATCTCCAATTCCGTCTTTAGCTGTTCATTTTACTAATATTAATTCAATTTTTGGATTGTCGCCAAACGTCAATTGGAAAAAAATATGGGATGAAAATGAAGGTTAAAGAAAATAAAAAAGCTCCTATATTTAAGCTATCTGGAACTAAGAACACAAAATTTGATTTAAAAAAATTTAAAGGAAAATTGGTCATTTATTTTTATCCTAAAGATGATACTCCAGGATGCACGATAGAAACTAAAGATTTTTCTAAGTTATATAAAAAGTTTAAAAAAGCTAAGTGTGAGGTGGTCGGAATTTCAAAAGATTCTATTGAAAGTCATGAAAAATTTAAAAAAAAATATAAAGTTCCATTTGAACTACTTTCAGATCCTGATCTGAAATCACAAAAAAAATATGGTGTTTGGGGAAAAAAGTCTTTTATGGGCAAAAAATTTCTTGGCACAATAAGATCAACTGTATTCATTGATAAAGGAAAAATTAAAAAAATTTGGTCAAATGTAAGAGTAAAAGATCATGCAAAAGAAGTATTAAAATTTGTGAGCTCAAATAAGTAAAATACCATTCAGAATAGGGCAAATAATCTATATTTTGCAACGTATTTGTCGATACTTTCTTTTTGGTGATTTATAAGATTCGAAGTATAAAATAATTCACACCAATTAAAACATTTAAATTTTAACCCAAGTAAAATTTATATCAATTTAAAAATGACGACCTTTTAGAGAAATTTTTATAAATTTAAATTTTGATGGGCAACCAAGTTAGCAAAATACAACCTTTAAAAATAGTCATTAAATTAATAAGGCCTGGACGGGGGATCCGAACCAGGCCTTATAATTTTTCCCAACTAACGAGGGAGGGAATTTTAATTAGTCTCTGATACCGTAAGCTATTACACCGACTTCTGCTTTGTCAGTTCCTAGTCTTTCAGCTTCCTTGCTTATTCTTAATCCAATTGTACTTTTTATAATTTGGAAAACAATAAATGAGACTATGAATACGAATACCACAACTGAGATAGTTCCTAAGAATTGTGCTCCGAAAGTAACATCTCCATTTGTTAATGGCACTGCTAATGTACCCCATACTCCAGCTACTAAGTGTGCTGGGATGGCTCCAACTACGTCATCAATTTTCATTTTAAACAATAGTTTTGTTGAGAAGTACATTAATACTCCTGCTATTGCTCCAATGAAGATTGCAGCTAACGGACTTGGTGTTAATGGCTCTGCCGTAATACCTACTAATCCAGCGATTGCGCCGTTTAGCATCATTACTACGTCAGTTTTTCCACCAATAACTCTTGATACTGTAGCAGCGGCTAATACACCACCACCTGCAGCTAAATTCGTATTGATATAAATTGTTGCTACTGCTGAAACGTCTTCTAATGTTCCAGAAGCTAACTGAGATCCACCATTAAATCCGAACCAACCTAACCAGAGTATAAATACTCCTAATGTTGCTAACGGAATTGATGATGCAGCAAATGGTGCCATCGGTTTAGCCTCACCTTTTCCAGAGAATCTGCCACTTCTAGCACCTAATACGATTGCACCTGCAAGAGCCGCAGCTCCTCCAGCAGCATGTACTAATGTTGAACCAGCAAAATCTGAGAATCCAGCTACCGATAACCATCCGCCACCCCACTGCCAACCCATTGAAATTGGATAGATAATTCCAGTTAAAATAGCGGCAAATAAGAAAAATGGCCAGATCTTAATTCTTTCAGCTAATGTACCAGATACGATTGACATTGTAGTTGCACAGAACACCATTTGGAAAAACCAATCAGAACCATCAGAATATCCTGTCTCTAATGCTGAATTATCACTCCATGGTGTGAATGAACCTATATATCCGCCTTCTGGGATACCGTAAGCTAAATTGTAACCAACCAACCAGAACATTACTCCGGCGATTGAATAAAGACCTATATTTTTTGCACAGATTGCTGATACAGATTTCGATGTTACTAATCCTGACTCTAACATTGCAAAACCTGCGGCCATCCACATGACCAAGAAACCTGACATTAAAAATAATAGGGTATTAAAAATGTATTGTACTTCTGCAGACACTGTGGTCTCAGCGTATCCAAGACCGGCAAAACCAAAATAAATGGCTGTACCTGCTAGAAAGTATCCTAAGTATTTTTTCATAATAACTCCCTTGTTAAACGAGGTTTATAGGATTTTAAAAATTGAAAAAGAATTGATTTAACTTAATTTGAGCTATGCAATTTTTGCAGGTAGGTAGCCCTTATTTGAGCAAATCAAATAAGGGCTAAATAAATCGTTTATCTGTTAAACATTTCTTTTAAGCTTTTAGCTGGTAAAAACTTAACTTTCTGAGATGCAGCAATTTGTATTGACTCACCTGTTCGCGGGTTTCTTCCTACCCTAGCTTTTCTTTTTGCTACTTTATAAGTACCAAATCCAGCTATTTTTACAGTATCGTCATTCTTTAAAGCATCTAAAATAATAGTCGTTATTGAATCAAAAGTTCTCTCAGCATCAGCTTTGCTTTGACCCAGTGTGGACGATATTTTTGCTACTAGTTGTTTTTTATTCATTTATGCCCCTTAGTTATTATCTAATCTCTATAAAAATCCAATAAAATCAACAATTTTTTGGTGTTTCACGTAAATATCAACACAATATGTTGTATGATCAAAAAGCCCTGATATTATTGACTTTTTTGATTAAAAAAATGGCTTAAAATAAGCCTAAATCCCTTAAATCATTAAATGTTGTAAAAAACATTAAAGAAAGTAGCAAAAAAAGACCGATTCGAAAAAATCCCTCCTGAGTCCTTTGAGTTAAAGGTCTGCCTAAAACCTTTTCAAAAGCGTAAAACATTAAGTGTCCACCATCTAACATAGGAATAGGCAACAAATTAATAAATCCTAAACTGATCGATATGTAAGCCATAATGCTTAGAAAGGCAATAAAGCCTAGTTTTGCAACTTGACCGGTGATTTTAGCTATTTTTATAGGACCGCCTAATTGAGTAGTATCTCCGGTACCCTTAAACATTGAAATAATAAAATTCCAAGAAGCATCAATTACAAACCAAGTCTCTTTAAACGCATAAAGCAAAGCAGTTGCTGGGCCTAATCTTTCTCTATTAATTTCATCATTTAAAGGAGCTATTTTTATACCGATAATCTTTTTATTTGCTTTATTACCTAAAGAGTCCTCACCTTTAATTACCTCAGGTTTTACAGAAAATGTAATTTCACTGTCATTTCTTAATATGCCGATATCAATTATCTCTGATGAAGACGAATTAATGAAAGCGGAAACTTCCATAATGCTATTTACATCTTTACCGTTTATAGACTTGATAATGTCTCCTGACTTAATGCCTGCCTCTTCTGCAGGACTTTCAATTTGAACCTCTTGTATTTGGGCAGGAGTAAAATCTTTTCCGGCAAACATGTAAATGAATGCAAAAATAAGTATGGCTAACAAGAAGTTTGCAAAAGGTCCAGCCGCAACTATTATAGATCTTTGATATAAAGGTTTAACAACAAATAATTTTTCTTGATCTTCTTTGCTATATTTTTTTAATAATTCTTCTTGCTCTGCTTGGCTAAAAACATTTCTATCGCCAAAAAATTTTACATATCCGCCAAGAGGAATTGCGCAAAATTTCCATCTTGTTCCAGATTTATCATTAAAACCAAATATTTCTTTACCAAATCCTATAGAAAAATCTGTGACACCTACTCCGTACTTCTTAGCATAGTAATAGTGGCCATATTCATGAATAAATACTACAACTGTAAGTAGTATTATAAAGGGTATTATAAATGAGATTAAAATTTCCATTCGTTTACTTTGCTAAATAAAAAATTTCTAAAAGCTATAAGTCTTGCATTATTTTTTAATGATGCAGGATATACAAAATGAGTTTCCGTTGGCTTACCTGGTTCGGTTGGTAAAATTTTAGTGATGCCACTAATATTATGAGTAATATAATCTGGAAGCGCAGCTAAACCAACTCCACTTTGAACAGCTAATAACAGCCCGTAAACACTGTTTACTTTCATCACAGATTTTCTTTTTTTTCCATCTTTTGCACCTATTTTTAAAACCCAATCGGGATTATAAACTGGAGATGGAGCTCCCTTACCATAAGTTATAAATTTATGTTTATCTAAATCTTTTAGGGTTTTTGGATACCCATTTTTCTCTAAATATTCATTTGAACCATAAATATGATAATTAAAATCTACAAATTTTTTTTGTATCAAATTTAATTGTTTTGGTCTTCTCATCCTAATTGCAACGTCAGCTTGACGAGTTGCTAAATCAAGCTCTACATCATTAAAAATTAGCTCTATTTCTATATCAGGATGAAGATCCATGAATTCTTTTATTCGAGGAGTTAACCATGTAGTTCCAAAACTTACGACAGTAGTAACAACTAATTTTCCGTTTATCTTATCTTTTTGACCACTTAAATTTGACTCAACATCTTTTAGCTTTGAAATAATTTCATGAGCTGATTTAAAGAGATATTCGCCATTTTCAGTAAGAACTAAACCTCTAGCATGACGTTCAAATAATTGGACCTTTAAATCGGTCTCTAAACCTTGAATTTGGCGGCTAATTGCTGATTGGCTTAAATTTAAGATAGTTGATGCTTTGGTGAAACTCGATGCCTCAGCAACAGTATGAAAAATTTTTAATTTATCCCAATCCATTATTTAAATGATTATAGTTTATTTATTTGGATTTACTATAGTTCTTCCAAATAACTCGCCTTTTAGAAGCTTTGGATAAACATCTAAAAGCTCCGTAAAAGAAAGCTCTTTTGTAAATGAATTTACTTTTGAAAAGTCAATTAATTTTGCAGCTTCATTCCAAACAAACTCACGTCTTTTTATTGAAGATCCAGATGAGTCGATGCCCCAGAGTTTAACACCTCTGATAACAAAAGGCATGCAATTTGTATTTATCTTAATTCCTCCTGCATTTCCTGGTAAGGCCACAATTCCACCTGGTTTGGTTTGAGCTAATATTTTTGTTAAAGAAGCGCCTCCCACAGTATCAACTACTCCGTCCCAAACTCCTTTTTCAAGAAGCTTACTTTCTCCCTCGAATTCTTTTCTATCTATAATGTTTTTTGCACCTAAATCTTTTAGATAGTCGTTTTTATCTTTTTTTCCTGTTACAGCGTGAACATCATATCCCATTTTAGATAAGATCATTATGGCAATACTTCCAACACCTCCTGTAGCACCAGTTACTAAAACATCTTTTATTTTTTCACCTAACAATAATTCCTCTTTGGCTTTAACCGCAAAAGAACATAGAAGAGCCGTAAAGCCAGCTGTACCTAGCATCATAGACTTATGGGTATCTAAATTTTTTGGTATTTTAATTAAAAAATTAGCGTCAACTTTTGCATACTGAGCGAAACCGCCAAAGTAAGCTTCTCCAACTCTAAACCCAGTTAAAATTACTTTATCATCTTTTTTAAATTTATCATCTTGACTTTCAACTACAGTACCTGAAAAATCAATTCCTGGCACAAATGGAAATTTTCTTACTATTCTCCCACCGTCTTTCAAAATCATGGCATCTTTGAAATTTAAACTTGAATAATCTATTTTTACTAAAACGTTTCCGTCTTTAAGATGACTTGTATCAATTTCTTTAATTTCTCTTGTAAATTTTTCGTTTTGATTATCTATTACTATTGCTTTAAATTTTTCAGACATCTATTTAGCAATGTATCTTAAGTACCTATTTTGTATACTTAAATCTTCTCTGAAAGAACCTAAAAAATAGTTAGTTACTGTAGTAGCTTTTTCCTTTTTGATCCCCCTCATTGTCATACATTGGTGCGCTGCATCAACAGTTACCGCAACGCCTTTTGCGTCAAGTGTTTTCATTAAAGTTTTTGCTACTTGCATTGTAAGTCTCTCTTGGGTTTGTAGTCTTTTTGAAAAGACTTCTACTGTTCTAGCTAATTTACTTAACCCCACAACTTTTTTGTTTGGAATGTAAGCAACGTGAGCAACCCCAATAATTGGTGCCATGTGATGTTCGCAGTGACTCTCCAAAGTAATATTCTTTTCTACCACCATATCGTCATAACCCTCAACATCCCCGAAAGTTTTAGATAAGTCAGCTTCGGCGTCTTGATGGTAGCCTTTAAAATATTCTTTAAAAGCTTTGACTACTCTCTTGGGTGTTTCAATTAAACCCTCCCTATTAGGATCTTCACCAATCCACTTAAGAATTGTTTTAAACGCATCTTCGGCCTGACTGTCTGAAATTTCAGGCTTTTTTGATGAGCTTTTACTAGCGTCTTTAACTAATTTCATTGTTAAAAGGTTTTATAGGACATATTTGATTAATGCAAATTGCTATTTTGTCTTTTTTTCATTATTTTACGCTCATGTTTAAAAAGAGAGAAAGTGTATTTGATGTAGAAGAGGGAAAATTTCTGTCTCCTAAATTCGATAGAGATGGACTAATTCCTGTGACCACTACTGACAGTGGATCGGGTGATCTATTAATGCACGGTTACATGAATGATGACGCGCTTAAAAAAACAATTGAAACCAAGGAAGCTCATTATTGGAGCAGATCGAGGAAAGCAATATGGCATAAAGGAAAAACGAGCGGCTTTGTTCAAAAAGTTATTGATTTAAGAATAGATGATGATCAGGATTCATTATGGATGTCAGTAGATATAGGAAATGGAGCAAGCTGCCATGTTGGTTATAAGTCATGTTTCTATAGATCAATACCTTTAGGAAAAATTAAAAATTCTGAGGCAGTTGAATTAGAGTTTAAAGAAAAAGAAAAAAAATTTGATCCTAAGAAAGTTTATAAGGGACAACCAAATCCAACAAAATTATAATTATGAAAGTAATAAGTCCTTTCGGACCCAAGATAGCTAAATTAAAATTTTCAAATAAATTAATAAAAAAAATTAATCACGAAGTTGAAAATATCCTTAATAAAAAAAGATTATTGAAAAAACTTGACTACTCGAAAAAATTAGTTGGACAGGTAAAACAAGAATTTCAATTACCTAAACCTTTTATAAAAAAAAATTTAGAGAAAGTGATATCTAACGAAGTAAAAAAATATATTTTACGAACTTTGGGTAAAAAAGTAAAAAAAATATCAATTAAAAATTTCTGGATAGTTAGACAATTTAATAATGAATATAATCCCATACATTACCACGACGGGCATATATCAGGTGTAGGCTATTTAAAAATTCCAAAATTTATTTCAAAAAATAAAAAATCAAAAATTGATGGAACTATTGATTTTATTAATGGTAATAAGATGTTTTTAAGTGATAGTATTTATAATCATCAGCCAAAAGTTGGAGATGTAATTCTTTTTCCACATTATCTAATGCATACAGCCTACCCTTTTAAATCAAATGCAGAAAGAAGATCTTTTTCATTTAATTTGGAAATAGATAGTAACATTGCTAATGTATTTTCAAGATGAGTGATGAAATTCAAAAAAATGTTTTCGGTGAGCCTTTAGAGCCATGTTCTAATGATCCTATAACTGGTTGGTTTAGAGACGGATGTTGTAACACAGACAAAAATGATAGAGGGGTTCATACAGTTTGTGCAAAAGTCTCAGATAAATTTTTACTTTGGTCAAAAAAGGTTGGAAATGATTTAATTACACCGCATCCAGAGTTTGGTTTTCCAGGTTTAAAACATGGTGATTGTTGGTGTGTTTGCGCTACTTGGTATGCAAGGGCAATAGAGGAAGATGCTGCTTGCTCAGTATTTTTAAAAAAAACAAATATTAAAACTTTGGAATTAATACCGATAGAAAAATTAAAAAAATTTGCTGTTGATCTATCTTAGTAAACTTTTGAGCCCTTAGTTTTTATAATTAACTCGAGCTCACCGTATTCCTTACAATTACAGTTTTTAAGAACCTCAAGTCTCTCATTAGCTTTATCTATACGATTAGTTTGCACGTAAAGTTCACCCAAATATTCATTTATACCATTGTGGTTTGGTTTAATACTTAAACCTTTCAAATAAAATTTTTCAGCCTGATTAAAATTTCCAACTTTTCTTGAAGTAAATCCCATGTAATTTAGCACATCTGGATTTTTCTTATCTGATTTATAAGCTTCCTCTAATTTTTTAAATGCTTGTGAGTAAAGTTTTTTAGCTTTTTCAGGTTTTTCTTTTTTTTCCATCTTTCCAGCTTTTTTTACTAATTTTACCGCATCTTCATATAAAGAGTCCTTTGAAGATTCACTACTGCTATCGCTTCCAGCAGCCATTACACTAGTACTCAAAAAAACTGATATTAATGTTATAGTTAAAAATTTCATAAATAATATGTAACAACTTATAACATAATTGTTATGCGACAGATGATCTACCTCCATCTACACCAATTATTTGACCTGTTATCCAAGAACTTTCTTCTGTTAATAAAAATTTTGCAACTGAGGCGGAGTCCGAACCTTCCCCAATCCTTTTCATTGGATGCATTTTAGCTATACCTTCAGCTACTTTTTCATTTTTGAGAAGAAAGTTTGAAATTTTTGAGTTTGTTAAACTAGGGGCAATACAATTTACCCTAACATTTGGAGCTAACTCAGCTGCCAATGCTAAGGTAAGTCCCTCAAGCGCTCCTTTCGCAGATGATACTATCGAATGATTTGGAAAGCCTTGCTTTACTGCAACTGTTGAAAATAAAACAATAGATCCTTTATTTGTTTTTAAATTATCTGTCAATGATTTTATGACTTCAGTAGCTGAGATAAGGTTTAAGTTAAATGCTTGCATAAAATCACTTTTTTTTGTTAACTTTAAAGGCTTTAAATCAATTGACCCAATACAAAAAGCTAATCCATTTATAGGGTCGTCTTTTAAATCATTTAATATTTTTTCGGAAAAATTTTCTTCTAATACATCGCAAACTGTAAAAGAAGAATTTAATTCTTTAGCTATCTTAGTTAAACTAGATTGATCTCTTCCAACTAAATGAACTTGATCTCCACTTTCGACAAGTTTTTTTGCTAAAGATGAGCCTATTGATCCAGTTGCACCTAAAATTACTTTTTTCATATTTAAAAATAACATTATTAAAGGTTATTTACATGCAAATAATGACGCGTGTAATATCTAAATAAAATATGTATTTTATTACTTATGAAGCTTTTTATAATTTTAGGAAATCAACTTTTTAACCCAAAATATCTCTCAGATTATAAGGACCATACTTTTTTTATGGCAGAAGACTATGGTCTATGTACCTTTGAAAAACATCACAAATTGAAAATATTATTATTTTTGTCTTCTATGAGATCATTTAAGGATGAGCTTAAATCAAAAAATTTTAACTTAATATACAAAGACTTAAATAAAGATTTTAAATTATCCTACGAAAAAAAATTAGAAAAGACTATTAAAGAAAAAAAGATAAGAGAAATTACTTTTTTTGAAATTGAAGATAAATTTTTTGAAAAAAGAATATTAAATTTAGTAAAAAAAAATTCACTTAAGATTAACCAAGTTAGATCTCCAATGTTTTTAATGGAGAGGCAAGAATTTAAAGATTACCTTTCTAAAAATAAACGGCCTTTCATGGCGAATTTTTATAAAATTGTAAGAACAAAAATGAATTTATTGATGAATAAAAATGGAACTCCAAAAGGAAATAAATGGAGTTTCGATGAAGAAAATAGAAAAAAACTTCCGAGTACTATTAAAGTTCCTGTTATTTCTAAGGTAAAAGAGACAAAGGAAACTATTACTCTTAAAAAATTTATAAATTCTAATTTTAAAGATCATCCAGGAAATACTGATAAATTTTGGTTTCCAACAACACGAAAAGACGCAAATAAGTGGCTTGATGAGTTTTTGAAAGAGAGAATAAAGCTTTTTGGGGATTATGAGGACGCGGTAACAGATAAATCAAATACTGTTTTTCATAGCGCGCTAAGTCCACTTATAAACTTAGGTTTAATAGCTCCAGAAGA
Source organism: uncultured Pelagibacteraceae bacterium (assembly GCA_902557605.1). Lineage (GTDB taxonomy): Bacteria > Pseudomonadota > Alphaproteobacteria > Pelagibacterales > Pelagibacteraceae > Pelagilacustribacter. The sequence continues at coordinate 43,800 of CACEAQ010000001.1, read as the reverse complement.
GATAATAGAGAAGTTAAGAAAGATTGAAAATAAAGTGCCTATGAATTCCTTAGAGGGTTATATCAGGCAGATTATAGGTTGGAGAGAGTTTATGAGAGGAATTTATCAAAACTATGATCAACGATTAGATAATACTAATTTTTTTAATCATAAAAGAAAAATGAAAAAATCTTGGTATGAGGGAAATACAGGTTTAGATCCGTTAGACCATGCAATCAATAATGCTAAAAACTACGGCTGGTCACATCACATAGAAAGACTAATGATATTGGCAAATATAATGAATCTTTGTGAAATAAACCCTAAACAAGTTTACAAATGGTTTATGGAAATGTTTGTAGACTCATCTGACTGGGTGATGGCGCCAAATGTTTATGGAATGGGGTTATTTAGTGACGGTGGAATATTTGCAACTAAACCTTATATTTGTGGTTCAAGTTATTTTCTGAAAATGATGCATTTTAAAAAAGGTCCTTGGTGTGATGTTATGGATGGATTATATTGGAAATTTATAGATAGACATAAGAAATTCTTCTTAAAAAATCCTCGTCTTGCAATGATGGTTAGAATTTCTGAAAAAATGAATAAAGAGAGGAAAACAAGGATTTTTAAAGCAGCGAATAATTTTATAAAAGAAAATACTAATGGTTAAAGTTTTTTTTAACAATTCATGTAATATTTGTAGAGCTGAAATCAATCATTACAAAAAACATAGTGATGACAGTGTAGAATGGATAGATGTTACTAATAATGAAGAAGCTCAGAAAATTACCTCAAAATCATATAAAGATCTTTTAAGAAGAATGCATGTTATACAAGACGGTAAAGTAATTGATGGAGCAGAATCTTTTTTAATTATTTGGAAAAATGTTCCTAAATATAATTTTTTATATAAAATATTTAAAATTAAGCCTCTATTTTTCATATTAAATATTTTCTATGAGATTGCAGCTTATTTTCTTTTTATAAAAAATAAACATCAACTTAATGATGAAAAAAGCTAATTTGCCAAAAAAAACTTGCCCGGTTTGTAATAAACCTTTTTCTTGGAGAAAAAAATGGAGACTTAATTGGGATAAGGTAAAATATTGTTCGAAAAAGTGTTATTCTAAATAAGTTATTGTAAATTAAAATTAGTTAAAATTTTAGGAATATTATTTTTAAAATTAAAATATCCTTTATTAGAAAACTGCCAAGAAAATTTATCTTCCTCGCTCAAAATAAAGTTTAATACTAAATTTTGCTTTTTTCTCATAATATTTAAATAAGAATAATTTTCTCCAATACTTGGGTGAACAACATCAAAAGATTTAATTTCATCTGTTAAAGTTTGAAATTTTAATTCATCTATGATTTGTAAATCTTTAAATCTTTTTTTTTGGTTATCAATTATTTTTGACTTATATTCTAATACCTTTTGTTCGAGATTTATCTTTCGAGCCTTATTACTTAATAAAACTAAGAAAATATTTTTGTATTTTCTAAGATTTTTATTTTCTAAACTTAATTCGTTCTCAAAAGCTAATAAATTTTCATTTGAATTATCTTCTGTAATAAAATCAAGTGGGTTTAATTTATATTCTCTTTTATCTATTACAGGTAAAGCGTTCTCATTTAATTTAACATTCTTATATTTATTATTAGTAAACTTGCTTATATTCCATGATTGAGCAACGTAGTGCTTTCCTTTAGTTTGAAGTCCAGCAACCCATCTCCAACTTAATGTGTTTGAAGCAGCATCACCATCGAATAAATGTTTCAAAAAGAATTCTGCTCCTTTTTGCCAAGGTAGATTTAAAGTAAATATCCAAATGCTAGCAAACCACATTCTTGTGTGATTATGTAAATAATTATTTTCTTTAAGCTCTTTTACCCAATCGTTAAAACATTCAATTTGAGTTTCGCCATTGATTGCCTTTTTATATTTGTCATCTTCATTTAATCCTTTTAAATCCTCTATAAAGTCAGTCCAAACTTGAGGTCTAAGTTCTAACCAACCTTTCCAGTAAACTCTCCAAAATATTTCTTGAACATATTTTTCAACTTTTTGATATGGAAACTTTGATAAAACTATCTTTGCAACTTCATATTCAGTGATTAATCTATGTGAAATGTAAGGTGATAAACAAGATACATTTAATTTGTTATCTGGCCCTAAATCAAAATTTCTTTTGAAGCTATAGTTTGCCAAATTATTATTTATGAAATTATCAAGCTGTTTTAAAGCTCCATCCCTTGAGATTTCGAATTTCATCAGTCTTCGTCATCCCTCCACCCATCGATAAAAAGCTTCCAGCATGCAAAAGACACGCAAACAATTCCGACGCAAAAACCTAAAAGTACTCCATTATGCTTACCTAAATATATAGATCCATAGTGAGTGCTTAGTATTGGCGGCACAACCAATATTGCACCAATAATTAAGTATCGTATTGCGAAGGGTGGTCTTTTCAAATTGAATTTCCTTGATCAAGTGGCATTGAAACTGCAGTCGTGAACCAGCAATTAACACAGTTTTCCTCATTACCTTTACTTACATGCCATTCATAAAAAAATTGTTGCTTCTCATCACTTAATATTTTGACTCCATAAACAAATTTATTTTCAGTATTCGTAATTAAATCTATCTTATGTGAAAAATGGTTTAAAAGTATTCTATAATGAACATCATAAAGCATAATTCTAAATCTAGGGTATGGCCCAGTCATCTTTTTATTATCAGGATGAGCAAATATCCATGTTTGTTTAATGCCGTTATCTTTGTCATCATTATTTTTGAGAGCATCTAATTGTATTTTTATAACATCGTAGGCAGATAAATTTTCGGCTGGTTTTATCATTTCTGCATTTGCTGAATTAACAAAACCCAGAAAAAAAATTGCTAAAATTAATTTTTTCAATTCCATATTCTTCTCAAGGTATCTTCTCTTTTACACCCATTTTTATACATTAGATAACGAATAAAATTTTTCTCATAATAATCTTGGTGATAATCTTCTGCTGGATAAAATTTCTTAAATTTCCAGACTAAAGTGACTATTTCTCTATTAAATTTGCTTTCTAAATTCTTAAAAGATTTATCAATAAATTCTTTTTCTAGTTGATTCTGAAAAAAAATTACTGATCTATAGCTTTTACCTTTGTCGCAAAACTGACCCTCCGAGTCGAAAGGATCTATATTTCTCCAGAAAATATTCAAAAGACTTTCATAACTTACAATATTTGAGTCATATGTAATTTCTATCGCCTCTACATGTCCAGTATCTTTATAAATAACATCTTGGTAAGAAGGATTTTTTAAATGACCCCCTGAATATCCGGAAATCGATGAAAGAACTCCCTCAACTTGATCAAATGACTCTTCCATACACCAAAAACAACCGCCAGCAAAATAAGCCTTTTTTTCCACAGCGTGTAGATTAAAATTTAGGGTGAATAAGGTGACAAAAAGTAAAATTTTTTTCATTTAATAAATGATATATATAAAAATTATGGAAAACGACGGATTTATTGTCATAGAGGGAATTCACAAAAATCCTAATAATATAAACACTTTAGACGAACAAACTAAAATTATTCATGGTCCATATAATAAAAAAGAAGCAGAAAAAGTAGCTAAAGGTTTAATTCAAAAAAATATCGATAATTTTTATCATAGAGCTTGGGTAATAAACAAAAATATTGAGCTAAATAATATTTGCGAAGAATGCAAAAAAGAAGATGAAAGTGTTAAACAAAACCTAATTATGCATAGCTATAAAATTTGTAGTAGCTGTAATTTAGCTAAAACTATTTTTCCTATTTAAAATCCCTTGAATAAAACAATTATTAAAAATAAGAAGAAAGCTTGAAATAACCAGGATACAACAACAACTCCAAAAGCTTTCCAAAGACTTTCGTAATCAAGAGCAGATTTTACCGCTACAACCATACATGCAAGCATCCAAAATGCAGATCCTATAAAAGTCACAGTCATTAATTCAGGAGTAACACCAAAAACTCTTATTAAACCAGGTGCACTTGAAAAACCTATCGTTCTTAAAAGTTCTCCATGATCGCTTTTTGTATTTGGGTCTCTAAATAATTTCACACCTACAAAGTAAATAACATAAGCCCAAACATACCAGCTCAACAAAGATAAAGCTGGAGCTACTAGAAAATTTGAAGCCCCAAGGTGTATCGACCCAACTCCTGCAGCTAAGCTCGACAAAACAACAACTATTCCAGCTTGAAAAGTTGCTTTTTTGTCTTTCTCAACTTCTTCGTAAAGATCTATATCTATTTTGATAGCTCTAAAAACTCTATTTATGAATATATTAATCATTTTTAGTAAAAGGTTTTAATAATCTCAGAATCTTGCTATGTAAAGCTTTATTAGATGAAGCAATAATATTGCCCCCTATTTCTGCGGGTTCATTTTTCCAGTTAGTTACTATTGCGCCTGAATTTTTGATGATAGGTATTAAAGGTAGAATATCATAAGGCTTTAAGTTAGCTTCTATTACAGCATCTACTGTTCCTTCTGCTAATAAACAATAATTTAAAGCATCAAATCCAGCTAACCTAAATGACCATCCGAATTTCTTTATAACTTTTCTTTGTCTTTCATAGCTTAAGGTCCCATGAAAGTTTCCAATAATTTTTACTGTTTTTAAATTATTATTATTAGACGATTTAATAATTTTTTTTTTATTATTTTTAAAAATATAGGATTTTTTTTGATCATTTATGTAAAATTTATTTAATTCTGGAAAATTGGCTAAACCAATTTTTGATTTTTCGTTAAAAGATAGACCTATTAAGTTAGACCAAGTAGGAGCTCCAATAACAAAAGCTCTTGTACCGTCTATCGGGTCAATTGACCATTGAAAATGATTATCAGATTTTTTATCGTCAAACTCTTCTCCAATAATAGAATCTTTAGGGAATTTTTTTAAAATTAATGATCTTATATATTTTTCAAATGATTTATCAAAATTAGTTACTGGATCAAAATCTTTCTTATTTTTTGATTTATTATTTACTTTAATTCCAGATTTCGATTTTTTTTTGTAAAATAAATTTAATTTTGCAGGTAAAGATCTTAAAAAATTAAAAGTTTTTTTGTAGTTCATGCGTGTATATAACTTAATTTAATTTAAAATAAAAATATTAAAATTTAAAATTAAAGCGTATGTGCTCCATAAAAAGTAAGGAACCATTAGAGAAAAACTAATCTTATCCTTCAAATAATAAATTTTCATTAAGAGCACAATAAATATGATAATTATAATTAAATCTAACAAAGCTAGTCCTATTTGATGAAAACCAAAAAAGATAATGCTCCAAATCATATTAAAAAAAAGGTGTAAAAAATATAAGTTTAAAATTTTTTTATCATAATAATTTATCCATATACGCCAAATTGCTACTGACATTAAGATATACAAAATTGTCCATACAGGCCCAAACACCCAGCTCGGAGGATTAAAACTTGGAAGAATTATCTGAGAATACCAAGGCTCTTTAAAAGTCGAAGTAGTAAATCCGCCAATTCCAGATGCCAAAAACGTTATTAAAAGAATGAATGTAAGAGATAAATATTTATTCTTAGTCATAAATTAAGGTATAACTAATTTATGTCCGAAAATCAGAAAAAAATATGGATCACAGGTGCGAGTAGCGGAATTGGAAAAGCAGTAGCTGAAAGATTTGCCAACGAGGGATGGAAAGTTGCTGTATCTGCAAGAAGAAAAGAACTTTTAGATGAGTTAGCTAAACATAACAATATAAGTTCATTTCCCCTGGATGTAACCAACCAATCCCAAATAAATAATGTTTTTAAAGATGTTTTAAATACTTTTGGTGATATTGACATTTGTTTATTCTCCAGTGGAACTTACGAGCCAAAAGATGAGCAAAATATAGATCCAGATAAAATTAAAAATGTAATTAATGTTAATTTTTTAGGAGTTATTGATTGCGTAAAAGTTGTTGAAGATTATTTTAAAAATAAGAAATCTGGACACATTTCGATAGTTTCCTCGATTGCTGGTTACAGAGGTCTACCAAATTCAAGCGGTTATGGTCCTTCAAAAGCTGCTCTAACTAATTTTAGCGAAAGTATTTACTTTGATTTTAAAAAATTTGGAGTGAGAGTCTCAGTTGTATCACCAGGTTTCATCAAAACTCCTTTGACCGATAAAAATGAGTTTCCTATGCCATTTTTAAAAACTCCTGAATATGCTGCAGATAAAATTTATAATGGCTTGGTGAAAGGAAATGCTTTTGAAATTCATTTCCCAAAAGGTTTAACTTTAACTTTAAAATTTTTAAGAATATTACCTTATAGACTTTATTTATTTTTAGTAGATAAACTTGTTAAACGATAATTAAAGAAGAGAGTCAACGTATTCCCAATTGATTAATTTATCAAAAAAATTTTCTATATAAGCTGGTCTTTTATTTCTATAATCTAAGTAATATGAGTGCTCCCACACATCACAACCTAATATAGGTTTCATATTGTGAATTATTGGGTTTTCAGCATTCGGTGATTTAATTACTACAAGCTTATCTTCTTTTAAAGACAACCAACACCATCCAGATCCAAACTGAGTAACTCCAGCATTTATAAATTCCTCCCTAAATTTTTCAAAGCCTCCAAAATCTTCTTTAATCTTATTTTCAAGCTTGGATGGAACTTTTCCTCCGCCATTAGGTTTCATACACTTCCAAAAAAGATTGTGATTCCAATGTTGGCTTGCATTGTTGAAAATTCCTGCTTTTTTTTCATTTGATGATTTTTTAATTATATCTTCCAAAGATAATTTTTCATAATCAGAACCTTTTATAAAGTTATTTAGATTTGTAATATATGTTTGATGATGTTTGCCATGATGTAAATCCATAGTTTGCTCTGACATTATTGGAGAAAGAGCTGAATTACTGTAATCTAATTTAGGAAGTTCAAACATATCAATCTTTTACAAACATTACGGTTAATTCTGCTACTTTAATTCCAAATTTAGTCATTGTCGCTCTGTTTATTGCCACGCGATCATCCTGCATGAAAATCCAATCGTCAAAAGTAATTTTAATATTTTTTCCTTTAACCGGCACCAGTAATACATATTCAAATTTAAAAGCTGGGCCGTATGAATATCCTTTAGCTGTTCCAACTACATCAGAGGCTGTTCCTTCATAGTTATGTTCATCAATTTTTTTTATAGTCCATTGACGAGTTTGTCTTTCCCCATCATTCCAATCAAAAACTTCGTCTAAAATTAATTGAGAACCATCCCATTTTCCGTTTAAATCAGCTTTAAATTGTCTCGTAACTTCTCCAGATCTATTTTGTAATACTCCCCAAGCTTTGACATTACCAGATAAATAATCTTCGATGACTAATCTTGGTTTTTGATCTTTAAAATCTGTCGGTTTCATTTTATTTGCACATCCTGCTGTTAAAATTAGTAAAAATAATACTATAAATTTTTTCATGAGGAATATCTATTAGACATAGAGAATTGAATCAAGTTAATGTTTCTAGATTTAAAACCGCCTTCACAATAAGATAAGTAAAATTCCCACATACGCTTGAAATATTCGTCAAAACCAAGTGGGCTAATTTTTTCCCAAGCACCTAAAAAATTTTTTCTCCAAGTTGCTAAAGTTCTGGCATAATCATCTGAGTAGGTATTAATTTTTTCTAGTTTTAGGTCATTCTTTTGAATTAGATTCTCCATAAATTGAATTGAAGGTAAAAACCCGCCTGGAAATATATATTTTTGAATAAAATCCTCATTTGCTCTATATCTTTCAAATAAATCGTCTTTTATCACGATTCCTTGAATTGCAGCAGTTCCCCCGTAATTAAGAACATTTTTTATTGTACCAAAATATTGGTCCATATATTTTTCACCAACTGCTTCTATCATTTCTATTGAAGCTACGTGATCATATTTTTCCTTGAGATCTCTGTAATCTAAAAATTTAACATTAACTTTATTATTAAGTCCTGAGTTGAAAATCTTCTTTTTAGTAAACTCATATTGATTTTTAGAAATTGTGATACAGTCTACACTCACATCATAATTTTTAGCTAAGAATTCTGCAAATCCACCCCAACCACACCCTATCTCTAAAACCTTGTTTCCATCTTTTATATTCATTAAATTTATAAGCTCTTGAAATTTATTTCTTTGAGCGATTTCTAAATCATCTTTCTCATTTTTATAGACTGCGCTAGAATAAGTAAGAGATTTATCAAGCCATGACGAAAAAAATTCATTCCCTAAATCATAATGTTTTGAAATATATTTTTTGCTTTTAGATTTTGTATTTGATGCAAATATTTTTTTTAGAAAATTTTTTATTTTTTGTAATTTTAAACTTCCTGAAAAAGAATAGATTGTATTGATATTTCTCGCTGTAAGTTCAATTAAATTTGTTAAATTTGAGGAATAAAAATCTTTTTTCATGTGAGCTTCTCCTAAAGCTGAGCTTCCACCCAAAATAACATTTAGGTAAAAATTGGGTTTATTAATTTTGATATCTGAGGATAATTTGCTCTCTAAGTCACCAAAATGAAAAACTTTTCCATCGTAATTTATAAGCTTAAGATTTCCTTGTGAAATTTTTTTCAATTTATTTAAGACGAATTTTTCTGAAATTTTTATTAAACTCATTAATATTCCTCGTAACTTAAGTTATTTTTTAATTTGGTATTTCTTCTTCTGTATATTGCCCCTTTTTTCCATAAAAGTAATGCTTCAAAATGTATCGAACTAATAATTTTAATTGTCATTAAGGGATACTTTAAAAAGTTAATCATGAGTTGTTTTGAGCTGAATTCTTTTCTCTCTCCTGTTTGGGTGGCTGTTAAAACTAATCCTATCGAGTCTGTTTGTTTTATGAAGACGGAGAGTCTATTACTTGGGTTAAGTAATCTAAAATTATAGTAAGTTTCCATATCCATAAATGGTGAAACATAAAACTTTTTTTTGCATTTTTGAGCTATTTCTTCATTATCTTTAATTTTAAAAATATACGTGTGCTGCTCATTAAAAGTATTTTTTACTTCGTAAAAAATTGCCCTCAATTTATTATGCTCATAACAGTAAAAAATACTTAAAGGGTTGAACACATAACCAAAAATTCTTGGATAACAAAGTATTTTAACTTTATTAATTTCACCTTTTATATTGAACTTACTAATGTTTTTAAGAACCCACTCTTTTAAATCACTTCCGTCGCGTTCTCCATGATCTTTGTCGTAAAAGCTGAAAATGTTAAACTTATTATGAGAGAAAATATTTATTGTACTGTCTAATTGATTGATTTCATCTAAATCAATTAATAATGAAAAAGTTTTGTATTTTAAAAAATGTCTTACAGGTTTAAATCTTGTATGAGTTACTTCACCGTTGTAAATGCAGGAGTTCATCAAATTTTAAAGTTATTTATCAAATCTATAGATGATTTTAATCCATCTTCATGAAATCCGTAACCAAAATAACTTCCACAAAACCAAGTTCTTTTTTTTCCTTGTATTAATGTTAGATCTTTTTGAAGTGCAGTATTCTTTGAATTCAAATATGGGTGTGTAAAATTAACTTTTTTTATAATAGAATTTTCAATAATTTTAGAAATAGGGTTTAAAGTTAAAAAATAGTCTTTAGATGTATCTAAGTTTTGTAGTTTATTTAACCAATAGGTTATACATGTCTTTTCTCCATCTGAAACAGAATTCCAACTAGACCAGGCTCTTTTTTTGTTAGGCATTAATCTCTTATCAGTATGTAAATAAGCTTCATTATTCACGTAATTAAATTTTTCCAATATATTTTTTTCTAGTTCTGTTGGTTTTTCTATCATTCTTAAACTTTGGTCTGCATGGGAAGCTAGAACTACTTGATCGTAGTCAACATATTCATTACCAATAATTACCCTGATATTGTCATCGCTTCTAATTAACTTATCCACTTTATAATTTTTAAAAATTTCTCCACTAATTTTATCTGTTACTTTTTTTACATAAGCTCTACTTCTATTTGAAACTGTGTACCATTGCGGTCTATTTTTAAATTTAAACAAACCATGATTAGTAAAAAAATTTAAAAAAAATTTTAATGGCATTTCCTTTGCTTTATTAAATGGCATTGACCAGATAGCAGCAACCATGGGAATTAAGTGATACTCGATGAAGTATTTTGATAACTTTTTTTTATTGAGAAAATTTCCTAGTGTCTCCTCTTTAATTTCACTTTTAAGTAATTTTGGAACAGTTTTATAAAATGAAATTATCTCTCTAATCATATTTAAAAATTTCAAATTAAGAAAATTTGATTTATTAGCAAAAATACCTCCTAAACCACTTCCACTATATTCAACATTACTATTCTTAATTGATACAGAAAATGACATGTCGCTTTTTTCATAAGGAACTTTTAATTCATTAAAAAAATTTACTAAATTTGGATAAGTAACTTCATTAAAAACAATAAAGCCTAAATCAACTGGAACAATCTTGTCATCTTCTTTTATCTCGTAGGTAAAGGAATGACCTCCGAAGTGATCGTCTTTTTCGTATAGATCAACTTTATATTTTTTTGAGAGAAAATATGCAGAAGATAATCCTGAGATACCTGAGCCGATAACAGCAATTTTCATTAAAAAAGGTTAAGCAGCTTCATCTTTATATTCATCCATTGAAGGACATGAACATACTAAATTTCTATCTCCAAAAACGTTATCTACTCTAGCAACTGGTGCCCAATATTTATTATTTTTTACATACTCAGTGGGAAAAGCTGCTTCCTCTCTTGAGTAAGCGTGCTTCCACTCACTTGAAGCTAATTCGACATAAGTATGAGGTGCATTTTTTAACGGGTTATCTATTTTGTCAAATTTTGATGACTCCACTAAGTTAATTTCTTTTTTAATTTTTATAAGTGCATTACAAAATTTATCAATCTCCTCTAAATTTTCACTTTCAGTTGGTTCAATCATAATTGTACCGGCAACAGGCCATGACATTGTTGGAGCATGGTAGCCAAAGTCAATTAGTCTTTTTGCTAAATCCTCCTCAGAGATACCTGAGCGAGCTTTGATTGGTCGGATATCAATTATGCATTCATGTGCAACATTTCCATTTTTACCAGTATAAAGAACTTTATAATCTTTTGATAATTTTTTTGAGATATAATTTGCATTTAAAATTGAAACTTGTGAGGCTTTTTTCAATCCTTCAGCACCCATCATTTTTATATACATCCAAGATATTGGAAGTATACTTGAGCTGCCCCAAGGAGCAGCTGATACAGCACCCATTCCATTCTTAGGGCCAGCTTCTTTAATAATATCGTGTGTTGGTAAAAAATCTGCTAAGTGTTTAGCGCAAGCAATTGGACCCATTCCTGGTCCGCCTCCACCGTGAGGTATGCAAAATGTTTTATGTAAATTAATATGACAAACATCCGGTCCAAATTTCCCTGGTTTTGCAACACCCACAAGTGCATTTAGATTTGCTCCATCCATATAAACTTGTCCGCCATGCTTATGAATTACTTCACAAATATCCATAATTTTTTCTTCAAATACTCCATGAGTAGAGGGGTAAGTAACCATTAAAGCAGCTAAGTCTTTTGAGTGTTTTTCAGCTTTATTTTTAAGGTCGTCTATATCCACGTTTCCATCTTCATCACAATTGACTACAACCACTTTCATCCCACACATTTGGGCACTTGCTGGATTAGTTCCATGAGCTGAGTCCGGAATTAGACAAACGTTACGGTTTTCTTGTTTATTATTTTTATGGAATTTTCTTATAGTCATTAGACCTGCATACTCTCCTTGGGCTCCAGAGTTAGGCTGTAAAGAAACTGCGTCATATCCAGTAATTTCTTTCAGATCATTTATCAGATCATTAAAAAGAATCTTATAACCCTCCATTTGATTTGTAGGAACAAAAGGATGTGGAAGTGAAAACTCTTTCCAAGTAATAGGAATTAATTCTGCTGTTGCATTTAGCTTCATTGTACAAGATCCTAAAGCAATCATTGATCTATTAAGTGCAATATCACAATCTTCTAGTTTCTTTAGATATCTTAGCATCTCAGTTTCAGAATGGTATTTGTTAAATACTGGATGAGTTAAGTATTTTGAAGTTCTTAAAAGATTTTTTGGAAGATTATCTAGTTCAACCTTAACGTCTTGTTTAATTACTTTAGTTATTTTAAATATTTTTAACAATAAGTTTACATCGTCAAGTTTTTTTGCTTCATCAAACGCAACAGATAAATGATCTTTATCAACTTTTCTAAGGTTTATATTCTCTTTTAATGCAGCCTCAAAAATAGGATTTGTTTTTTCATTGGTTTTAATCGTAACAGTATCGAAGAAATGATCTGATAGAATATGATAACCGCTTGCTTTAATATTATCAGCAAAGATTTTTGCTAATTTAGAAGTTCTATTCGCAATTTTAAGTATTCCCTCAGGTCCATGATAAATTGCAAAAGCAGCAGAAATGATAGCCAATAAAGCTTGGGCAGTGCAAATATTACTTGTTGCTTTATCTCTTCGAATGTGTTGCTCCCTAGTTTGTAAAGAAAGCCTGTAAGCTTTTTTTCCGTGTCTATCTTTTGAAACGCCTATTATTCTTCCTGGCATTGATCTTTTAAATTCCTCTTTTGTAGCAAAAAATGCAGCATGAGGCCCGCCGTAACCCATTGGAATACCAAATCTTTGAGCACTACCGACAGCAATGTCAGCTCCAAGTTCAGCTGGAGTTTTTAATCTAGCTAAAGCCAATAAGTCACAAACCAAAATAGCTTTTCCGTTTTTTTTGTGAATTTGACTGATGCTTTCACTAGGATCGTTTATCTCACCTAAAGTTCCCGGATAAGATAAAACACCGCAAATTATATCTTCATTAATTTTTGAAAGCTCTTTTTTTTCATCACCAATGATCAATTCTAAACCAAAAGGATTTGTTCTAGTCTTTATCAGATCAATTGTCTGAGGATTACAATTGCTTGAAATAAATATTTTTTTTGAATTAGTCTTATCTAATCTCTGGCTTAAACCTACTGCTTCTGCTGTTGCTGTTGCTTCATCTAACAAAGAAGCATTAGCTATATCCATGCCCGTTAAGTCAATTATTGATTGTTGAAAATTTAAAAGCATTTCAAGACGACCTTGCGCCACTTCAGGTTGGTAAGGTGTATAAGATGTATACCATCCTGGATTTTCTAAAATATTTCTAAGAATTACATTAGGTGTAATAGAATTATAGTATCCCATTCCAATAAAATTTTTAAAGATTTTATTTTTTTTAGATATAGATTTTAATTTTTTTAAAGCGTCATTTTCTGACATAGGCTGATCGATTTTAAGATCATCTTTTAATAAAATTTTTTCTGGCACAGTATTGCTCATTAGATCCTCTAATGATTTGTACCCAACGTATTGCAACATTTTGGATTGATCTTCATCAGAAGGGCCAATGTGCCTTTTAATAAATTCTTTTGAATTGTCGTCAATCATTTAACTTGGGTTCTCCTTACAAAATTTATCATATTCGTCTTTTGACATAAGTGAGTCATACTCACTTTTATCCTTTATCTTTAACTTAAAAAACCAGCTAGCTCCTTCAGGATCTGTATTAACGCTACCTGGATCATCTGCAATAGCTTTATTTCCCTCAGTAATTTCCCCAGAAATAGGAGAATAAACATCACTCGCAGCTTTAGTAGACTCTACAACAGCTGCTTGACCCTCTTTTTCTACAGCTTTACCTGCATCAGGCACCTCCACAAAAACAATATCACCGAGCATCTCAGTTGCGTGTTTAGTTATTCCAACTGTAGCCATGTCACCGTCTAATAAAACCCATTCATGTTTTTTAGAAAATTTTTTTTCACTCATATTTGTTTACCTTATTTAACATAACTTTTTTTATAAAATGGAAGTTCAGAAATTTTACCCCCATATTTTTTTCCTCTAACTTCAAGCTGAATAGATGTACCGATTTCAGAAAATTCAGATTTCACATACCCCATTGCAACTGGAGCGTTCACACTCGGGCCAAAAGTGCCACTTGTAACGAATCCTATTTCATTATTATCAGACGAAAAGATTTTCGTATTTTCTCTAGCAATAACTTTTCCGTCTGGTTTTATACCAACTCTAATTTTTTCACTTCCGTTCGCTAATAAATTTTTTATTTTTTCCCATCCATTAAAGCCGCCAACTTCTCTTCTTTTTTTTGCTATAGCCCATTTTAAATTAGCCTCTACTGGGTTTATTTTTTCATTTAAATCATGACCATATAAACACAGACCCGCCTCTAATCTTAATGTATCTCTAGCTCCTAAACCTATCGGTTTAACTTCATTTGAAATTAAGTAATCGATGAGCTTTTCAACTTTTGTGTTTGAAATTGAGATTTCAAAACCATCTTCACCTGTATATCCAGATCTTGTTACATAAAGATTTTCACCTTCATACTCAAAATTACTTCCTGTCATAAATTTTAAATTAGCAACACCCGGAATTAATTTTTCTAAAATCTCAACAGATTTGGGTCCTTGTAACGCTATTAAAGATAAGTCATTGTTTAAAAGATGTTTATGATTTTTTTTTAAAAATTGTGAAATTTGTTTAATATCATTTTCCTTACAGGCTGCATTTAAGATTATACAAAAACCTTTTTCTGTTCTTGTAATAATTAAATCATCAATTATTCCACCTTCGTTATTTAATAAAAAAGAATATTTCGAATGGTTAACTTTCAAATTTTTTAAATCTGCTGGAATAATTTTTTCTAAAGACTCTATTAATGTTTCATCCCCTTCTAAAAAAAATTGTCCCATATGTGACACATCAAAAAATCCAGCGTGAGACCTAGTAGAAATATGTTCCTTAACAATGCCATCTTTATATTGGATAGGCATTTCATAGCCAGCAAATGGAACAAATTTTGCCCCTAGGTTTTTATGATAATTATATAAAGCTGTTTTTTGTACTTCCATAATAACTCTTATCTAACCCCATCTGTCTATGTACCTGAGAGATTTAATCCTTCGGTGAGGCTTTTGCCTGCTTTCCAGAGTTATTACGGTAACGGTCCTTTTGCCTGAGAGTTTCCGGGGTGGTTGCTCCTTCGGCGCCAAAATGGTCTCTCCCGTTACAAACAGGACTTTGGTATAAATGAGTAAAAATGTCAATCTAAAATAATTGCCTTTAAAACTATAAATTTTATCAGTTTGAATAAAGTGTTGATGGACCAACCCTTTTATAAGCATTAAATTTACAATTTTTCAAATAATCGTTAATTTTGTCACAATCTTTAGATTTCGAGCCGTCGACATTATGTGTTTCAATTGAAATAAGAGAAGGTTTTAATTTATTGGGAACTAGTTGGACTAACACTTGTAGGTCTAAACCTTCTACATCAATATTTAAAAAATCGATTTCCTTGTACTTGCTTAAATTTAAAATTTCATCAATAGATTTTGATTTTATAATTTTAAATGAAACATCTTTAAAAAAATTAGATTTATTAGAATCAAAAAAACTTTTATCTAAAGTATTTACAGGGCTAAATGGATGGTCAAAATAAACCTTAAATTCTTTTTCATATTCATTTAAAGTAGTACAAATATTTAAGTCTGAAGGTCTAAGTATTTTAAATAAATCTATGGATGTAGGGTTTATATCAATGTTTATTCCACTCCATCCATTCTTAAAAAGCAAACAAGTATTGCTGTACATCAACGGATGAAAGCACCCTACATCAAAATATATTCCATTTTTCTTATCTTTGAAAAATTTTAAAATTGAGAGATCTTCTCCCCATTGAGAATATTGAGATCTGTTAATAAAACATTTGTGACGTATATATAAATTATAATAAAGATATAGCTTATAAGTAAAATTACTTTTAAGGAATAGTTTTTTTAGTGACACAACTTAGCTTACGCTTTTAATTTATTTTTATCAAAACTTTTTAAAATGATTGCAAAAATTATAATGACTCCACCAAGAAATACACTTAAGGGGGGTATCTCATTTAGAAATAACCATACCCAAAGGGGTGCACACAAAGTTTCCATTAACATTAATAACCCAACTGTTGCTGAATCTACTGTTCTTGATCCTATTGTTATACAAATAAAGCTAACTGCTAATTGTGGGACTCCAAGAAGAAAACCCATCCAAAGATCATGTTTAGTGAATTCAAATGACTCTGCTAAGAAAAAACCGTAAACCAAACTGAATATCCCAGAATAAAAAATTGCTGGAACCATATCAACTTTGGTATTTTTTCTAATTATCATTACTAAAATCGCAAAATTTATTGGGATTGCTAACGCCACTATGTTTCCAAATAACGATCCACCTGAAATAGAGTCTCCAACCATTATAATAATACCACTCATAGCAAGAAGGATTGATATGAAGCCGATTAAAGAAACTTTTTCTTTTAGATAAAAATATCCAAATATTGCAAGAAACATAGTTTGTGTGCTTATAATAAAAACGACATTTGCTACAGTTGTGTTGCTCATTGCAACTACAAAAGCAACAAAGCTAAATGATAAAACAAAACCTCCTAATAAACCTGGAAGGCCAGACTCTTTAATAATATTAAAGGTATTTTTTTTATAAGTTACAAAAAGAAAAGCTATTAGAGCTAAAAGGAAAAAAAAAGATCTAAGAAATAATATTTGCCAGATACTTGCCTCTTCAAAAGATCTAATTATAAATCCTCCCCAGCTTAAACAAAATCCACCAAATAATAGTAAAATATAACCCGGTATTTTATATAAAAATTGCATTTAGAATTTTTTTAAGATATTTTTAAAATAATATTGTAAAGTCAAAGACCTAAATATCATAAATAATAAAAGAGAAAGCCAAATACCATGATTGTCTAGATATTTTGTTAAGAGGATTGATACTCCAATATAACCTAAAACAGATATAATCATTGCATTTCTAATTTCTTTTGTTTGGGACGCTCCAATAAATATTCCATCTAATTGATAACAAAAACACGCGATTGGTGGAATTATAATTACCCATAAAATATGTTGAAAAGAGATAAATCTTAAAATCTCTATATCAGTAATTATATTAATCATTTCTTTAAAAAATATTAAATAGATTATTGAGATAATGATAGCAGTGATAAAACTTACCTGAATAGAATTTTTTACAACTTCTAAAAAAGATTTTTGGTTTCTTCTTCCTATAGTAAAGCCTATAATTCCCTCAGTTGAAAATGCATAAGCATCTAAGAAGAATGACGATAAAATAATAAATTGCATCAATATTGTATTAACTGCTAAATAATCTTCTCCAATTTTTGAACCAAGATAAGTTACCCAAAGAAAAGCAAATGTAAGAAATAAAGTTCTTATAAAAATATCTAAATTTATATTTAAAAGTTTTAGTAATTTAGACTTTACTACTAAATTTTCAAATTTAGGAATTATTTTGAATTTTTGAATAATATAATTATAGGTAAAAATTGTGAAAATAATTAAGGTTATATAACTTGAAATTAATGTTCCTAGAGCTACACCAAAAACTTTTAAATCATATGTTAAAACTAGAAGAGAGCTAAAAATAATATTCAAACTTGATAGAACAATTATTAAAAAACTTGAAATTTTTGTTTTTTGTATGCCTAGATAAAAACCCACTAGAACGTAAATAATTAATTCTGCAGGAATTGAAAAAATTCTTACATTTAAATAAGTTTTTATTAATACCTCTGTTTCATCAGAGGGTGAGAAAAAATAACTTATCGCAATTTTTAAAGCTGGGAAAAAAATAATTATTATAAAAGCTGCAATTAGAGCTAGTGCTATATTTCTTAAAATCGTTTTTACTATCTCTCTATAATCACTTCTACCATAAGCTTGTGCAACTATTCCAACGGTCCCCATTCTTAAAAAACCAAAACTCCAAACAATCATAGTCATAACTGACGTAGCTATACTGGTTGCAGCTAAATACTTGGTTTCGCTTAGATTGCCCATCAAACCTGTGTCAACCATTCCAACTAATGGAATAGCCATGTTTGAAAAAAAAACCGGTATAGACAACAAAATTATTTGTTTTTTTGAAAATTTTGATGAGCTTTTAAACAGTTCCATTTTATTCTTTAATATATCTTAATAACCTTATATACATTGATTCTCGAATGTTAGAGCAAGTAATTATCTCAGTTCAAATAATCCTCATAGATATAGTTATGGCTGCGGATAACGCGATCATAATAGGTTTAATTGCTGCGGGATTTGCAACAGAAAATAGAAGAAAGATTATAGCTTGGGGTGTTGCTGCAGCATTCTTGTTCAGAATTGTTTTTGCATCAGGAGCAAATTATCTGTTTGAATTTGCCTGGATAAAAATTCTTGGTGGAGTTCTTCTTTTATGGGTAATTAATAATTTAAGACAAGACTTTTTCGGAAAAAATAAAATTAAAACACCACAACTAAAATCTGCTGAGACAAAAAGCTTTAGTGTTGGGGTTTATCAAGTATTAATTGCTGATCTTACATTAAGTTTTGACAATACTATTGCAGTAGTAGCTGCCTCGAAAGGTAATTTTCATTTAATGGTAATAGGTTTATTGTTATCAGTATTCTTGATCGCAACTCTTGCAAGTTATTTTGCTGAATATATAAAAAAACATATGTGGCTTGGATATTTAGGTTTATTTGTAATTTTGGTAATTTCAATACAATTAATAATTGGAGGACTTGTTAGTTATGAAGTTCTCTCAATTAACGAAAAATATAAATTTTTATTTTTATAATGTTGGACTTTTGTATTATAGGGTCAGGTGTATCTGGCTCTACAATAGGTTACCTTCTATCAAAAAAGTATTCTGTACATATTCTTGATAAAGCAAGAGGTCCAGGCGGACGTGCATCAAATAAAAGATTTAAACAAAATTTAAGTTTTGACCATGGGGTTCAATATATTTCTCCAAAATCTAAAGAGTTTTTAAAGTTTATAAAAAATCTTTGTAAAAAAAAAGAAGCAAAAATTTGGACTGGAAATCATTTAGATTTTACATTTGAAAAAAAAGAAATTTCTGAAAAATTTATTGGTATGAAAGGTAACAATTTTATTTCTAAATTTTATACCAAAAAAATTAAAAAAAGTTTTCAATCTTCGGTCAAAACAATTTATAATAATAAATACTTCTGGGAAATAAAACTAGATAATGGTGAATATATTCAAGCTAAATCGATAATATTAACTTGTCCCTTCCCCCAAACAAAAAAGATTGCAGGTAAATATCTAGAAAAAAGAATATCAAATTTAAAAATAAATATGGAGCCCAACATTACCATAATGTTAGCTTTTAAAAATCAAAGATCTGTTCCTGTGAGTAGTATAAAATTTAATGATGACATTTTAACGTGGGCAGCATTTGAAAATAGTAAAAATAGATTTAATTCTTCAAATTCACTTTGGACATTACAGTCATCAATTAGTTGGGCAAAAAAGAATATAAATAATTACAAAAAAAACAAAAGAGCAGAAAATACTATAATTTCAAAATTTTTGAACTTAACAGGTTACAAAAAAAATAAAATCATTTTTAAAAAAACACATGGATGGAAATATTCTTATAATTTAAATGGCTCACCTTTAAAAAGTTATTGGAATAAAAAATTAAGGTTAGGATTGTGTGCTGATTGGTTTATCGGTCCTAAAGTTGAAAATGCTTGGTTAAGTGCTAATGACTTAGCAAAGAAAATCAAATAATTAAAAGATTCCCTTACTGCTTTTGGATTTATTTTTCACTGATGAGTTAACCTCTACATTTAAACCTATTAAATCTTTTGCTTTTAATTTTGGAAGATTTTGTACACACTTTAAAAATCTATCCGACTCTTTATTTGAAATGATGTCTTTAGTTAAACTTTTAAATTTATTTATATATTCTTTCCGCGAAAAAGGTCTTTTGCCAGCTGGGTGTGCGTCTGCAACGTTAATTTCCTCTGATATTGTAGACCCATCTTTCATTGTTAAGACTACTTTACCACCAAAACATTTATTTTTAGGGTTAGGATCATGATATTTTTCAGTCCATTTTGGATCTTCTTTAGTTGAAATTTTTTGCCAAAGTTCAACAGTACTTTTTCTTTGAGCTCTTTTAGGAGTGTAGGATTTGACATGGTGCCAAGCACCATCTTCTAGCGCTACTGCAAAAATATACATTATTGAATGATCTAAAGTTTCCCTACTTGCTTTTGGATCCATTTTTTGAGGATCATTTGCTCCGGTACCAATTACGTAGTGAGTATGATGACTTGTTTCAATTAAAATTTTTTCTATATCACCAATATTAGAAATTTTTTTATTTAAGCTTCTAGCTAAATCAATCAAAGCTTGGGATTGGTATTCTGCTGAATGTTCTTTGGTGTAAGTTTCAAGTATTGCTCGCTTAGGCTCATTTACATTTGGCAATGGAACTGTGTATTCTTTATCTGGTCCAGATAAAACATAAGCTATGACGCTATCTTCTCCCTCATAAATTGGTGAAGGAGCGCCCTCACCTCTCATACATCTATCGACTGCCTCCACCGCAAGTTTACCAGCATGTGCTGGTGCAAAAGCTTTCCAACTAGATATTTCTCCTTTTCGAGATTGTCTTGTAGAGACGGTTATGTGTAATGCTTGTTGGATAGATTGATAAATCACATCAGTTTTTAAATTTAACAAACTCCCTAGACCAGCTGCAACACTTGGGCCTAGGTGAGCAATATGATCAATTTTATGTTCATGTAAGCAAATGCCTTTTACTAAGTTTACTTGCACCTCATAGCCAGTAAGTATTCCTCTTATTAAGTCTTTACCATTACATCCCTTTTGTTGTGCAACTGCTAAGATTGCAGGAATATTATCACCTGGGTGACTGTAATCCGCTGCTAAAAAAGTATCATGATAATCTAATTCTCTCACAGCTGTTCCATTTGCCCATGCAGCCCACTCACAATCTACTTTAATTTTTGTATTTAAACCAAAAACTGTAGCACCTTTTTTTCTAGAATGTGCTAGAGCCATTGCTCTTGCTGATGAAACTGGTGCTCTATTAAAAGAAGCAATTGCTACTGATGCATTATCAATAATTCTATTAATTACCATATCAACCGCATCTTTATCTAATTTCGCTTTATCTGATGCAATCTCAGCAATTTTCCAAGCTAATTGATCTTTTTTTTTTAGATTTGATTTTGACGGATGAACTTTTACTTTTATTTCTCTCATTTAATTAGCAAGCATATTTCTTAAAACATACTGTAAAATTCCTCCGTTTTTGTAATACTCCACTTCATTAGCAGTATCAATTCTACAAAGCATTGGAATTTTTTTGCTAGTTCCGTCTTGATATTTAATTTCACAAGTCACCTCTTGTCTTGGCTTTATACCTTTATCAATATCTACAACTGAAACTAACTCTGCTCCTGTAATATTTAATTTTTTTCTATTAAAACCCTCTTTAAACTGTAAGGGCAATACACCCATTCCAATTAAATTTGATCTATGAATTCTTTCAAAACTTTCTGCTAATACAGCTTTAATTCCTAAAAGTTTAGTTCCTTTAGCTGCCCAGTCCCTAGACGAACCTGTTCCATATTCTTTACCGGCAATTACAACTAAATCATTTTTTCTTTTTTTATATTCCATTGCAGCTTCGTAAACACTCATTACTTTTCCGTCTGGCTGCAAAGTTGTAAATCCACCTTCAGTACCAGGAGCCATTTCATTTCTAATTTTTATATTTCCAAAAGTTCCTCTCATCATTACTTCATGATTTCCTCTTCTAGCGCCATATGAGTTAAAATCTTTTTGTTGTATTTGATGCTTCATAAAATAATCACCAGTTGGACTTTCTTTTTTAATACTCCCTGCTGGTGAAATATGATCAGTAGTTACTGTGTCAGCTAACAATAAAAGAATTCTTGCGTCATTAATTGGCTTAAAACCCTCTGGTTGATCAGGTAAATCATCAAAAAATGGTGGTCTTTTTACATATGTAGAATTAGCTTCCCAGTTATAAATATCACTATCTGTTGTGTTGATAGCTTGCCATTCTTTAGGTCCCATTGAGACATTTGAATATCTTTGTTTAAACATATCTGCGTTTAAAGAACTTAACATCAAATCTTCAATTTCTTTATTACTTGGCCAAATATCTTTTAAGAAAACGTCTTTACCATTTTTATCTTTACCAAGGGCAGATTTGTACATATCAAAATTCATATTACCTGCCAGAGCATAAGCAACTACAAGCGGAGGTGAAGCCAAGTAATTAGCTTTTACATCTGGATTAATTCTTCCTTCAAAGTTCCTATTTCCAGATAAAACTGAAACAGCGTAAAGATCATTTTTATTTATTGCATCTGATATATTTTGATTTAAAGGTCCAGAGTTACCAATACAAGTTGTGCAGCCATAACCAACTAAATTAAAACCAAGTTCATCTAAATATTTATTTAAACCTGCTTTTTCTAAATAGTCAGTTACAACTTGTGATCCTGGTGCAAGTGAAGTTTTTACCCAAGGTTTAACTTTTAGACCCTTTTCATATGCTTTCTTCGCTAAAAGGCCTGCACCGAGCATTACACTTGGATTCGAAGTGTTTGTGCAAGATGTTATCGCAGCAATTACAATATCACCATCTTTTATATTGAAGTCAGCACCTTCAACTTTAACTTCGATAGCTTTATCTCTTTTTGCATTTTCTTTATAAACGTTTGCAAATGCAGTTGAGGCTTCTGTCAATAAAACTTTATCCTGGGGTCGTTTAGGTCCAGAAATGCTTG
Organism: uncultured Pelagibacteraceae bacterium; assembly: GCA_902557605.1. GTDB lineage: Bacteria > Pseudomonadota > Alphaproteobacteria > Pelagibacterales > Pelagibacteraceae > Pelagilacustribacter. Next base: position 20,956 of record CACEAQ010000001.1, on the reverse strand, counting down.
TTACTACACTGCTAACATCTAATGAAAGGGTATCAGTAAACACAACATCATTGCTTGCCCAAAGACCTTGTTCTTTTGAATATTTTTCGACTAAACTAATTGTTTCTTGATCTCTTCCTGACAATTTCAAATATTTAAGAGTTTCATCATCAACTGGAAAGAAACCACATGTAGCTCCATATTCAGGAGCCATGTTTGCAATTGTTGCTCTATCAGCTAAAGTTAAATTTTTTAAACCCTCTCCGTAAAACTCAACAAATTTTCCAACTACACCTTTTTTTCTTAGCATTTCAACAATGATTAAAACTAAATCTGTTGCAGTTGTACCTTCTTTTAATTTTCCTTTGAGCTCTACACCAACGACTTCTGGAATTAACATTGAAATAGGCTGGCCTAACATTGCTGCCTCGGCCTCTATTCCCCCAACACCCCAACCCAAGACTGATAAACCATTCACCATTGTTGTATGACTATCAGTTCCAACTAGAGTATCTGGATAAGCGTACAAATCATTTCCGCTTTTTGATGACCAAACAACTTTAGACAAATATTCTAAATTTACTTGATGACAAATTCCTGTACCAGGCGGAACAACTCTAAAATTGTCAAATGCTTTTTGCCCCCATTTTAAAAAAGAATATCTTTCACCATTTCTTGAAAATTCTCTCTCAACATTTTGATTAAATGATTTTCCTGATGCATACTCGTCGACCATCACGGAATGATCTATAACTAAATCAACGGTAGATAATGGATTAATTTTGTCTGGATTTTTATTTTTATTTTTTACTGCATCTCTCATAGCTGCTAGATCAGCAATCGCAGGAATTCCAGTATAATCTTGTAATAAAGTACGTGCAGGTCTGTAAGCTATTTCAGTATCAGACTTTTTATTTTTTAACCATTCTTTTATTGCTAAAATCTGTTTTTTATCCACTGTTAAATCATCCTCGTATCTAAGTAGATTTTCTAATAAAACTTTAAGAGATTTTGGTAGCTTTGAAATTCCCTCTAAGCCATTCTTTTCGGCTTTTTTTAAATTGAAAATCTTATAATCTTTACCTAATGATGAAATATTATCTAATGATTTAAAGGAATTTTTACTATTAAATTTCATGCGCTATACATAGAACAAAATCACACAAACGATAAGCAAAAAAGACATTGTATAATTAAAATTCTTAATAAATTTATCACTTGTGGCGAATTTTCTCATGTATTTACCCATTAAACACCAGGCTGTTTGACTTCCAACAGCCATCAAAAACCAAACAAATGTTAAAACAATTGAGTCTCTTAAGTAATTATTTTGTGTATCAATAAATAAAGAAATTGAGGTTAATCCAACTATAATGCTTTTAGGATTTACAAATTGAAACCAAAAAGTATTCATAAAAGTAACTGGTTTTGGATCAATTTTTTTATCTTTTGTTTGTCCTGCAAAAGATAATTTGTATGCCATATATAACAAGTAAATAGATCCTAATATTTTAATTGTATTTTGAATAAATGCATACTTTTGAAAAATAGCTCCAGAAGTTAGTTGCAAAAGAATAATTAAAAGCGTCCATCCAATTATAACTCCTAGCATTGTAGGAATGGCTTTTCTAAATCCAAAATTAAAAGCTGTATAAGATGTCATAATATTATTTGGCCCAGGAGAGAAAGCTGTAGCTACACCGAATAATATTAGGGGTAGAAGTTGCATTTAAATTTAATGTGGTGCTCTAAATCTACTATGACAAGCTGTACAATTGCTCCACATCAGCTCTTTCTGCGCTGCTCTAAGATCTTCTGCAGTTTCAATAGCTTTTGCAAGTTTTATCATATCATCTGATGCTTTTTTCATTAGAGCATTAAATTCATCTTTATTTTCCCAAATAGTCGGTAAAGCTTCAGTTTTAAAACCCTCTTTTGTATTCTCAGGAAAATAATCTAATAATTTAATGTAATTATCTGAAATTTTTTTCATTAAGGGTTTTGCCTCTTCGATTTTTTTTGATTTTAATAATATAGATATTTTTTTAGCGTTTTGATAGTTTTCACTAAACATTGCTTTCCTGCCTTTTATAATTTCTTCAACAGTTTGGGCGTTAGCAGTAAAAGGAAAGCATAAAGAAAAAATAATAATAAGTGTTTTTATTATTTTTATCTTTTGTATCATGATTTTTATATTGTCATGAAAACTGAGGATTTCCCATCTTTAAGTTGATAAATAACATAGGGTTCATCTTTATCACCTGGCATTCCTGGTGTGCCAATCGGCATTCCAGGTAAAGCTATACCATCAATATCAGGTTGCTCTTTTAATAATTTGTTAACTGCTTCAAATGGGACATGACCTTCAATGAAATATTTACCCATAATAGTAGTATGGCAAGACTGCATTTCTACGGGAATATTATATTTTTGTTTTATTGTATGAAGGCTTCTCATATCTGTTTGTTTTACTTTGAATTTTTCTTCTTCTAAAAATAAAACATATCCATAACAACATCCGCATGAGGGAGTTTTAAAAACTTCAACGATTTGTTTATTGTTAATTTTAGCTAAAGCGTCTTTTTTATCTGTGACAAAATTAAAGATATAAAAAAAAGAGAGTAATACTACTGTAAAAATAATGAACTTAGATATGGTGTTTTTTAATGACATGACTAATAATAATTAATAATGAAATTTTTTAACAGTAAAAATGAATATGGCCTATTGGCCAAATTGTTCCACTGGGTTACATTTATTGTCTTAATAGCCCAAGTTCCTTTTGGATTTTATTTAGTAGGGCTTGAATTTTCTGACGAAAGAATTGAACTTGAAAATATACATATCCTAGTTGGAATAACCGTTTTCTATCTTACTTTGTTTAGACTAATTTGGAAATTTTTTAACCCAAGTCCATCTGAAACTAAAAGTTTTTTTAGAGGACAAGTCTTCATTGGAAAGGCTAACCATTTTTTGCTTTATGTAACTATTTTTTCCATAACAGTTTCTGGAATTCTTAAAAAACTTTATATGGGAGAAAGGCTAAATTTCATATTTTTTGAATATGGATTTGAAACAGATAATTTTGTTTTAGCTGATGCTTATTATGAAGTCCATATTTATGCAAATTACTTATTATTAGCACTTGTAAGTCTGCACATACTTGCAGTGATTGTTCATCATTTTGTTTTTAAGGATAAAATCTTAAACAAAATTACTTAATGGCAAGCCTCGTTAAATTTTTTTAGTCGCCAATAGTTATATGGCCAAGGTGTAACAAAACCAACAGCTAACATAATTGGTACAACCCACCAAGTTAAAATAGCACCTCCAGTAAGAAAATAGTCAGTAGCATTCATGGCAATTTCCATACTCACCATTGAGATTAAACTCATTCCAACAGCTGTTTTAAAAGCTAACTTTAAAGAAAAATTTTGTCTTAATAAGATAATCGTTTCTAAAATTATACTTGTGATAATCCCATTGATTATCGCTAAAACCATGATTGCTAAAACAGGAAAAGGAATTTTAGTTAATTGAAAAAATAAAATAGTTCCAAAATCACCAATAGAGCAACCAAGTAAACACCAAAATGTATTTTTGGCACTTCTTGACCATGTATGTCTACAACTCCAATTAAATGTTTCAGAACTCATTTAAGCAATATCTAGTCCATTATCAGTTTTCTGAGATGGGTGCACTAGGACAACTTTTCCGTCCTTTTCAATAGCTCCAAGTACTAAAACTTCAGATGTAACACCAGCTATATTTTTTGTCGGGAAATTACAAACCCCAATAACTTGTTTTCCTACTAAATTTTCAGAAGTGTAATAGTGAGTAATCTGCGCTGAGCTTTGTTTTATGCCTATCTCTTTTCCAAAATCAACCTTAACTACTAATGAAGGTTTTCTTGCTTTCTCATTTACTTTTACTTCTAAAACAGTACCAACTTTGATCTGCACTTTCTTAAAATCATCATAAGTTATTTCCATAAATTCCTTTCTTTAAATAAAAAAGGGGGCCTAAGCCCCCTTTTAAATTAGTTAAGCATTTGGTTTACAGTTCTTTGTATTTACCTTTGCTCCACTCATAAAATACATAACCTGGTAAGCTCACGTCACCTTTTTTGTCAAAGCTTAGTGAACCGATTACAGTATCAAACTTACCTTTTCTCATAACTTTAAGAACTTTAGCAGGATCGTTTGTTCCAGCTTGATTAGCAGCTTGTTCGAATACCTGTAACGCAGCGTATGAATAAAGAACATAACCTTCTGGCTCAATACCAGCAGCTTTAAATTCTTTTACAACATCTGCAGCAGCAGGGTTATTTCTTGGATCTGGAGAGAAAGTCATTAAAGTACCTTCGCCTGCATTTCCTGTAATATCCCAATACTCAGCTGTAACTAATGCGTCACCACTGATTAATTTAGTTTTCATACCTTGGTCTCTCATTTGTCTTACGATCAAACCACCTTCTGTGTGGTAACCACCAAGATATACTGCATCAATGTTATTTGATTTTAGTTTTGAAACTAAAGCAGAGTAGTCTTTTTCACCTGCTGTATAAGCTTCGTACATAGCGTCTTTAAGGCCAGCTTTCTTCATGTTTTTTCTAGTCGCATCTGCTAAACCTTTACCGTAAGCAGTTTTGTCATGAAGGATAGCTACTTTTTTACCTTTGTAGTTTTCAGCTAAGAATTTACCAGCAACTTCACCTTGCTGATCATCTCGACCACAAACCCTAAAAGTATATTTACCACCTTTATCCGTTAACGCTGGATTTGTTGAAGCTGGTGAAACTTGTATAATTCCTTCTTCATTGTAAACCGCAGAAGCTGGAATTGAAGAACCAGAGCAGAAGTGACCTGCAACATAAGCTACACCTTGACCAGCAAATTTGTTGGCTACAGCAACAGCTTGTTTAGGATCGCAAGCATCATCTCCGATTTCTAATTTAACTTTCTCACCATTAATTCCACCTTTTTTATTAACGTGCTTTAACCACATTTCAGCACCAGCTTTTAACTGAGCACCAAATGAAGCGTACTGACCAGACATAGGTCCAGCAGAAGCAACAACAACGTCAGCTTTAGCTGATACTGTTGCAAGCATTAATGTTCCGGCTATTAATGAAAGAAGTTTATTGAACGTTCTTAACATATTATTTCCCTTTGTTGTTAATTAATTAATTATTGATATTGAACACCTTAATTCCAATATTGTAAATATGAAAAAAAGTTAATTTTTTGCTCCACCTTCAAGATAAGCGGCTTGAATGTCTTTATTTTTAAGTAACTCTTGACCAGGACCCTTTATGGTCACCTTTCCGTTTACTAAAACATATGCTCTATCAGCAAGCTCCAAAGCCTTTTTGGCATTTTGTTCAACTAAAAAAATAGTAACATTTTTTTCTTTATTAATATTTTTTATTGAAACAAAAATTTGATTTACCAGTTTAGGTGCTATTCCTAACGAAGGTTCATCTAATAAAAGTACTTTAGGTTTACTCATTAATGCTCTTCCTATCGCCAACATTTGCTGTTCTCCTCCTGAAAGTGTTCCGCCTCTTTGTGTCTTTCTATCACTTAAAACAGGAAATAAATCATAAATTTCCTTAATATCATTCTCAAAGTACTTCCCTTTTTCGTTGGCATGGGCTCCTAATCTTAGATTTTCTTCTACAGTTAGTCTTGAAAATATTCTTCTCCCCTCTGGAACTTGGCAAATACCCATATCAACTATTTTGTGAGGGTCTTTATTCTCAATATTTTCACCATTGAAAACTATATTTCCTCTTTTAGCTTTATTCACTCCACTAATTGTCATCAGTAAAGTTGATTTACCTGCTCCATTAGAGCCGATTAAAGAAACAATTTCACCATCATTTATGTCAAGATCAACACCCCTGAGAGCTTGAATTTTTCCGTAAAAAGTTTCAACATTAGAAATCTTAAGCATTATTCATCAACTCCTAGGTAAGCTTCAATAACCTCTTTGCTATTTTTAGTTTGTTCGGCTGTTCCTTCAAATATTTTTTTACCATAATTTAAAACAACAACATGGTCGGAAATTCCCATTACCACACTCATATCATGTTCAATTAATAAAATTCCTGTTTGTTTTTCTGTTTTAATAAATTTTAAAAGTTTATTTAGTTCAGCTGACTCTTTTGGATTTAATCCTGCAGCTGGTTCATCTAAACACAATAACCTTGGTTCAATACACATTGCACGAACAATTTCTAATTTTCTTTGATCTCCGTAAGGTAGATCACCTGCATTATCATCTGCTCTAAGAGTTAAACCAATAATATCTAACCAGTACTTCGCTTTATCAACTGCCAGCTGTTCTTTATCTCTATAGGTTTTAAGATTAAGTAAACCAAATAAAGAGTAACCAGAAGCTACCATTAATTCATTATGTTGAGCGACTAACAAATTTTCAAGAACTGACATTGCTGGAAACAGTCTAATATTTTGAAAAGTTCTAGCTACTTTAGCAACATGAGCTATTTTAAAGTCAGTATATTTTCTTAGTGAAATTTTGTTATCTTCTTTGTGTAAAAACATTTGACCATTGGTAGGCTTATAAAATCCTGTCAGGCAATTAAATACAGTAGTTTTCCCTGCACCATTAGGTCCAATAATGGAAGTAATTTGATTATTTTTTGCATCAAAGCTTAAATCATCTATTGCGGTCAAGCCACCAAACTTCATTGTTAAATTTTCTACTGATAATAAATTGCTCATTTCTTATCTCCGTGCATAAGAATAGTTGGCTTCCTGTTTGCTAATATTCCCTTTGGTTTAAACACCATAATTAAAACCATCGCTCCACCAAAAGCGATCATTCTAAATTGCTCTAAATCTCTAAACATTTCTGTTATTCCAATTAAGAAAATTGATGCAAGAACAACTCCAGTTTGTGAGCCCATGCCGCCAAGTACAACAATTGCAACAATAATTGCAGACTCAATAAATGTGAAACTTTCTGGACTTATAAATGCCTGTCGCGTTGCAAAAAATGAACCAGCGAAACCACCAAACATAGCTCCAATCGCAAAAGCAGTTAGTTTTGTATTCGTAGGATTTACTCCTAAAGATTTACAAGCGATCTCATCCTCTCTTAAAGCTTCCCATGCTCTACCAACAGGAAGTTTTCTTATCTTTAGCGTGAAGTAATTCGTTATCAAGGCCAATACTAAAATTAAATAGTATAGAAATATTATTCGATGCATTGTTGAATATTCAAGATTGAAAAACAAATGGAAACTTGTTTCCCCCTCATCTGGAGATCTTTTAAAAGGTAATCCAAAAAAAGATGGTCGCGGTATACCTGTTATTCCGTCAGGTCCATTTGTTACCTCATACCAGTTGATCAAAATAATTCTTATAATTTCTCCAAATCCTAAAGTAACAATCGCAAGATAATCTCCTCTTAATCTTAAAACTGGAAAACCAAGTAAAATTCCAAAAAAAGCTGCAAACACTCCAGCCAAAGGTAAACAAATCCAAAAAGACCAACCGAACGTAGTGGCAATAAGTGCGTAAGAATAAGCGCCGACTGCATAAAAAGCTACATAGCCTAAATCAAGAAGACCAGCTAAACCAACTACAATGTTTAAACCCCATCCTAACATGATATAAGTTAAAATCATTATTGCTACATCCATAAAGTATCTGTCAGTAAATGGTAGAAATGGAAATATTACTGCAAACAAAATACCAGTAATTGCAAAATGCTTAGCTTTATCCTCGGTAATACTAGAAAACTTAGATGACAGTGTTGAAAAAATTTTAAGTTCTGTTCTTCTTGCAGAATTAATATTAATTAAAAATCTTCCCAAAATACATAATCCAACAAGAAAAAAAACTACTCCCCATTGTGGAGTAATGAATAGCCCTTCACCTTTTGATACAGTTCTTAAACCTACTATTGGACCAAACAAAGCTAAAGCAATTAAGCCTGTAAACAAACTGTCTTTAAATGACTGAATGATATCTTTCTTTTCCATTAAACTTTCTCGATGTCAGGTTTTCCAAGAAATCCAGTTGGAAAGAAAATCAAAACTACAATTAAAACACTGAAAGCTGCAACATCTTTATATTCAAGAGAAACATATCCAGCCCAGAAGGTTTCTATAAGTCCGATTAACAAGCCACCTAACATTGCTCCAGGCAACGACCCTATTCCTCCTAAAACTGCAGCAGTAAAAGCTTTGATACCAGCTAAAAATCCTATGTAAAAATCAATAACGCCATAATAAAGTACAAACATCATTCCTGCTACTGAAGCTAAAGAAGATCCAATTATAAATGTAATTGAAATTGTTCTATCAACATTAATTCCAAGTAAAGCAGTCATTGTTCTATCTTGTTCGCAGGCTCTTTGTGCTCTACCTAAATCAGTTTTTGTGATTAAATATGTGAAAATTCCCATTAAAATAATTGTTAATACTACAATAAAAATTTGGAGATAACTAACCGTAACAATAAATTCTGAGTCCTTAAAAAACTCTAATCCTCCCGAAAATAATGGCTGCATTGGTTTTACTCTTGCACCTTGAGAAACTTGGACATAGTTTTGTAATACAATCGACATACCTAAAGCAGATATAAGTGGAGCTAATCTAAAAGAACCCCTTAACGGTTTGTAAGCTAATTTTTCAACTGTCCATCCGTAGCAAGCTGTGAAAAGCATAGCTATTAGTAAAACTAAAAGTAAAATAATTGGTAACGCAACTCCAGTTAAACCAAAGATAATAAATGATATTAAAGCCACAAAAGCTCCGATCATAAAGATATCACCGTGAGCAAAGTTAATCATTCCAATAATTCCATAAACCATTGTGTAACCAATTGCGATAAGTCCGTAGATCGAACCTAAAGTAATCCCATTAACTAATTGTTGTATAAAATATTCCATGATTTACTTACTTACTCTTTTATTCACATTTTCAAGAGCTTTGGTGAACTTAGTAAAGAATTTTCCTTTTTTCAATTCTTTAAGAACCTGCATATTTAGGCCTTTTGGGGTCTGTGAATCCGCTACGAGTTTTTTAAATCCTTGTGATGATTTCTTTAAAGCATCCTGACTTAACGCCAAAAATAATTCTGCTACATATGTATCAGCTAGTTTTTTGTTAATGCCTTTCTTACTCAACCATATAGAGCTCGTATTAAGCATCTCATAGTATGTTGCCATTAAAGAGGAAGTAGACCAAAACTTATAGCTTAGTTTTTCATTTCTTACTTCTAAGACTTGACCTAAATGTTTAAAAATATTTTTGGCAAATTTACTTGGTGGACAAACAATTACTGGCCCTTTTTTAATTTCGATTGGAGGCAAGGGTATGGCTCTAGCGATATTTTTATTCTTAGTAATTTTTTTAAGTTTATCTAAATTAATTGTCGAAATAAGACTTATTATTTTTTTATTTTTTGAAAATTTTAATTTAGGCAATATTTTATTGCCCACATTAGGAGTAACACCCAATAATACTACTGAGGATTTGTCTATTATTTCTTGATTATTGTTTAATACTTTTACTTTTCCGTAACTTTTAGATAGTTTTTTAGCTATGTTTCTATTTCTTGAAGATATATAAATTCTCTTAATTTTTAGCTTAGATTTAAAAATGCCAAAAATAATTGATGATGAAATTTTACCAGTTCCTATAAATCCTAAAATCATAGATGACGCAGAATAACCAAGCTATTCCTTTTAATAAAGAAAATTTTAAACAGATATTTTCAATACCGTTTATATCTGTCATCATTTTATCAATACCAAGTGCAATAATAGCTGAATATTTTAATATTCCATTAGCCTGGTTTTTGGGGCCTATGCTTATAACTTCTTTAGCTTCGTTAATGGGTCTTAAAACTAAAATGCCGAGGTTGGTATTATCATCTATATTAATCATTCTTGGTCTTTATATTGGTAACTACATAGACAAAGATTTATTCAGTCAAATGCAAGATTGGATCTGGACCTCTTTTATAATGTTAATTTACATAATTTTAAGTGTTCTAATCGTTTCAAAATATTTAGAAAAGTTTTCTAAATACGAGCAAAAAACTTCTATTTTTTCAGCTGCACCAGGTGCATTAGGCCCATTGATGATATTGGCTGAGGATGCAAAAACTGACTTAAGTCAAGTAGCTACATCTCATCTAATAAGATTAATTATTATAATTACTGTTTTTCCTTTTATCGTGAATAGTTTTTACAACGTAGATAGCGTAAATATTTTAGAAGAGACGTTTAATAATCAAAATTTATATCACTTAATAATTTTAATTGCATCTTCAGTGATTTTAATTCTATTGTTTGAAAAAATAAAAGTTCCTGCTGCTCTGTTGACAGGAACTTTAGTGGCAAGTGGTTTATTACAGATTACCGAGGTTGCAAGTTATCAAATATCTCCTGACATAATCGATTATTGTTTATTAATTTTAGGTTCCTCCGTGGGGTGTAGGTTTGCAGACAAAACATTTAGTGAAATAGGAAGAAATGCTTTGCATAGTTTTGTAGCTACGTTCTTATTAGTAATGTTAGGTATTGTTGCAGCAGCTGTTGCAGGGCAAGTAATTGATAAAAACTTCTTTACATTGTTGCTATCATATTGTCCTGGAGGAATTTATGAAGTTGCTGTAATAGCAATTTTCTTTGATTTGGACCCTGAATTTGTATCCTTTCATCATATAATTCGCTTACTTATGATACTTCTCATAGTCCCAGTAATACTGAGATTTTTAAAAAAAACCTGAATTAAACAATAAATTTTTGACATTAATGTCAAATGTCTTTAACTTTTTTGCAATGGCTAATCTTTTTGATTTACTTGGTAGAATACTTATCTCAGCTTTATTCATCATCTCGGCATATAATAAAGTATTAAGTATTGATGGGACAATGAGCTGGATGGAGGGATTTGGTATTCCTGGATTTTTACTTTACCCTACAGTTTTATTAGAAATAATTTTACCCCTTTTTGTTATTGTAGGTTACCAAGCAAAGGTCTCTGCATCTATTTTAGCAATTTTTTGTATAGTGACTGCATTCTTGTTTCATTTTGACTTTTCTGATCAATCTCAATTTATATCTTTTTTAAAAAATATAGGTTTAGCTGGAGGATTTTTATTTATTGTGGCTAATGGAACAAGAGATTGGGCAGTTGATAGAGAAAAAAAATATGTAAGGCTTTAAAAAAAAACCCGCCGAAGCGGGTTTTTTAATTCTTTTTGTTTTTAATATTAAAAACCGTAAGATACTCTAAACTGAACAGTGTCGGCATCAGCAGATACGCTGTTAGTACCTCCACCAGTCGAGTTAATTTTGATGTTTTCAAAATCAGAGTAAGAAAGTTCATATTTAATATTACCGCTTCTAGATCCGATACCTATTTGGTAACCTTCTACATCAACGTTTCCATAAGAAGACTCGTTCAATGTTTCAGCTGTTTCAACTGTTGCAAAATGATATCCTAAAAGGGTATACATTCCGCCTCCACCAAAAGGTATGTTTGCATACAATGTGTAAAAGTCAGTTAAATCTGCTGATGCAGTCCTAGTACCATCATCGTTTTCAGCTGGATCATCTCCGTTGTTATCAGTTCTTGAACCGCTTCCAAGTTCCACATCAAATGGAACATAAGATAATCCAATTGTATAACTGTCTGATATAAACTCTACGAATAAATCAGCGCCGACGAATAGTTCTTCAAAGCTTTTAGATCTATCAGATGTATCAGCAGCAGTTCCTTCAGTTTCAGTACCATCTGTTGATACTTGACCAAATAAGCCCCCAATACCATATTGAAATTCAGCTTTTGCAGAAAATGACCAAAGCAATATAATTGAACTTGCAATTATACGTATAATGTTTGTCATAAATTTACTCTCTTTATTTAATAATTATTAATAGTCATTAAATTGCACATTAATTTTAAAAAAGCCACTTAAAAGACACCATACAACCACTAACTGAAAAAAAGCCTTAATATTTGTGGGTTTTAGTGTTGAAAAAAAGTCACACTACAATTTTTTTTTATAAAAAGTTCCATATACCTGCCATCCTATTATTAAAAAAATTAATAACATAATTATAACGGTTAAAGGCCTATCCCATAAAAACGACCAAGAACCGTCGCTGATTAATAAAGAGCGTCTAAGGTTTTCTTCCATTAACCCTCCAAGGACAAAAGCAAGAATTAAAGGTGGCATTGGAAAATCATATAAACGTAAAATAGTTGCAACTACTGCAATTCCTATCATCATGTATATATCAAAATTATTAAAAGACATTAAATAAATTCCCGTAACTGAAAAAAATAAAATTAAAGGAATTAAAAATGTTCTTGGTGTCGCCAATACTCTTGCAATATAAGGTATTAAAGGAAGATTAAGAATTAAAAGTATTACCATTCCAATATACATCGACATTATAACTGACCAAAAAATTTCAGGATTTGTTTGGTAAAGCCTAGGGCCCGGTTGAATTCCAAAACCAAGTAACGCTCCAAGCATCACTGCTGTTGTTCCGCTCCCGGGTATACCTAATGTAAGTAGAGGAACAAAAGATCCTGAACATGCAGCATTATTGGCTGTTTCTGGTGCAGCCAATCCATTCACACTTCCTTTTCCAAATTTTTGCTTTTCCTCGTCATTAACGAAATTTCTCTCCATTCCATAAGCTAAGAAAGAAGCTATTGTTGATCCCGCTCCAGGTAGGACTCCAATAATAAAACCTAAGACTGATGAACGAGGAATAGTAGTCACCATCTTTTTTGTCTCGGTTTTATCTAATTTGATTGATCCTAGTTGTGATAATGAAATCTGTTTAGCCACTCTTGTCGGATCGTTTGCCTTAAAAATTATTGTTAACGCCTCACTCATCGCAAAAGTTGCCATTACTACTAAGACAAAACTTATACCATCTGATAAATTCATATTTTGAAATGTAAACCTTGGAATATCTGAGAGAGTATCTTGGCCAACACTTGCTAGCATTAATCCAAGTACTACCATCATCATAGCTTTCAAAAAATGTCCTTTAGCTGAAAAAGCAGATACAGCTGTCAAACCTAAAATCATTAAACCAAAATAATCTGGAGATCTAAATGCTAAGCTAACTTTTGACAAACTTGGTGCTGCAATCAAAAGAAATATTGCTGCAATTGTTCCACCTGCAAATGAACTATAAGCTGCAATTGCCAAAGCCTTACCGGCTTTTCCCTGTTGCGCCATTGGATATCCATCAAATGATGTTGCAACAGTTCCCGGTATTCCTGGTGCATTAATTAAAATTGAGGATGTAGATCCACCAAAAACTGCACCGTAATAAACGCCTGCCATTAAAATTAAACCTGTTGAAGGTTCAAAACCATAAGTAATAGGTATCATTAATGCTATTGCAGTCATTGGTCCTAAACCTGGTAACATTCCGATTATGGTTCCAGCAAAACAGCCAATCATAACCATCATTAAATTTTTTAATGAAAAAGCTGTTTCTAATCCAATGAGTATTCCTTCGATCATCCCATAACTCCAATAAATTTTAAAAATGGATCACGAAGATAAATATTCAATAGTCCGTGTAGGAGATACATAAATATTGCTACAAAAGGAAATGATAACAGAAATATCCATAACCACTTCCTTTCACCTAAAACAATGTAAGATAAAACTAAAAAAATTGAAGTTGATAGAAAGTATCCTACTCTTAAAATTGTTAGTCCATATAAAATCATAAGTATAACCAACGTGATTGTTTTTTTATAATCTAGAACTGTTAAATCTACATTTGAAGGTCTTGTTTCTGGCAAAAGAACGTAAAGTGCAGAAAATATTAAACCTGCATAGCCTAAGTAAATTGGAAACGTTTTTGCGTTGAATGCAGCATTCTCATCAAAAGTAAAAACTTGAATTTGATGCGCTGTATAAAGATAAAAACCAGAAAAAATAAAAAAGAGCAGTGAAATAATCTTTGAAGGACTTATTTTCACTGCTCTTTCCTTAACTATTTATTTAATTACGCCTAAATTTTTTAACAATCCAGTCATCTCGACTGTTTGTTTTTCTAAAAATTTAACGAATTTTTTGTCTGGGTTGTAAATATTTACCCAAGCATTTCTTTTTCTGACTGCCTCCCATTCAGGTGTTTTTTGAACATCGCCCAACATTTTTGCAATTTTCTTTCTCTCACCATCGCTCATACCTGGAGGGCCAAAGAAACCTCTCCAATTTACGAAGATTGCGTTAGTACCTTGCTCTTTTAAAGTTGGAACATCTGGAGCGTCAGCAACTCTTTTAGGCGCTGTAATACCAAGAATTTTAACTTGATCTCTAGCACCCATTACTTCTCCCAAACCAGTTGAAAGAATTTGAGTTTCTCCTGACAATAATCCTGCTAATGCTTTACCACCTGCATCGTAAGGAATGTAAACAACATCATTTGGATTTGCACCAGCTTCTTTAAATGCTAATGCACCAATTAAATGGTCCATACTTCCTCTAACAGATCCACCAGCCATTTTAACTGACTTAGGATTTGCTTTGTAAGCAGCAACTACATCTTTCCAAGAGTTATAAGGTGAGTTTTTAGCTGCAACAATTGCGCCGTAATCACCAATCACACCAGCTATTGGCACTACATCTTTATAAGATGTAACCTTAGCTGCGTTCTTTTTATCTACATAACCAGAGTGTCTAGTTATTGATCTAAGAACTAATGGAGTAGATTGAACTAAAATCGTATCTGAAGGTTTAGTATTTATCATGTATGATAAAGCTTTTCCTCCACCACCACCTGACATATTTTCAAATGATGCACTATTTAAAAAACCAGCTTTAGTTAAAGCTTCCCCAGTTCCTCTAGCAGTTCCATCCCAACCACCACCAGCACCACCACCAATTACAAAGTGTAATTTGTCAGCAGCGAAAGATGTGTTTGAAACTGAAGTCAAAAGAACAGTTGCGAAAACTAGGCTGATAAGTTTTTTGAACTTATTGAACATTATTTCCCCCTGTGTTTATTAATTATACTTATTAAAATAAATATCTAATCTAGAGTCAACTATGTATTAATTGAAAAAAGTTCCTCGAATTCTCAATAATTCTCTAGATAACCCAGAATGCTCTTTAAAAGCTTTTCTTCCATGCAACCAAAAATAGTTATTAGAGAAAATTGTCGATCCAACAGGCAAAGGAAAGCTTATTTTATTTTTACTTTGTTCTAAAGCATCTGATAATTTTTGCAAAAATAAACCTTGTTTCATATTTTTTGGTTCAGGAAATTGATCGATATAGGAAATAACTGGCTTGCCATTTTTATCTTTTGAAAACACTGGATGTTCAACTTTATAATCAACATTTTTACTTTTAGGTGAACCCCATACGAAATCTTCTTGACCCACAGGATCATTACTTAAATCTTCCAAATGTTCCCAATCATCTAAATGTAAAATTACACTTTCTCCTCCACCGACATTCTGTTCTTCCATTTTTGTCATTATAATCCAATCAGTTTTCTCTTTTACATACGTTCCATCTGTGTGAAGATCTAAATTTGTATACGCCTTTCTTAAATAAGAATCACTACTGTCTTGGTGTTTTACATGAAATCTTGCATAATACTTGCCAGTCATAGAGTCAAAATTTGGATTACCAATTAGATAAGCGAGACCTGTTGAAAGCTTGACTAAAAAATCTTTATCAAATTTCTTATTTTTAATATTAGGCTCAACAATAGCGGTCCCAGTTTTACGATCATTCAGAATTTCACTTAAAGTTTTACTTAGTTTATTTTGAAACACTTCATCTAAGCTTTTTGCTAAGCTAAATCTGGAGAATGGTTTATATTCTAAAGATAAAATTGAATGTTTTTTAAAAGGAAAAATCAACCTATCAAGGTCACTTTCATTTAACTTTATTACACGAACTCTTTTAGAGTTATTATGATCTGATATTGAAAAACTCATTTAATCAATAGTGCCCATGATCCATAAAACAATAAAAATTGCTAATATTGGTTCCATTTTTAATTTTACCATAAATCAAATGTTAGTCAAAAAACTTAATAAAATCGCTGAAGCAATAGTAGGAATCACTAAATTTTTTTTAGATATTATAAATATAGCAATGCAAGTAAAAAATACTATTAGTCTAATTGTTAGCTCAGAGTCAGCTAAAACTCCAGCAGGAAATAATATCATTCTTCCAAGTAGTGCTGCCAAAGTTGAATAGGCAACACAATTAAACCATTTAAAAATTTTTGATTTCACACTAACTTTTTCTGAAGTAAGTGCGCCCATGAATCTAGATATATATGTAGCGATTGAAGTCGCTATGATTGCAAAAATTATAAGTTGACTACTTGCCATCTTTTTCTCCAATTAAATAGGCAATAGTCCCTGCTATCAATCCAGCAAATAATAATGACCACTCAGTAGAAAATAAATAAATTACTGGTCCTAAAGTTGATCCTAAAATTACCGAAATTGATATAGCTATATTTTTCATAGCACCTATCATCATACAAAAAAAATAAATTGGATTTACAATTGCTAATCCAATTAACATTTCTTTATTTAAAAGATCTGCTGCTAGATACCCAATAACTGTCATAAGTACAGCGGTTAACCAAGTTCCAGTACCAATACCTATCCAAAAATCTATTCGATATTTTGCATTAATTTTTTTATAAGAGTCTTTAGCAATTAACCAGGATGAAACTGCAAGAAAATGACAAGATAAATAATATTTCCATTTAGGTTGGGATTTATGCTCAAGTAAAGGAAACAATGAAACTGTCATTGGATAAAGTCTAAAATTAACTAACCAAACTGCTAAAAAAATATTTACGATAGATGTGCCTAGTAATAAAGACTCTGCCATTACTAATTGTCCAGGTAGTGCATAGGTAAAAAAACTTGAGGCTGCACTCTGTTGAATATTAAATCCAGCATCTTTGAGTAAAGCGCCTAAAGCAACAAAACACGCTGCCAAAGGTAAAGCTGGACTTCTCGCGCCTTTTAAGGATTTTAAACCTGTAAAGAAAGCTTGTGAATTAATCATCCACCAAGGAATAATCTTCCTACATCTGGATTTTTTAAAAGATCATCCCCTTTACCTGCAATAGCTGTTTGACCAGATACTAAAACGTATCCTATATCTGCAAACTCTAAACCTTTTTTTGCATTTTGTTCTACAAGTATTATTGTTTTCTTCTCTGCTTTTTGAAGATCTTCTAAAATTTCAAAAACCATATTTATATACTTTGGTTCCAAACCAATCGATGGTTCATCTACTAATAAAACTGATGGTTTCATAACTAATGCTCTTGAAATTTCTAATAATCTTCTCTCACCACCTGATAAAACTTTTGCAGGTTGATTTCTTCTATTTCTTAATCTTTCATATTTTTGAAAAATTCTCTCAGCTTCCTCGTAAGCTTCGTCCTGTTTATCTTTAATGTATCCACCCATTAAAAGATTTTCCTCCACTGTCATATCAGGAAATACTGAGTTATCTTGTAAGATATAAGCTATGCCCACTTTACTAAGCTTCTGTGCAGGAGTTAATGTCGTAATTTCATTACCCTCTAATTCAATTTTACCATCAAAAATATTTGTAAAACCATAAATAGAATGAAGTATAGTAGATTTTCCTGCACCGTTAGGTCCTATTAAACATAACGATTGAGCCTTGCTGACTGTTAAGTCAAAATTATGTAGTATCTCCATTTTTCCATAGCCGGCATTTAAACCTCTTATAGTTAGATGAACGTCGTTAGGAGATAAGTTATTTAAATCTTCTAAACCAGGAGCTTTACCTAAAACATCGTATTGATTTGCCATTATTGAGCTCCTAAATAAGCATCTACTACTCGCTTATCATTCTTAATTTGATCTGGTGAACCCTCTGCTAGCATTTTACCGTGCGCTAAACAGAAAATTTTTTGTGCTAAACTCATAATTACTTTCATATTGTGCTCTATGACTAGTAAAGTAATTCCATAATCTTTGTTTATTTTAATTAATCTATCTATAATTCCGTTAATTAAAGTTGGGTTAATTCCAGCTGTAGGCTCGTCTAATAAAAGCATTTTAGGCTCATTCATCAAAGCCATTGCTAATTCCAGTAATTTTTGTTGTCCAAATGATAAATCACCTGCTCTCAAATTTCTTTTTTGATAAAGACCAACAAAGTTTAAAATATTTTCTGCTTTCTCAGTAAGTTCAACTGGTACTTTTGCAAAAATAAATCCAGAGTCACTTGCTTTATGACTTATAAGCATATTTTCTACACAATTAAGTTTTGAATAAATTCTTGTTTGTTGAAAGGTTCTTAACAAACCAAGTTTTGCGACTGCTGGCACAGGCATTTCGGAAACTTCTGTATTATCGAAAACAATTGATCCTTTATCAATCGGATGAGTTCCAACAATAGAATTAAACAAAGTAGTTTTACCTGAACCATTAGGTCCTATTAAGCCAACTATAGATCCCTGTTCTACCGAAACAGAAATATCTACGTTAGCTTGCACACCACCAAATGATTTACTTACATTTTTAACTTGTAAAATACTCATTTTAATTCCACCTGTGCTTTACGATCTTTTTCATCTATCACTTCACCAAATCTTTCAGGATATTTTTCTCGCAACCAACCCATTAATCCTTCTGGGAAATAAACTACGATGACAACAATTAAAACTCCCAGCGCAACATATTGCCAGCCTAATATTAACGTCCATAGTCCTTCTTTGAAAAAATGAAATAAAGTTGCACCAATTACTGGTCCCCATAAAGTTCCTTTACCGCCAAGTATTGCCATGAGAACCATAAATACTCCCATCTCTCTTCCATCAAATGCAACATCTGTTGAGTCTATATATCCAATTAAACCACCCATAATTCCACCTGCAAGACCACAGAAGAAAGCTGAACACATCCAACCTACAATTTTATATTTCATAGTTTGAATACCCATTGCTTCTGCTTTATCTTCATTATCTCTTATCGCATTTAAAATTAATCTAAATCTAGAACCATAAATGTATTTAACAAAAATAAATGTTCCAACTAGTAATGCAAAACTTAAAAAGTAGAAAAATTTTCCTCTAGCTTCAGTATCAACTATTTCAGCAGGAAAAGGTGGTGTAGTGAAACCTTGGCCAGCTCCAATAATTTCAATTCCTCCAGCAATTTCACCTGCCGCGATACCTAAACCTAAAGTACAAATGGCAAAATAGTGACCTCTTAATCCCAAAATTGCATAACCTATAGCGCCAGCGATAACAGCAGGAACAATTGCTGAAACTAATAATCCGACACCTATTCCTTGAAAATATTGTGCCGTAGTATGAACAAATGTTTTTTCTCCACCACTTTCAGTCCACTCAGCTAACGGGAAAAACATTCCTACTTGAACCGAGGCAGTTAGATACATTCCTAAACCATAGAAAAGAATGTTTCCGAAAGTATTATAGCCCATCTCTCCACCTTGTAAGTTCCAAGTCATTGCTAGAACGATCAAAACACAAAGATATGTAAGCTGAACTTTAAAAGCAGAAAACAAATAAGGTGCTGCTAAACCTAAGATAATTAAACCAGAGTATAAAATTAAATCTTTTTGTTTCATCATAATAAATTCTCCTTAAAGAAATTTATAAATTGAGGCATATAAGTATCTGCATTATCTCCGCCTATAGTTACTCCTTTAGAAATACATTTTTCTTTTTTCATAACTTTAAAACCAGTTTTCCAAGCTTTTCTAGGATCTTTTTGTGCAGCTTCATAAAATTCTTCTACTGAAGCATATTTTTTGTGTTTATTTACCATCCACTCAACCCAAATAGGATTTGTAAATCGACCTTCATTATCAACAAAAAAATCTGGACAATCATGAAGTGTCATCGCCATTTTCTCTCTCCATGGTTTTTTACCTGCATGCCATGCGTGGTACCAACCCTCTTTAATATCAATTTTTACTTTTCCAGGCGGAGCTTTAATTCTCTCTGCGTGCTCCTTGCAAAACTTAGCTAAAGTGTAGTCATCTGCACCACCATGTACAACAAGCATCGTTGTATTAGAGGTTAATTCTGGTTCTGCAAAGAAACCGGCCATCCTACATTCTGCAGCCTCTGGAAGGATTGCGTTAAAGCCTTTTGTATTGCCAAGGAATTTAGATGTGAGTTTGACGTCTGCTAAGAAAAAAGAATTACTTCCACCTCTTGAATGACCTGTTGTTCCAAATTTACCGTTTGATCTTGGATGAGATTGTAAAACTTTTAAAGCCATTAACGCATCGATCGCACCGTTAATTAGTGGCACTCTGGATTGATCTCTCCAAGTTTCTCTAGCACCTCTTGGACAAAAATTATCAATATACATCACTCCTATACCAGCTTTTAAAAGATTGTGTGCAGCATGATATACGAAATCATCCCAAATATAATCCCCTGGCCCTCCGCTACTATGCGTGTAAATTACAATAGGAACTTTACCTGTTCCCTCTGGCAATCGAAGATATCCCGTGATTTCAATAGGATTATTTAAATGACCATCTATTAATACTGTTCTTTGGTCAAATCCAGTATATGAATTAAATTTGATTATTTCACCACCATCATAACCTTTTAATTTTGCAATCCCTTGAAGCATTGATAATTTCTTTCTGCAATTGTCTTTAGAGTTAAAATTAGGTGGTTCATGAGCTAGTAAGCTAGTTGAGAATAAAATTGCAAATAGGATAAGAAAACTTTTCCTCATTTTAAATACTCCCTTTTTCTTGAAAGTTTAAATCTTCTGTAAACTAATATTAAGACTAGTAGTAAAAATACTGCACCTATTCTAAATTCTGTCCCTAAAATATAATCAGCAAATTCTTCAAAAAGACCTAACCCCATTCCTGAAACCGCTACTGCAGGTAGATTTCCAAGACCTGCAACAATAACTATCATGAAGGATCTT